>DHLY01000112.1:22763-31574 GCA_002405525.1 Proteobacteria bacterium UBA4656
CGCGCGCGGCGACTGCGTGATGGTGCAGGACGCCGACCTCGAGTACGACCCGCGCGAGTACCCGCGCCTGCTGGCGCCGATCCGCGCGGGCAAGGCCGACGTGGTGTTCGGCAGTCGCTTCGTCAGCGGCGAGACGCGTCGCGTTCTGTACTTCTGGCACTACGTCGCCAACCAGTTCCTCACCGTAGCGACCAACGTCTTCAGCAACCTCAACGTGTCCGACATGGAGACCTGCTACAAGGTCTTCCGCCGCGAAATCATCCGGAACATCAGGCTGTCCGAAGACCGATTCGGCTTCGAACCGGAGGTCACGCTCAAGCTGGCGCGCATTCCCGACATCCGGGTGTACGAGGTCGGCATCTCCTACTCCGGCCGCACCTACGCCGAAGGCAAGAAGATCGGCTGGAAGGACGGCGTGCGCGCGCTTTACTGCATCCTCAAGTACGGCCTGCTGCGGCTCGACTGAGGCTGCGAAGCCGCACCGTCAGCAACTGCCCGGGGCTGCACGAACGTGGCCGGCGCCGCGCACCACCCACTTGCAGGTGGTCAGTGACTCCAGCCCCATCGGGCCGTAGGCGTGCAGCTTGGTGGTGCTGATGCCGATCTCGGCGCCCAGGCCGAGCTCGCTGCCGTCGTTGAAGCGGGTGGATGCGTTGACCATCACCGCGGACGCGTCGACCTCGCGCAGGAAGCGCTGCGCGCGCGCTGCATTACGGGTCGCGATCGCCTCGGTGTGCAGCGAGCCGTGGCGGGCGATGTGGGCGAGCGCGGCGTCGAGTCCGTCGACGACCTTCACCGCCAGCACCAGATCGAGATACTCCGCGTCCCAGTCGGCCTCGGTCGCAGGCTCGGCGCGCGGCAGCAGCGGCAGCGACCGCGCGTCGGCGCGCAGGCGCACACCGCGCGCCGTCAGCGCGGCGTGCGCGCGGGGCAGGAAGTCGCCCGCAACGGGCGCATCGACCAGCAGCGTCTCCAGCGCGTTGCACGCCGAAGGGCGCGCGCATTTGCCGTCGATCAGCAGCGCCAGCGCCTGGTCGAGGTCGGCATCGCGGTCGACGAAGAGGTGGCACACGCCCTTGTAGTGGCGGATCACGGGCACGCGGCTGACCTCGGCCACGTGGCGGATCAGGCCTTCGCCGCCGCGCGGGATGGCCAGCGCTATGCAGTCGTCGTGGCGCAGCAGTTCGGCGATCGCGGCGCGGTCCGGCACCGGCACCAGGGCGGCGCAGGCGGCCGGCAGGCCGTGCGCGGCAAGGCCCTGCGCGATCGCCGCGGCCAGCGCCGCATTGCTGCGCCGCGCCTCGGAGCCACCACGCAGCAGCGCGGCGTTGCCAGACTTCAGGCACAGCACGGCGGCGTCGACCGTCACGTTGGGCCGCGATTCGTAGATCATCGCCACCACGCCCAGCGGCACGCGCAGGCGCCCGATCTCGAGGCCGTCGGCGCGCGGCGCCCGCCACTCGACACCGCCGAGCGGGTCGGGCAGTGCCGCCACCTCGCGCACCGCGCGCACGATGCCGGTGAGCCGCGCCGGATCCAGCCGCAAGCGATCAACGAGCGCGTCCGATAAACCGGCCTCGCGCGCGGCTGTGACGTCCTCGGCGTTCGCGGCGAGTATGCCGGCGGCTTGGGATTCCAGGGCGCCCGCGATCGACGTCAGCAGCGCTTCGCGCGCCGCCCCGTCGAGTACGGCCAGCCGTCGCGAAACGGCGAGCGCGTCCTCGGCCGCGCGGCGCAACAGATCGGCCTGCGGGTGGCTCACAGCAACACCAGGTCGTCGCGGTGGACCGCGGTCTCGGGCCCTTGGTAGCCCAGCACCGCGGCGATCGCCGAACTCGAGCGCCCGGCGATGCGCTTGAGTTCGCCCGCGTCGTACTGCGCGATGCCCTTGGCCAGCGGCGCGCCCTCGCGCTCGACAATCTCGACCGCGTCGCCGGCGCGGAACGCGCCGTCCACCGCCACCACGCCGGCCGGCAGCAGCGAGGCGCCGCGCTCGCGCAGGGCCCGCGCAGCGCCCGCGTCGACCACGATCCGTCCCTGGCTGGCGAGCGCATGTCGCATCCAGTGGTCCTTCGCGCCGCCGCGGCTGGCGGCGGGCTCGAAGAGCGTGCCCGGGCAATCGCCGCGCGAGAGCGCCTCCAGCGCCGGCGCGCTGCGGCCGTTCGCGACGACGGTGGCGATGCCGCGCGCGCCGGCCTTCTGCGCCGCCTCCAGCTTGGTTCGCATCCCGCCGGTGCCGACCGCGGAACCGGTCCCGCCGGCCAGCGCCAGCACCGCGTCGTCGACCGCCGCCACCCGCGGCAGCAGGCGCGCGTCCGGCCGCGTGCGCGGGTCGGCGTCGTACAGGCCGTCGATGTCGGACAGGATCAGCAGCAGGTCGGCTTCGACCAGGACCGCGACGTGCGCGGCGAGGTTGTCGTTGTCGCCGAGGCGCAGCTCATCCACCGCCACCGAGTCGTTCTCGTTGACGATCGGCAGCGCGCCGAGGCGCAGCAGTTCACGCAGGGTGTTCTTGGCGTTGACGAAGCGCCGGCGGTTCTGGAGGTCGTCGTAGCCGAGCAGGACCTGCGCGCACGGGAAGTCGAACAATCGCGCCCAGGCCTCCAGCATGCGGGGCTGGCCGAGCGCGGCCAGCGCCTGTTTGGCCGGAATGCCGATCGCCTCGCCACCGCCGAGCAGAGCGCGTCCGGCGGCCACCGCACCGGAGGACACCAGCACCACCTCGCGGCCGGCCGCGCGCGCATCGGCCACGAAGCGCGCGATGCCGAGCAGGTGTCGCGTCGACAGGCGACGCCCCTCGGGCGCGATCAGGTTGCTGCCGACCTTGAGGACGGCGCGTTTCCAGGCGGGAAGCGGAACCATGCAGCCAGTCAAGCGCAAGCGCGGCGAGGCCGCAAGGCTCACGGCAGGAGGGTTTCCGGGTACTCCGGCTTCATCTCGCGCGCGAGCAGGGAGCGCAGCCCCTCGGCCGGGGTGATCTCTTCGGCGAGGACGCGTTGCACCTGTTCGCTGATCGGCAGCTCCACGCCGTGGCGGCGGGCGAGCGTCATCACCTGGTTCACGGTCTGGACCGACTCGACCACCTGGCCGATCTGCGCCACCGCTTCGCGCAGCGGCACGCCGCGGCCGAGCGCCAGCCCGAGCCGGCGGTTGCGCGACAAGTCGCCGGTACAGGTCAGCACCAGGTCGCCGACGCCGGCAAGACCCATGATGGTGACCGGCTGGCCGCCGAGCGCGGCCGTCAGGCGCAGCATCTCGTTCAGCCCGCGGGTGATCAGGCCGGCGCGCGCGTTGAGTCCCAACTGCATGCCGTCAGCCACGCCGGTAGCCACGGCCAGCACGTTCTTCATCGCCCCGCCCAGTTCGGCGCCGACCACGTCACCGCCGGTGTAGGCGCGGAAGTGCGGGCAATGCAGCAGCGCAGCCACCCGCTCGGCGAACACTGGATCATCGGAATGCACCGTGACCGCTGTCGGCAGGCCGGCCGCGACTTCGCGGGCGAAAGACGGTCCGGTCACCACCGCCAGCGGCGTGCCGGCGGGCAGTCGCGCGGCGGCCACCTCGTGCAGGAAGCGGCCTGAAACGGGATCGAAGCCCTTGGTGGCCCAGGCCACACCGGCGGGCCCGGGTTGGTGCGCGGCCAGTTCGTCCAGCACCTCGGCGAAGGCATGGCTGGGGGTGACGATGAGCACCAGGTCGCAGCCGGCGACCGCGGCCGGCAGGTCGCCGCCGACCGTAAGCCCGTCGGGCAGCGCCGCGTCGGGCAGGTAGCGGGAGTTGCGCCGCGTGGCCTGCATCGTCGCGGCCTGCGCCGCATCGCGCGCCCAAAGCGACACCGTGGCGCCGTTGCGCGCGAGCAGGATCGCCAGCGCCGTGCCCCAGGAGCCGGCGCCGAGGACCGCGATGCGGGGAGGCGTGGCCATCGGGCATGGACCGCCGCCGAAGCCGGGGCCGCGGCGGCGCGCGGGTCAGGCCGTGGCGGCCGCGCCCTGGCCCTCGGCGCGACGGCGCGATTGCTCGGCGTAGAGCTGCTCGAAGTTGATCGGCTGCAGGTTGAACGGCGGGAAGCCACCGTCGAGGATCATCTGGCTGATCGCTTGCCGCGCGTAGGGGTACAGCGTGTGCGGGCAGTAGGTGGCGAGTACCTGCTGCAAATCGTTGGCCGGGAAGCCGACCAAGCCGAACACCCCGGCCTGCTGCACCTCTGCGAGGTAGGCGGTCTTGTCGCCGACCTTGCAGGTGACGGTAACGGTGAGCACCACTTCATAGAGGTTCTCGGCGAAGTTCGACACCTTCTGCGAGAGATTGAGCTGCACCTGCGGCTGGGCCTGCTCCTGGAAGATCTGCGGCGCGTTCGGGACCTCGAAGGAGGAGTCCTTCACGTACAGCTTCTGGATCGTCAGGGTCGCCTCGCCGGCGGCCGCGCCGTTGGCGGCAGGGTTGGTGTCGGCCATGGAAATGCCTCTCGGGTGGGTCGAAAAAGGGCGCGGAGTATCCCACGGACGGCGCGCCGGCGCGACCGGCGCGGCGCCGGGCGCACCGCACTTGACCTGCCTCAAGCATCGAACGCGGCGGCGCGCCACAATCCGGTTACCCCCACGGCCGCCGGAGGAAGGCCATGTACAAGCGCATCCTGCTGCCCACCGACGGTTCCGACCTCGCGCTCGCCGCCGCCCAGCATGGCCTGAAGCTCGCCAAGGCCACGGGCGCCTCGGTGCTGGCGCTTTACGCCTCGCCGCCGTTCGAGACCCCGGCCGGGTTCGAGTTCGTTCCTGCGCCATTGCTGCCGGTGGACGTGTACGAGAAGAGCAGCAAACAGGCGGCGGCCAAGTACCTCGGCGCGATCTCCGCCGCGGCCGACAAGGCCGGCGTGCCCTGCAAGACCCGCCACGTGCGCAGCCTGTCGCCGGCCGACGCGATCGCCGCCACCGCCGAAGGTGACAAGTGCGACCTGATCGTGATCGGCTCGCACGGTCGCGGCAGTTTCCGCTCCCTGCTGCTGGGCTCGGTCACCGCCCGTGTGCTGGCCCTGTGCGCGGTGCCGGTGCTGGTGCACCGCGAGCCGGCGAAGGCGAAGAAGAAGCGCTGAGTGGCTGTGGCAAATCAGCCTCTCAGGCAGTCCATGGCTGGCCCGCGCGCGGTCCATGCACGCCAGTGCATGATTCGCGGAAGCGAGTCCGGATCTGTGCCGGACTCGCGACCGGAAGAACGCGCAGGGTGTGGGTTTTTTCACAGGCTCTGACCGCACGCCGGCCCGGGCGCGCCGGTGTGCAGGAATCGCCCCGGGCGGGCCTCGGCCGCAGCACGGCCCCATCGGCGCGCAGGCCCGGGACGGTAGCAACGGCAGGACGGCGAAAAGACCGATCGCCGCCCAGCCCCGTTACCGGATCAACCATGAAAGACCTGCTCAGGGAGCAAGGGCAAGCATCAATTCGAGGGTGTAGGGCAGCGCGACGGACAATACGATCACGACCCAGCCCCACCACGGGACGCCGGTGTCGGCCGGGTCCTTGTTGACCACCAGGGTGGTGGCCAGCATGTCGTGCAGGGCCTGCTTGCGCTCGGTGAAGCCCGCCATCAGGAAGCCGATGCCCAGGATCAGTGCAGACAGGATCTTGCCGAAATAGCGCCCGGTGGCGCGGCCGAAACCGATTCGGCGCCCCTCGAAGTCGGTGACGATGAGCCCCACCGCCATCTTGCCCAGCGTGGCCTGGCGAGGACTCGATTCCAGCAGCGCGAAGTAAAGCCACATCGCGATGAGGGTGCCGCCGTAGCTCA
Organism: Proteobacteria bacterium UBA4656; assembly: GCA_002405525.1. Taxonomy (GTDB): domain Bacteria; phylum Pseudomonadota; class Gammaproteobacteria; order Xanthomonadales; family Ahniellaceae; genus UBA4656. The sequence goes on from DHLY01000112.1 coordinate 28,542, forward strand.
GCCCCACCATCGCGAGGGTGGCGGATGCCGCCTCCGTCGAGCCGGCGATCGACCCGATCACCGCGAACACAAGCAGGGGCATGGCGACGGAAACCACGCCGACCAGAAGGCCGTCGATCAAGTAGGCCACGACGCGCCGCCAGAAGCCGGCGTAGGTGATGGCGCTGCCGGTCGCGGGCGCGGCGACCGCCCCGGCCACGGGTGCGGATACCGGACCACCCGCCGCGACGACAGGCGCGGCGGGACGGGCGGGCGCGACGCCCGGCACCTGCGACAGCGGCATCCAGTTCGCCGCGCCCTCGAACCAGGCGAGGTCGGTCTCGATCAGGTTGCCACTCGCGAGGTACTGGCGCGCCTCGTCAAGCGTGTAAGGGCCGAAGTTCTGGCCGTCGCGGTTGATGTGGATCTGCATGGCGCCCCCGAGGCAGCATGGACGGCGCCCCCGCGCCGCGTCGACCGCAGTCTACGCCATCGGCGCGCGGCCGGCCTTCGGGTTCAGCCCTTGCCGCGGGTCAGCGGCAGGTCGGCGCCGGTCCAGGCTTGCATGCCACCGTCCAGCCAATAGACCTTGGAGAATCCGGCCTTGCTCAGGCGCTCGCAGGCGGTGGCCGCGGTCTGGCCGGTCTTGCAGACCACCGCCACCGGCAGGTCCTTCACCTTCGCCAGTTCCCTGTGCTCGGGGTCGAACTGGCTCATCGCCACGTGCTTGGCGCCCAGGATGTGGCCGGCCTGGTAATCGGCGATAGCGGACACGTCGACGATCAACGCGTTGTCGCGGTTGATCAGCTGGGTCAACTGCATCGGCGACACCGCCGTGTACCTGCGGGTCAGCCGGCCGACCTCGCCGGCGACCAGCATCACCAGCAGGACGACGAGGATCGCCACCAGCACGATGTTGTTCTGGGCGAACTCGGGCAGGCGCTGCAGAAAAAGGTCCATGGGGCAGTCCGGTCACGGGAGCCCGCGATTATCCGCCGCCCGGCGCCCCGGCGCCATGAGCCCCCTCCCGCGGCCCCGGTGGCCAGTCCCGACTCTCCCAGGCATCGCCCAGCAGCGACGCCAATGGCGCCATTGGCGCTGGCTCGACGCCAGAAAACGGATCGCAGCCAGAGTCCCGACTCTCCCAGGCACCGCCCAGCAGCGACGCCAACGGCGCCATTGGCGCTGGCTCGACGCCAGAAAACGGATCGCAGTCAGGGCCAGGCGCGAGCCGCATTCCAAGCGAGCACGGTCTGTCGAGCGCGGTCCGGGGCTGGCATGGCCCCTGGGGAGCCTCCGAACAAGGATCCACACCCTCGTTGGTTCCGTGCGCATCCGCACCACGGCGGGCGCTGCCGGGCGGGGTGGTTCCACGGCCAAAGCGGCCGACGCGGGTGCGGGCGCGCACGGCAGCAACCCTCCGGGCCGGGAGGGTGCGGCCCTCCAGCCGCGTGGCGCGTCTTGTGCGTAGCACCACCCCGCCCGGCGACGCGCGCCTTGCCGGCCGGCCGCACAACCTCCGGCGCGGGTGCGGATCCTTGGTCAGAGGCTGCCTTGGTCTTGCCCCGAGATACCGGGACCCGATGGAACGTTGGTCATCCATCGAGGAGAAGCCCATGGGACGCAAGAGCGAGACGTCCGTTGAGAAGCGAGTCGAGCACGTGATGGCGCTGCTGAGGAAGGAGGAGCCGGCGACGCAGATCGTGCCGCGTGCGGCGGTGAGCGAGCAGGCGCTGTACCGCTGGCGCGACGAGTTCGTCGCCGGCGGGAAGGCGCAGCTTGCCGGCAAGGGTGCCGAGGCCCGGGCAGCCAAGAGATTGTCGAATCTGCAGCGAGAGATCGAGACGCGCGAGCGGGTGATTGGGCAGCGACTTCCCTCCCGCACCGGGCACGCAAACCCGGAACGGGCGGTTTGCCCTATCGACGGCAACGAGCTCACCCTTCGTGACGGACGTCTCCTCGTCCGTAGCTGCCGGATCGCACGTCCGTCGATGAGCAGTCGGGCACGAATGCCGTATCCTGACCCCCGGCGCGGGCAGCAGCGGAGACGGCGGAAGTGGAAGCACCCTACGTGGTGGCCAGCCTCGGCGCTTGCGCCACTTTCGTTCTCGGGGCGCTCGGCATTTTCGCTCCTTCCCGGGTCGCCGCCGCGGTCGGTATTGCCGCGCTCGGAGTGGACGGCCGGGCGGAAGTGCGCGCGACCTACGGCGGCCTGTTCTTCGCGCTCGGCGCGCTCTGCATGCTGGCGCAGGACGCAACGGTGTTCGCCGTCGCGGGGGTTGCATGGATGGGGGCCGCAGGCGGTCGTGCGCTTTCGATCCTGTGGGATCGCTCTGCGGGACCGCGCGCTGTGGCAGGTCTGGCTGTCGAGGGCGTGATCGGCGTGGCCCTGCTCGCGCCACAGGTCGTCACCTGAATGGCGCGGTGGCGTCGGGTGAGCATCCGCCGCGCCGGACTCGCGGTTGCCTGTCTTGCGCTTGCCGCCTGCGACCGAGATGGCGGCCCTCTTGCGACGGACGTGCGCGACTTGCTGCAGCCTGCCGGCGTGAGTCCCCAACCCATGACATGCCGGATGGTCGGCCAAACGCGCATGGGGGTCTGTGCGTTGAGCCTGACCGATACCGAAACCGCTTCGGTCGTGCGTGCCCTGGCGCTGACGGACACCACGGCATCGCGCGACGCGGCCTCGATCGCGGACTTCGTGTTCGCCCAGGCGAAGGGCGACTGCATCGGCGACGCTGGATCGCGACGCGCGGTCTTCGTGGCCTCCGGTCGTCCGCAGGCGCTCAGACTGCCGGGAGGCACCGCTTTCGAGGAGCTGGTTCTCACCGTCGACCTGACCACGCGGCAGGCCTGCATCCATGCCTCATACGCCTATGGCTGATCCGATGACCGGGGCCTCGCCCGTAAGCATCCCCCGGCAAAGCCGGGGGCTTGAGGGTGTGAGCCGCTCAAAGCGATTTGTTGAGGCCGCTGAATCGGCCGCAGCTCAGTTCAGCCACCTGAAGGTGGCCGCTACCTCGACAACTCCGCCTCTCTTGAAATCCGAGTGGG
>DHLY01000023.1:0-1436 GCA_002405525.1 Proteobacteria bacterium UBA4656
GCGCGGACACGGGCGTTCTCCGGGTCGAACCAGTGGGGGGTGATGATCTCGACCTCGACCGACTCACCATGCAGCGGGGAGACCGCGAGCAGCCGTGAACCGATGCGCTGGCGGCCACCGGCGAGCAGGCCGAGACCGACCCAGCCCTCGACCAGCACCGACGGCGTGCACGAGGTCACATCGCCGATGTTCTCCTTGGGGGCGGCCGGGTCGACGAGGATCGCGCCGGCGATGAGCTTCGCGCGGGTGCTCGTCGGGCGCAGACCGACCAGCTGCCGTCGCGTCGGCGAGGTCAGCCCAGGGCGTCGGGCGAGCACGCGACCCACATGGTCCCCGTCCGCTTTGAGCATGCGCTCGAAGCCGAGGTCATGCGCGGTGGTGTTGCCGTCGAGCTCGGCGGTGGTCACATGTCCCTTCTCGACGCGCAGCGTGTTGAGCGCATCCACGCCGTAGGGCAGCACGCCGAGCGGCCGTCCGGCCTCGAGCAGCGCGTTCCACACCTCGTCGGCGCGGTCGGTGGGCACCGCGACCTCGTAGGCGAGCTCACCGGAGAACGAGATGCGGAACAGGCGTCCGCGCACGCCGGCGATGTGGGCGGGCAGGGCGGCCATGAACGGCACCGCGGTGTTCGACAGATCCTGCCCCGGCATCACCCGCTGCAGCAGGTCGCGCGCGCGCGGCCCGGCGATCGAGAACTGCGCCCATTGGTCGGTGACATCGGTGAGCTGCACATCCCACTCCGGATGCACGATCTGCGACTGGAACTCGAGGTGCTCGAGCACGGCCGTGTGGTTGGCGGTGGTGGTGGTGAGGAGGAAGTGCCTGTCGCCGAGCCGCGAAGTGGTGCCGTCGTCGAGCAGGCAGCCGTCCTCGCGCAGCATGATGCCGTAGCGCGCCTTGCCCACGGCGAGCGTCGAGAAGCGGTTGGCGTAGATGTAGTCCAGGAACCGCGCGGCGTCGGGACCCTGCACATCGACCTTGCCGAGGCTCGAGGCATCGCCGACGCCCACGGCCTCGCGTACGGCGCGCGACTCGCGCAGCACCGGCTCCCAACCGGGGGTCTGCGAATAGACGAGCGGGCGCAACCAGAGCCCCGCCGGCACGAAGGTCGCACCGAGCGCGACATGCGAGGCGTGCGCCGGGAACCTGCGGACCGGGCGCAGCTGCTCCCCGACCTCGCCCCCGGCGAACGCGCCGAAGGTGGTCGGATGGATGTAGGGGCGCGGCGTCGGCAGGCCGACCTCGGGCAGGGTCTGGCCCCGGGCGGCAGCCAGCACCGCAGCGCCCAGCAGCCCGCCGATACGGCCCTGATCGGTCGCCATGCCATGCGTGGAGTAGCGCTTGGCGTGCTCGATATGGGTGTAGCCCTCGCGGTGCGCCTGGCGGATGTCTTCGACGGTGACATCGTGCTGCAGGTCGACGAAGGCCTTGCCGCG
>DHLY01000023.1:1694-2323 GCA_002405525.1 Proteobacteria bacterium UBA4656
GCCGAGGCGGTCCGGCAAGGACGCGGCGAACGCCGCGAGATCTTCGCGCCACTGCAGCGCACCGCCCGCCTGCGTGGCGAGCGCCGATTCGGGTTGATGGCCACCGGAGAGCAGCACGCCGTCGGTGTCGAGGTTGGCGAGGGGGCGTCCGTCGCGGTGCGTGACCTGCACGCTGCGCACTTCGCGTCGCCCCTGGATGGCGGTGATCACCGCACCGGCGTGGACCGTGATGCCGAGCGCCGCGGCGCGCACGGCGGCGGCGGAGGTCGGTCGTGGATCGACGATGGCCGCGATGCGCACGCCCGCCTCATGCAGCGCGATGGCGCTCTCATAGGCCCAGTCGTTGTTCGCGAACAGCACCGGACGCTCGGCGACGGCGACGCCGTAGCGGCGCAGATAGGCGAGGGCGGCGCCGGCCTGCATCACCCCCGGTCGGTCGTTCCCTTCGCAGGCGATCCAGCGCTCGTTGGCGCCGGTCGCGAGCAGCACGCGTCGGGTGCGGATGACACGCAAGCGTTCGGACGACCGCCGCGCCGCATCGCCGCCGCCCGCCGGAGGCAGCGTCTCGACCGCGGCGAAGACGCCATGGTCGTAGGCGGCGACGACCTGGGTGCGGGTCAGGATCCGCA
>DHLY01000023.1:2462-4928 GCA_002405525.1 Proteobacteria bacterium UBA4656
CGCCGGCGCGCCACGCCGCCCAGCGCGGGTCGAGCAGCGTGCCGCCGCCTGTGACGACATCGCGCTCGAGCAGCATGACGCGCGCCCCGGAGCCGACGAGGCGCCGCGCTGCGGCGAGACCCGCGGCGCCGGCGCCGATGATCAACACATCGGTGTGGTCGTGCACGGCCTCTTCGGTGACGGGGTCGGCGGGGTCCTCACCGCGCGCCGAGCGGTCGAGCACGCCGAGCCCGGCGGCGCGGCGGATCGCCGGTTCGAAGATGCGTTCCCAGGCCCAGGCCGGCCGCATGAAGGTCTTGTAGTAGAAACCCGCGCTGAAGAGCGGCGCGAACAGGCCGTTGACGGCCATCAGATCGAACGACAACGAGGGCCAACGGTTCTGGCTGACGACGCGCAACCCTTCGGTGACCTCGACGATGGTCGCCGGTCTGTTGGGGGCGGGGCCGTCGGCGCGCTGGATGTCGACGAGCGCGCAGGGTTCCTCGTGGCCCGCCGTGACGATGCCACGGGGTCGGTGGTACTTGAAGCTGCGGCCGACGAGCCGCACGCCGTCGGCGAGCAGCGCGGAGGCGACGGTGTCCCCGGCGAGACCGCGCACCCGGCGACCATCGAACTCGAACTCCACCGGACGCGTGGCGTCGGTGAGCAGGCCGGTGGTGATGCGACGCGGGCCGCTCATCGATCGACCATCCCGTGGGGCGGGGTCAGCGTATCGGTCGCGGTGCCGACCGCGTGGATGGTGTGCGTGACCGTGTGACGCCAGAGCTGCAGGTATTGACGGCAACCCGCTGCGTGATACCACCATTCGTGATGCCAGCCGCGCGGGTTGTCGCGCTCGTAGACATACGCCACGAAGGCGGTCGCGTCGGCGTCGGCGGGAGGACGCCGCACGCTCGCATCGCCGCGGTAGCGGAACTCGACCTCGTCGCGCACGCCGCAATGCGGGCAGGTGATCCTCAGCATCGCGCCGGCCTCAGTGCGCCCACGGGAAGGGTCCCGTGCCCGGCTCGTCCACGGTGCGTCCCTCGGCGAAGCGGGCGAGGTCCATGTGGGTCGTGAGCGGATGCGGTTCACCGTGCGCGATGAGGTGCGCTGCGGTGTAGCCGCCCGCCGGGATCGCCTTGAACCCGCCGTAGCACCAGCCGCCGTTCATCACGAGCCCGTCGATCGGGAGCTTCGAGATGATGGGCGTGCCGTCCATGGTCATGTCCATGACGCCTGCCCATTGGCGCAGGATGCGCAGCCGGGCGAGCGCGGGCAGCATCGCCACGCCCTCGGCGGCGACCTCCTGCGCGATCCACTGCGTGCCGCGTTGGGCGTAGGTGTTGTGCGCGTCGATGGCGCCGCCGAACACCATGCCGCCCTTGTCCGACTGACTGATGTAGAAGTGCCCGGCGCCGAACATCAGCACCACATCGAGGAAGGGCTTGATGGACTCGCTGACGAAGGCCTGCAGCGCGTGGGTCTCGATGGGCAGGCGGATCCCCGCCATCCCGGCCAGATGCGAGGAGTGTCCGGCCACCGCGAGGCAGACCGTGCCCGCGCCGATGAATCCGCGCGTGGTCTCGACCCCGGTCACGCGTCCGTTGGCCTGACGCAGCCCGGTGACCTCGCAGTGCTCGATGATGTCGACACCGGCCTCGGAGGCGCCCCGGGCGTAGCCCCAGGCGACGGCGTCATGCCGCACCGTGCCGCCGCGGGGCTGCATGAACGCGCCCATGATCGGGAAGCGGCCGCCGTCGAGCGCGATGGCGGGGATCAGCGACTTGAGCGCGGCGCGGTCGAGTTCGACGCAATCCGTTCCGAGGAGGCGCATGTCGTTCGCACGGCGCGTCATGTGGTCGCGCTGACCGTCGGTGTGGTAGGTGTAGACGACGCCGCGCTGGCTCACCATCGCGTTGAAGTTCAGCTCCTGCTCGAGACCCTCCCAGAGCCGCAGCGAGTGCTCGTAGAACCGGATGTTCTCCGGCCGGTAGTAGGTCGAGCGGATGATCGTCGTGTTGCGCCCGACATTGCCCAAGCCGATCGGGCCTTTCTCGACCACCGCGACATCGGTGATGCCGAAGTGGTTCGCGAGGTAGTAGGCCGTGGCGAGACCATGACCGCCGCCGCCGACGATGACGACCTGGTACTCCTTGCGGGGCTCGGCCTTGCGCCAGGCGCGGCGCCAGCCTTGGTGGCCGCCGAGGGCCTCGCGCAGCAGGCGCAGCGCCGAATAGCGACCGCTGGCGCGGAAAGCGTGAGGTCGGTGGGCGTCAGCGGGGCGGGGCGGAACACTCATGGGGCGGCGACGAGTGTACGACCCGTACGCCCGGGGCGGCAATCGTCCCGCCGCTCATCCCGCCTTGTGGTTCGCGGGCTCCCGCCACTGCGATTCCTCGGTGACCGCCGTGGTCTCCGGCTGCGCCTTGATGAAGGGTCCGCGCTGCTCGCGAGGCACCGGGGCCCTGCGCGAGCGACGCCAGA
>DHLY01000023.1:5225-6784 GCA_002405525.1 Proteobacteria bacterium UBA4656
GAATAGACCGACAGCACGAGTCCGCTGATGAGCGATGCGACCGCCAACAGCGCCGCGCCGGGCGCGTCCTGCCACAACGCGAGCCAACAGCCGAGCGCCGCGGCCGACGCGGACACGCCGGCGATCACCGCACGCCGCTCGAGCCGGTCCGCCAGCATGCCGACCGGGTACTGCGTCAGCACGCCGGCCAGGATGCTGCCCGCCATGAACACGGCGATCGCAGCGTCGTCCATGCCGCTCAGCCGTGCGTAGACCGGGCCCAGCGAGAACACGATGGAGCTCATGAGCCCCGACATGATCACCGCGACCACGCCGAGCGGTGAGCGGCGGTAGAGGTCGCGGAAGCGCACGCCGCGCGGCGTATCGACCGCCGGTGCGCCGTGCGCCGACAGCACGAGCGGCACGATCGCGAGGCAGATGAGCGCGGCGACGAGCATGAAGGGCGTGTCGCTGCCCGGATCGGACACCAGCAGCAGGAACTGCGCCGCGCCGAGCCCGCCGTACAGCACCACCATGTAGAGCGCGAGCAGTCGGGAGCGGGTCTCCTGCGTGGCGCGGTCGTTGAGCCAGCTCTCGGCGACGACGTAGATGCCGGCGAGGCAGAGCCCGGTGACGAGACGCATCGCGCCCCAGACCACGGGCGTGACGAAGACGGCTTGGACCAGCGTGGAGGCGGCAGCCACCGCCGCGAACGCAGAGAACACCCGCACATGGCCGACGCCGCGGATCATCCGGGGCGCGAGCGAAGTGCCGACCAGGAAGCCCACGTAGTAGCAGGACATCACGATGCCGATGGCCGAGGTGGCGAAGCCCTCGGACTGCGCGCGCACGCCGAGCAGGGTGGACTGCAGGCCGGCGCCCAGCATCAGGATGCCCATGCCGAGCAGCAGCGGCCAGGTGCTGGCGAACAGGCTTGCCGGCATGGGGATCGGTCCTTGCGGGGACGGGGAGGGGCGCGGATTATAGCCGCGGGACCGTGTCAGGCGTGGGTGTAGTCCGATGATGAAGGCATCTTTCCTGCGATGGCCCCTCGGCCTTTCGGCGGCGCTGCTCTTCGCCGCGTTCCATGTCGTGCCGTCATCGTCCCTCGCCGCGTCGCAGACAGGACGAGCGATGTCGCCTCGGGTGTCGGTCAACGGCGAGATGCTGGTCGGCGCCTCGTCGCCGATGCCCGGGGTCGACGCCTACCTCGGCATCCCGTTCGCCGAACCGCCCACCGGCGCGCTGCGTTGGCGTGCGCCCGTGGACTTCGTGGGCCGGGGCGTCACCCGTACGGCCACGGCCTTCGCGCCCGCCTGCATGCAGAGCATGCGCATCCTCGACTGGTACCGCGGCATGGCGGAGCGTTTCGGCGCCGAGCGCTCGGTGTTCCCCGACCTCGCGGTCAGCGAGGACTGCCTCTATCTCAATGTCTGGGCGCCGCGGCAGCGCGGCGACGGGCCGCTGCCGGTGATGGTGTTCTTCCACGGCGGCAGCAACCGCAGCGGTTGGTCCTACGAGCCCAATTACCACGGCCATCGTCTGGCGGCCGAAGGCGCTGTCGTGGTCACCATCGCCTA
>DHLY01000113.1:0-7688 GCA_002405525.1 Proteobacteria bacterium UBA4656
CAGCTCGCCGGCCTGGTTCTCCACCATGCCGACGATCCAGGTCGCCCTGTCGCCGTAGCGGTGTGTTTAGGGCGCAAAGCCCAGTTTCGCGGTGTCCATGCGGTGGGTGAAGGCGTCGGCGTGCCACCACTCGCTCTTGACCATCGAGTAGAAGCGCAGGGTCTCGTAGTCGGCCTGGAAGCCGGCGTTGTACGCGGCCTGCGATCCGTCGAAGTCGTTGCCGGTGGCGCGGCCGATGCTGCCCCAGACGAAGACATTGGCCTGCGCATTGGGCAGGTTCCAGCGCTCGAGCAGGCGGTTGCCGCGGAGGTAGGCGATCTCGCGCTCGGTGGCGCCATCCCCGCTCTCGAACGCGTGCCAGCCGCCGCCAGCGGACCAGCGGAAGGACGGCGCGTGGAAGACGCTGAACTCCCGCGTGTCGCTGCCGACGTCGGCCATCACGGTGGTGGCGCCGGTGTAGGCGATGGGGCGGGCGTGCGCGGGCGCGGCGAGGGCGGCGGCGAGGGCGACGAGCACGGGCAGCGCTTGGCGGCCTGCCCCCTCTCCCCCAGCCCCTCTCCCACGAGGGGAGAGGGGGGCAGTAACGGGCCTGATGCAGACGTCGGAGCCGTCGCGATCGGCATCGCGGATGGCAGCGACCGGGTCGAGAGATTTCAAGCCCCTCTCCCCTCGTGGGAGAGGGGTTGGGGAGAGGGGGCGCGGCACGGCGCCATGCTGGGAAAGCAAGGTCCTCGCGTCGGTTCGCATCGTCATTCACCCCGGCCCGGATCGAAGGAGGGATCGGTGCTCACGCGCCGCGCCAGCGTGCTCGGCGGGTGGCGGTGCCAGCCGGGGTCGCCGCCGGCTTCCGGCAGTTCATCGCGCACTTTGAGCACGGTGAACATCCCGCCCATCTCCAGCGGTCCGAAGGGGCCTTGGCCCATCATCATCGGCAGCGTGTTCGCCGGGCCCTGCATGTGGCCCATGGCGGTGTGCTCGGCGTGCTCGGCCATGCCGGATTCGCCCATCGCCATGTACTCGGGCAGCAGGCGGGCGAGGCGCTCGGCGACGCCGCGTTGGTCGACGCCGAGCGGATTGGGGATGCCGTGGCCCATCGCATTCATCGTGTGGTGGGCCTTGTGGCAGTGCAGGGCCCAGTCGCCCGGCTCGCGGCACATCACCTCGAGGTCGCGGATCTGGCCGACGCCGACGACCTCGGTCACCTCGCGCCGCCAGAGATTGCGCGGCCAGCGCCCGCCGTCGCCGCCGGTGACCTCGAACGCGGGGCCGTGCAGGTGGATCGGGTGTTCGTGCATCGACAGGTTGGCGACGCGGATGCGGATGCGCTCGCCGGTGCGCGCCAGCAGCGCATCGATCGCCGGGAACACCTTGCTGTTGAACGACCACAGGTCGAACTCGGTCATCACCGAGGGATCGGGCCGCCAGGTGCCCGGATGCACGGCCCAGTTGTGCAGGATGAAGGCGTAATCGCGGTCGATGCGCTCGGGCTCGCCGTCCTTCGGGTGGATGATGAACAGCCCCATCATGCCCATCGCGATCTGCACCAGCTCGTCGGCGTGCGGGTGGTACATGTGCGTGCCGTGCTGGCGCAGGGTGAACTCGTAGGCGTAGGTTTCGCCCGGCTTGATCTGCGGCTGGGTCAGCCCGCCGACGCCGTCCATGCCGTTGGGCAGGTCGATGCCGTGCCAGTGGATCGTGGTGTGCTCGGGCAGGCGGTTGGTGACGTAGAGGCGCACCCGGTCGCCCTCGGTGGCTTCGATCGTCGGCCCCGGCGTGCTGCCGTTGTAGCCCCAGGCCTTGATCTTCATGCCCGGCGCGAACTCGTGTTCGATCTCCTGCGCGACGAGGTGGAACTCCTTGACGCCGTCGCGCAGGCGCGGGCGCAGCGAGCGGCCGTTGAGGGTGGTCACGCGGGCGGGCGGTGCGCCGGCGTCGGCGCGCGTGGCGCTCGGTGCGGACGCCAGCCCGAGCAGGCCGCCCAGCGTGGCGGCAGTGCCGAAGAAACCGCGGCGGCTGAGCTTCATGGCGTGTCTCCGTGGTCGGGGTGGGCGTGCGCGTGGTGCGATGCCTCCTCCGCGTCGTTCGCATCCTTGGCCGCATCGCCAGCATCGTCGGCGAGCAGGCCGTCGGGCGGCAGCCGCAGCGGGCCGGGCATCGGGCCCGCCAGCGCCGGCAGCGCGCCGCCGACCGCGCGGCGCAGCGCCACGCGCGCCTGCCAGTACGCCTGCACGGTGGCGACATGGGTGGCCCAGGCCTCGAACTGCGCGTCGCGCGCCTCGATCACCTCGAACGGGCTCGCCAGCATCCAGTTATTGGCCTCGGTCAGGCGCGCGACCTGCGTGTCACGGGCCGGCAGCAGGTGGGTGATCAGGGTCTCGGCGGCGGCGCGCTGCGCACGCAGGTCCTCGACCGCATCGTCGACTTCCTGCGCCAGCGCGGCGCGCGCGGCGGCGAGTTCGGCCGTGGCGCGCGCAAGTTCCGCTTCCGCGCGCGCGATGCCGGCCTGTCCCTGGTCGAAGATCGGGATCGCCAGCGCGATCTCCGGCCCGCGCTCGAGGTCGCCGTCGGGTCCGCGCTCGCGTTCGTGGCCGAGGTCGATGTCGCCCAGCAGGCGCCAGCGCCGCGCGAGCTCGAGCGCACGCTGCTCGCGCGCCAGCCGCATCGCGGCGGCCGCGAGGTCGAGTCGTTGCGCGGCGGCGGGGCCGGCGAGGTCGGTCGGCAGGGGATCGTCGGCGGTCAGGCGCGGCAGGCGCGTCGGCAGGTCGAACGACTCGTCGGGGCGCAGCCCGAGCAGGGCCTGCAGCGCGCGCCGCTCGCGGCGCGCCGCACGTCCCGCCTCACCCGCCTCCAGCGCGGCGATGGCGGCCTCGGCGCGCCGGGTGGCCAGTTCGGCCGGCTCGAAGTTGCCCGCATCGGCGTAGCGCTGTGCGAGTTCGGCGCCGGCATCGGCGAGTTCGGCGCGCAACGCCGCGAGGTCCGCGCGCTGGCGGGCACCGACCGCGGCGAACCACTGCGACTCGACGTCCAGCGCAAGGTCGATGATCGCCGCCGCGGCCTCGTCGCGCGCTGCGGCGTAGTCGGCCTCACCGAGCCGCAGCCGCGCGGGGCGCGTCAGCAGGTCGGCGAGCGGTTGCTCGATCGCCCGCGTGATCGTCGTTCCCGGGCCGCCCACCACGTCGAGGAAGGACAGCGACAGCGTGGGATTGGCGATCCGCGCGGTCTCCAGCAGGTCGGCGCGGGCGAGGCCCAGTGCCGCGTAGCGGCGGGCGACCGCGGGCTGGCGTACCAGCGCGATGCGGGTGGCCGCATCCGGCGTGAGCGGCGCGCGCAACAGGTCGGCGACGAACGCATCGTCGCGCGCTGGCGCGGCACCGAGACGCTGCGCGATCGCCGCGTCGGTGTGGTCGGCGGGCGTGCCACGCGGCAGCGCGGCGCAGCCGGTGAGCACGGCGAGCAGCGCGCCCGCGAGGACGCGCCGGAGGCAAGGGGACATGGGATCCGATCCGGCGGGACGTCATGCACGGCATGACGGGCCGCACGCCGGGGCGCGCGGGCCAGCAGCACGGGAGGGATCAGGCGATCGGGGGGCGGACCGGGGGCGACAGGCGCGGCGGGGCGCCACCGTGCACGGCGCCGGCGGGCGGCGCATCGGGGATGGCGGTCGTGCTCGGCGCGGCCAGTGCGATCGGCAGGCCGGACGCGTGCAGGCAGCCGCAGCCGCCGTCGCAGGCCCCGTCGGAGCAGCACCCATGGGGATCCGGCGTCGGCGCCGGATCGGTCGCGGGCTTGGCGTGGCCGCCATGACACGGGGGCAGGTCGTCGGCGTGGTCCGCGGACTCCGGCGGCGTCGCAGCGGCGGCGAGCGACATCTGCGCCGGGACCGCGGTCGCGACGAGGCACAGGGCCAGCAGGAAGCGGAGGAGGACGGCCATCGCTGCCTAGACTGCGGCCGGCCGCGAGAAGTTGCAAGTCGGGCGCCTGCCGTGGTGGTGGCGTGAAGGCAACACTTCCGTCGTTAGACTGCCGGCATGGAAGCCGTCCTGCATGGATTCAACGCCATCACCCTGTTCATCGCCGCGATCGTGGTGGTGAGCGTGCTGTCGACCATCTTCTCGTTCCGCGCCGGCGCGCCGATCCTGCTGGTGTTCCTCGGCGTCGGGTTCCTCGTCGGCGAGGACGGCATCGGCGGCGTGGATTTCGACAACGCGCAGGCGGCGTTCAAGGTCGGCAGCATCGCGCTGGCGCTGATCCTGTTCGATTCAGGATTCGGCACGCCGCTGCGCTCCTTCCGCGCCGCGGCGGCGCCGGCGATCACGCTGGCCACCGCCGGCGTGCTGCTCACCACCATCCTGTTCGCGGCCGCCGCGCGCTGGCTGCTGCCGCTCGACTGGGGCCAGGCCCTGCTGCTGGGCGCGATCCTGGGCTCCACCGATGCCGCCGCGGTGTTCTTCCTGCTGCGCGCCGGCGGCATCCACCTGCGCGACCGCGTGCGCAGCACGCTGGAGGTGGAATCGGGCAGCAACGACCCGATGGCGATCTTCCTGACGCTGATGCTGGTCGGCGTCCTGTCGGTCGACGCGGCGGGCCTGTCGTGGATCGAGGCCCTGTTGGAGTTCGCGCGTCAGATGGGACTCGGCCTGCTGTTCGGCTGGATCGGCGGTCATATCGTGCGCCTGGCGGTGAACCGCCTGCCGCTGGAGGTCGGGCTGTATCCGGTGCTGGTGGCGGCGCTCGCCATCGCCGGCTTTGCGCTCACCAACCTGGCCGGCGGCAGCGGCTATCTCGCGGTCTACGTCGCGGGCCTGCTCGCCGCGAGCGGGAAGATCCGCCACGCCAATGAACTACGGCGCTTCCAGCAGGGGCTGACCTGGCTGGCGCAGATCGCGATGTTCGTCACCCTGGGCCTGCTCGCCACGCCGTCGGAGTTCCCGGCGGTCCTGCTGCCGGGCGTATTGCTGGGGCTTTTCCTGGTCTTGGTGGCGCGACCGATCGCCGTTGGCCTGTGCCTGCTGCCGTTCCGCATGTCGTGGCAGGAGAACGTGTTCGTCGGCTTCGTCGGCCTGCGCGGCGCAGTGTCGATCCTGCTCGCCATCCTGCCGCTGATGGCGGCGCTGCCCGATGCGCGGCTGATCTTCAACGTCGCCTTCATCGCGGTGCTGGTGTCGCTCCTGGTCCAGGGCTGGGGCCTCGCCCCGCTGGCGCGCGCGCTGCACCTGGTGGTGCCGGAGCGGCACGGCGCGATCGACCGCATCCAGCTCGACCTGCCCGACGAGACCGCGCACGAGCTGGTCGCGTATCGGCTGGCCGCCGACAGCCCGCTGATCGCCGAGCGCCGCATGCCACGCTGGGTACGCCCCGCGCTGGTGGTGCGCGACGGCCGGTCGTTGCGCTCGATGCGTGTCGAGCGGCTGCGCGCCGGCGACGTGATCTATGTCTTCGTGCGCCCGCACCGCATCCCGCTGCTCGACCGCCTGGTGGCGAGCCCGCGCGCACCGGACAAGTCCGACCGCGAGTTCTTCGGCGATTTTGCGGTCGATCTCGACGTGCCGGTGGCCGACCTCGCCGAGTTCTACGGCGGCGACGTGCGCGCCGACAAATCGGCGCTCAGCGTGCGCCACTTCCTCGAGCGCGAATTCGGCGATGCGGTGGAGGTCGGCGACCGCATCGGGCTGGGCGCGATCGAGCTGATCGTGCGCGAGGTGGACGAGCGGCAACGGGTCGTCGAAGCCGGCCTGGCGGTGACGCGCAAGGCATGACGGCGTCGGGCTGCCGCTACTCGAAACCCGATTCGAACAGCCCGTCGTCGGCGAGGCGGACCAGCAGGTACGGGCCGTGGCCGCTCTCGCGCGACCGCAGGACGCCCGCCGTCGTGGCGCTGGTGAATGCCACGAGGTCCAGCGTCGCGGCGGGGGATTGCAGGGCCGCTGCCACCTGCATGCCGAACGACGTCGTGAACAGCGCGGTGGGGCCGAGTTCCGCTCCGAGGGGCCCGGGCGCATTGGAGAAGGTGACGCCGGTCTCGGTCCAGCCGGGTGCGCTCTGCCGCAGCAACGGCGTCGCGGGGATGCCGACGAGGCCCTTCACCAGCGCATGCAGGGGCGCGGCCTGCACCGCTTCGACCGGGAACCGCAGGTAGCTGCGCGCGATCGCGCCGTTGGCGCCATTGAGCTGCAACGAGACCTGCCCCCCGAAGTTCACGCCGGGCTGCGCCTGTTGGACCGCGGCATCGGCGATCGCGTCGACGCGAAGCAGCCGCGTTGCGGAGCGTGCGCGGTACCACGGGCTGGCGATGGGGTCCTCGTTGAAGAAGGTCGACAGCAGGGCGCCCACCTTGCGCTCCCCATCGTCGTTGGGGTGGATGAAGTCCGGTTCGAAGTCGGCTTGCGGCCACGACAGGCCGTCGCTGCGCGGCGTATCGCCGGCCGCCCAAAGGTAGGGGCCCCACAGCACCACCGGTGCCGAGCCCGCACCCAGCCGCGGGTCGCTCGCGATCTGGTCCTCGATCAGCCATCGCACCGCGAACGCGCTCTCGTAGCTCAGCGGTTCATTGCGTTGCGGGTTGTCGTTCCAGCCGCCCCAGATCCGTGAACTCAGCCACGCCACGCGAAGATTGGGAAAGCGCGCGCGGGCGTTGCGAACCACCTCGCGCAGGTCGTCGCGCAACTGCCCGGCGTGCTGCGGGAAACGCAGGTCGGACACCGTGCCGCGCGCCAGCTTGACCCACGCCACCTGCACTTGCGGGGGTGCCACCCCCGCGGCTGCCACGCGTGCGGCGAGGATGTCCCAGGCGGCGTTGGTGGGGGCGGCCCAGAATTCGGACGGATGGCTCCCGATCGCGCCGTTGACGAACACGATCCCGGCCTGTCGCGCCGCGTTCGCGTCCTCGTTGCGTTCGAACCAGCGGAACTCCTCGGAAGTGTTCGACATGCCGATCGAGATGAAGCCGATCGTGCCCATCGGGTCGGGACTGCCATCGGCGGCGCGCGGAACCACTCCGACCAGTGCGGCGCGGGCCGCATCGGCCTGCGAGGCTGGCGGCTGGTTGCCGCCCGGATACAGGCCGCCCGGGAAGCCCATGTAGCTGCCACCGACGAGTTCGTCCAGCGGCGCCTGGGCATGGGCAGGCTGCGCGACGGCCAGCAGCCCGGCAAGGGCGAACACCACGGTCGGGAAGCAGGGGCGATGTGCCATCGGCGTGTCCGTGAGGGTCCAGGTCGGCACCACAACGCACAGTGGCGAGAACGGTTGACCGCGCCAACCAGCCCGTCGACGTCTTGCCGCTCGAGGGCAAGGCGGGCGGCGACTGCACCGGCCCTGGCGCGATCGGACCCATCTTGCGCGCGTTCGACGCGCGACAGCGGTAGGCGGCGTCGGGGCTGGCGGGCGCGCGCCGGGCCTGCGGCGCATCCGCGACGCCGCACGGGGCGTTCAGGCACGCAAGCCGGTTCTGGACTACCCTTGGGCGACCGATCGCCCGCGGATGCCTGCGGCGCGACGCCGGAGTCCCGCGCAAATGATCACGCCCCACGGCTTGCACGGCGACGAACCGACGGACCCCGATGGTCCGGGCCTGCTCTACCACCTCGTCTATTGCAGCCGCGCCGCCGCCGGCGTCGACGCGGCGGCCGGAATGGAATCGGCGCGGCGCGATCCCCGCTTCGCGGCGCTCGCCGCCGCGGCGCTGCATG
>DHLY01000113.1:7785-8277 GCA_002405525.1 Proteobacteria bacterium UBA4656
CAGCGCGGCAACGCGGTGCGCGACATCACCGGCCTGCTGGTGTTCGGCGGCGGCCTGTTCTTCCAGTGGCTGGAAGGGCGCCGCGAGCAGGTACTCGAACTGATGGCCCTGATCGAGCAGGACGAACGCCACCACGGCATCGTGGTGCTCGACACCGGCGAGGAGTTCCGCGAGCGGCTGTTCGCCGGCTGGTCGATGGAGCCGGTCGAACCGGACGAGGTGCGAAGCGTCCTGCTCGATGCACTCGGCAACGCGCGCGACGCCTGCAGCACGCAGGCCCTGCGCGGGATGTTGATGCTGCTCGACTCGGGGCGGTTGGCCGAGATGGGGCGGATCTAGCGCTGCCCTGCGGCGAACGGATGGGCTGCGGTCGCCGCTGAAGCGGCGTCCATGCTGCGAGGTCGCCCGGGTCGGGTTGTGGGAGCCGGCTATGCCGGCGACTGCGGCGATCGGGTGTGTCGCAGTCGCCGCTGAAGCGGCTCCCACAAGGTG
>DHLY01000163.1:0-39332 GCA_002405525.1 Proteobacteria bacterium UBA4656
GGCGCGACGGCAGTTGATGCCGAGCGCAGGGAAGTTGCGTCCGCGGTTCGGATAAGGCGCGGAAAAACCCCTCGAATCGGCAAGAAAGCGCCGAAAATCGCCTCGAACTTTGGAACGACGCCTCGCAGTCGACGAGATCGCGGATTGTGAGGCGACTTGTTCAGAGGTTCCCAAACGTTCCACCGGGTCCCGGTATCTCGGGGCAAGACAGGATGGCCACAACGCAGGTTGAGGACTGGCCGGCCGGCGCTGCTTGACGCTGGCCGATCCTGCGCATCCTGCGCCCGCGGCACTTGCACGTCGCTGTGCATCGCGTGTTAAAGCCGACGCCGGGGACGTGGCGGGGCGCGATCGATAGAGCAGCATCCCGCATCCGTCTCGGCGCCGGCATCGCTGCGCGCCACGCCGACGCCCCGGCGGCTGCGTGGCGCTCCGCAGGCAAGCGCCGCGCCGTCAGGTGACGCTTCGGAGGGCCATGGCATTCCTGTTCTGGCCGTTGATCGGTTCCGCCCTCGCGTCCAGGTGACCGGTGTCGGCTGCGCCGGTCTGCGATGGGCGTTCGGAAACGGCGATTCCGGGCACTCCGGTGTTCATGCGGCGCGGTCCTGCCATCGGGGCGGGACGGCCGTCGCCGTCGTCGGAGAACGACATGACGCGTGTGAACCCTCTTGATCTGCTGGCCTGCGCCTTTCTGACGACCCTTGCCGGTGCAGCCCAGCGCAGTGGCCGGCGGGGCAGGCGGAACGTCACTCTCGACGGCACGCGCTGGGTGGTCGCCGATGCGATCGCACGGCGCGACGGCGACGACATCGCGGTGGTGTTCGGAAGCATGCGTTTCGACCGCAAGTCCATCGCCGCCGATGGCCGCATCGATGTGTTCGACTTCATGGGGCTTGGTGGTCCGACGCTGACCATCCGAATGGAGGACGACCGCCCCGCGAACTGCTTCGACTCCAGGCCCGGCAGCGGCGGTGGAAGCGCCTGCGACCGCGACGACCGGCAGGCCGTCGTCGTCGGCCGCAACGCCTACGGACGGATCGCCGGCGCGATCGAGTGGTCCAAGCGCAGTGACACTGCGATCGGGGCCGACTTCGACCTGCCGGTCGTGACCAGGGCCGAACGACCCGGCACGCCGCTGCCGGTCGATGGCGGCGAGCCCGGCAAGGCCATGCTCGCGCACTTCGCCGCGCTGGCCACGGGCAACCTGTCGAAGATCCGGGCGGTGAGCCATCCGGACCGGGTGGCGATGCTCGACGAGGCCGAGGCGTCGGACGCCCGCGAGATGATCGACGCCATGCGGGCGACGCCCCCGACCGGGGTCTCTGCCACCGGGGGCGTGGTCGACGATGACACCGCGCTGGTCGACTTCGATTCCACGCGCGAGGGGCAGGCGTTCAGCGGGACGGCCGAGTTGGTCCGCGTCGAGGGCCGCCGGTACGTGATCGGCACCAGCACGCGCAACTGACCGCGTCGCGCACGCGGGCGCAGCGGACCGTCCGCAGGTTCGGACACGATGCCGGGTAAACCGCCGGGGCGCCGCTGCGGCATGATGCCGCGGGCCGTCGTTATCGCGGGTCCCGGTCGGCAGCATCCGCACGCCGGGCGCATGACTGCACGGCCTCGGCGCGGCGGCGCTTCGCCAGAGCCGGCCGCAAGGCTCGTCGTCCATTCAGGATCGTGAAGCCTGCGCGTTGGATTTTCGGGGCTGTTCTTGGCTACAGTCGCCACGGCTGACCGGGGGTCAGCGCAACTACCCATCGGGAGCTTCCATGTCGTCGATCCACCAGGGTGGCGGTTCGAACCGCCGCGGCGGTCGCGTGTTGCCTGCCCGTCGCTTGCTGTGCCTCGCGGTCGCCACGGTCGTCGGCGGCACGGCCGCCGCCAGTTCCGACATCCACTTCAATGCCGGCCCCCTGGACACCCGCGCCGTCGAGGCGGCCGTCCTGTCCAGCCAGGCCGTGCAGTCCAGTGGCCGGCAGCTGCACCTTGTGAAGTTCGATGGCGCGATCCGCACCCAGGACTGGGACGCGATCAAGGCCACCGGCGTGGCGATCGTCGACTACATCCCGGACTATGCCTACCTCGTTCACGGCGATGCGGCGGCGATCGCCGGCCTGCAGGCGCTGCGCAGCAGCGGCAGCCTGGCGTGGGAAGGCGTGTTTCCGCCCCACCTCAAGATCGCGCGCAGCGCGTGGGACCTCGAGGCCAAAGGGCTGCGGCCGGATTTCTATTCGATCCAACTGGTGCTCGATCCGGACGCCAACGCCGACACGCTGGCGCTGATCGCCGCCCGCTCGCCGGGCGCGCAGGTTTCGCACAGCACCTTCCGCCACTACGTCAACGTCACCGCCCGGGCGGAAACGCTCGCGCTGAGCGAAATCGCCGCGCGCCCGGACGTGATCTCCATCCAGCCCGACTTCACGCCCACGCTGCTCGACGAGCGGGCCACGCAGATCATGGCCAACCAGTTGAGCGGCGGCAGCCCGAACGTGCCGAACCCGGGGGATTATATCGCCTGGCTGCAAGCGCGCGGCTTCACCCAGGCGCAGTTCGACGCCTCGCAGTTCACCATCGACGTCTCGGACCAGGGCCTGGACAACGGCACCCTCCTGCCCAACCACTTCGGCCTGTTCGTCGGCGGCGCGCCGAGCGATCTGGTGAATCCGACCAACAGCCGTGTGGTCTACAACAAGCAGGAGGGTACGGCGGCGGCGGCCGACCTCACCGGCTGCGGCGGCGTCGGTCATGGCACCTGGGTGGCGCATGTGGCGGCGGGCAACACGGCCAGCGTGCCGCGCAGCTATCCGCATGGCGACGGCTCGTTTTACTACGGCGTCGGCGCGTCGCCGTTCTCGCGGCTGGGCAACTCGGTCTACTTCACCACCGGCGGCACGTTCACCAATCCCAACCTGCCCAACGCGCTGTCGCGCTCGTACAGCAACCTCGGCACCAACACCTGGGGTGCGCGGGTCAGCAACCATTCCTGGGGCGCGGCGGTCAGTGGCGCCTACACTGCCACCTCGCAGACCTTCGACTCGCTGGTTCGCGATGCGCAGCCGGCCGGGTCCACCTTCCCCGCCGACGGCAATCAGCCGATGGTGGTGGTGATCGCGGCGGGCAACAGCGGTCCCGGCGCCGGGACCATGGGCGCACCCGGCACTGCGAAGAACGTCTTTACCGCCGGCGGCTCGCAGAACGTGCGTCCGGGCATCTCCGACGCAGTCAGCGCCGACAACATGTACAGCGCATCCAGCCGCGGGCCCAACGCCGACGGACGGGTCAAGCCCGACATCCTCGCGCCGGCCACCAACGTCGCCGGCGGCGTAGTCATGAACAACCGCCAGACCACGGCGCCGGGCAACTGGAACACCTGTTACACCGGCTCCTTCCTGCCGACCTCCCCGGAGCAGCAGCGCTACTACCGCACCGGCAATGGCACCTCTTTCGCCAGCCCGAACGTGGCCGGCGCCGCCGCGCTGCTGCGCCAGTGGTTCATCAACAACGGCGGCGCCTTCGCCAACACGCCGCCGAGCCCGGCGATGAGCAAGGCCTACCTGATGAACGCGGCCACCTACATGGCTTCGCTCAGCGACAACCTGCCCAGCAACAACCAGGGCATGGGCCGGGTGAACCTGGAACGCGCGTTCGACAGCACCTCGCGTGCCCTGCGCGACCAGTTGCCGGCAGACCGCTTCAGCGGCAGCGGGCAGGTGCGCGTGTTCCGCGGCACGGTGCAGGACGCGACCCGTCCGTTCCGGGTCACGCTGGCCTGGACCGACGCGCCCGGCACCACCACCGGCAATGCCTACGTCAACAACCTCGACCTGGCGGTGTCGATCGGCGGCCAGGTCTACACCGGCAACGTGTTCAGCGGTGCCAATTCCACCACCGGCGGCACTGCGGATGTGCGCAACAACGTCGAGAGCGTGTTCCTGCCCGTCGGAGCGAGCGGGAAATTCGCGATCCGTGTCGCCGCGGCCAACATCGCCCAGCCGGCCGACACCACGATCAGCGGACCGAACCAGGACTTCGCGCTGGTGGCGTACAACGCCGGCACCCTGGACGTCTGCCCGCAAGTCGCGATCAGCCCGGGCACGGTGCCCACCGGCGTCGTCGGCGGCACGGCCTATCCCGCGACGACGTTCACCGCGCCGGGGCCCGGCACGTACACCTTCAGCGCTGGCGGCAGCCTGCCGCCCGGGCTGGCGATGTCGCCGGCGGGCGTGCTGTCCGGTACGCCGACCCAGCGCGGTATCTTCAACTTCAGCGTCAACGCCTCGTCGCCGGATGGCTGCATCAGCGGCCAGGCCTACACCGTCGAGGTCATCGCCCCGGACATCACCCGCGGCGCGACCACGGTCGCCACGGGGAACGGGATCATCGAGCCCAACGAGTGCAACGACCTCGATGTGGTGCTCAACAACGTCGGCACGAACGGCGCCACCGCGGTGTCCGCCACGCTGTCGTCGGGCACCCCGGGCGTGACGGTGGAAGTCCCGACCGTGACCTACCCCGATCTCGCGGCATCCACCGGCACCGGCGCCGGCGCCACGCCATTCCGCTTCAGCACCGGGCCGGGTGTCGCTTGCGGCTCGAACGTGCAGTTCACCCAGACCGTTACCTATGGTGGCGGACTGTCGCCGACCACGCTGAACTTCACCCTGCCGGTCGGCCAATTGGGGACCAACTACAGCTTCACCTCGGCGCCAAGCGGCGCGACGATCCCCGCCGGCGGCACCCTGGTCGCCGGCAGCGCGGCGGATGATGCCGTGGTCAACCTCAGCGTGCCGGCGGGCTTCGCGTTCTCGATCTACGGCGTCAACGTCGTCGGCGGCAGCACGCTGCGCGCCAGCACCAACGGCAACCTGCAGTTCATCAGCACCGGCGGCAGCACCGCGCTCGCCAACACGGCCCTGCCCGGGGCCCCGTTCGGGGTCGATGTGCCCACCGCCCTGCTGTTCTGGGATGACCTCGACCTGCGCACCACGGGGGGCGGCATCTACACCCAGGTGGTCGGCACCGCGCCGAACCGGCAGTTCATCGTCGAGTGGCGCGGCAAGCACTTCGCGGACGCGGGTGCCACGCAAACGCTCAACGCTGCGCTGGTTTTCAACGAGGGCTCGGCGAACTACGAGATGCGCTATGCACAGGTTGCGGTCGCGGGCGCCAACGCCGGTGGCGCCAGCGCCACGGTCGGCGTGCAGCGCTCCAACACCGGGACCGGGTTCACCCAGTTCTCGTTCAACCAGGCGGCGATCGCCACCGGCCAGGTGATCACCGCAACCCTGCCCAGTGGCGTGTGTGCGCCCGGACCGGGCGTCTGTCTGCCCGACGATTCCCTGTTCCGGCACGGCTTCGAACCGGCGCCCGCGGCGCGCTGAGGCGCACCAGCCCCGGCGCGTGCGCCGCCGGCTGCAGACCGGCGCGCACCGGCGGCGGTGCGTGGCCGGCGGGCTGCGACCCGGCGCGGCGACGCTGCATTCCGCGTGCGGCGGTCCCGGACCGGCCGGCCCGGCGGCGCGGCGCCGCACACCGCTGCGGGTGAGGGCCTCGGCGCCGAGGTTCGCGGCGCCCTTGCCGGAAGCCGGTCGGTTCCGGCTGCGCGTGTGGGGGAATGGCCGACCTGTCCGTCGGAGTCAGAAGACGTCCCACGGATAGGCGCCGCCCTCGGCCACCATCGCCGCGATCCGGTCCAGCCGAGCATCCTCGTTGGCGTCGATCGCGCGCACGTTGCGCACGATGCGCCGACGCGCCTGCCTGGCGAACACGTAGGCGATGCTGGCCGCATGCGTGCCGTGCTTCGGGTCCGTGCGCTCCAGGCCGGCCGCCCGCGACAGCGCGCACAGTCCGACGTAGAGGTCGATGGCGATGTCGGCGAGACGCTTGAGCTGGTGCTGCTGGTCGGCAATGCGCTTGCCGTATCGCTTCAGCAGTGCATCGCTGGCGTTCGCCAGTTCGACCACGCTCCTCTCGTAGATGCCGGCCGCCTTGCGCAGGTCCGGCGACAGCTCGGTGAGGATCCGGTCGGTGCCGAATCCGGTGCGCTGGCGGGCCCTGCGGCTGGCGTAGCCCGACAGCACGCCGAAGCCCTTGATCGGATCGTCGAAGATGTGCGCCAGCGCGTCCTGCAGGCTGCCGAGGCTGGCGCCCACGTCCTTCAGTCCCGACAGCGCCACGTACAGGCGGAGGATCTCGTTGGTGCCCTCGAAGATGCTCAGGATGCGCGTGTCGCGGGTCGGCCGTTCATAGGGATACTCCTTCATGAATCCGTTGCCGGCGGCGATCTGCAGCGACTCGTGGCAGGCGCGCTGCACCGCTTCGCTGGCGAACACCTTGCTCATCGCCGCCTCGATGGAATAGTCCTCGACGTCGTGGTCGATGTAGTGCGCCAGCATCCACACCGCGCTCTCGGCGGCGAAGCAGTCCACCGTCATCTGGGCGATCTTCTCGCGCACCAGTCCGAACTCGAGGATCGGCTTGCCGAACTGCTGGCGGTCCGCGGCCTGCCGGGTGGCGAGGCGGATCAGCGCCTTCATGCCGCCGACCGCGCCGCCGCCGAGACCGGTGCGACCATTGTTGAGGATCGCCATCGCCACCTTGAATCCCTTGCCCTCCTCTCCGAGCAGGTTTTCCGCCGGTACCCGAACGTCGCTGAACGCCACGGTGGTGGTGTTGCTGCCGCGGATGCCGAGCTTGTCCTCGTGGTGGCCGTGGCTCACGCCCGGCCATCCGGCCTCGACGATGAAGGCGCTCATCCTGCCGCGCGCGCCGTCGGTGCGGGCGAACACGGTGTAGAAGCCGGCGATGCCGCCGTTGCTGATCCAGATTTTCTCGCCGTTCAGCAGCCAGGAGCCGTCGGCCTGCTTGCGGGCGTGGGTCTTGACCGAGGCCGCGTCGGAGCCCGCGCCGGATTCGGTCAGGCAGAAGGCGGCGATCATCTCGCCGCTGGCCAGTCGCGGCAGGTACTTCGCCTTCTGCTGCGGGCTGCCGAAAAGGAGCAGGCCCTTGAGGCCGATCGAACTGTGCGCTCCGACCGTCACCGAGGTCGCGCTGTCGTGTGCGGACGTCTGCGCCAGCACCCTCGCGTAGGCGCCGTTGGAAAGCCCGAGGCCGCCGTACTCCTCGCCGATGATCAGCCCGAACAGGCCCATGTCGCGCAGGGCCTGGATGTATTCGGCGCTCTGCGCGCCCTGGCGGTCGAAGTCGCGCAGGTCCTTCTCGCGCGAGCGCAGGAAGTCGTCCACCGCATCGACGATCGCGCCGAGGGTCTCGCGATCCTTCGCGCGGATCTGCGGGAAGGGAAACAGGTTCTCCTCCAGGATGTCCCCGAAGAACAGATGCTTGGCAACGCTGTGGTCGCGCTGCAGCGGCATGTCCGCGGCGGCGAGGGCGGTCGCGGGGGGGGTCGCGGGTGTGGTGGCCATGCGGGCGCGCTCCGGCGGGTGCGGTACCGTCCAGTGTACGCCTCGAGGGTGCCCGGCCGATCGGCGTCCGCACCGTGCGACGCCGTGCCCGCGAGGGAGCCGGTGGGTCGACAAACCGCCCGTGCCTGGAACGCATTCGGGTGGCTGCCCAAGCGATTTCTACTTTCATCACCATGAATTCACAAACTCAATGTGAGTTTCAGGTCGGGTGCGGTCCTGCCGCAGGGGGTATGGGCCTGCAACTGGGAAGTTCACATCAATCAACGCGAGGGGAGTCGCATCATGGAGTATCTGAAGCTGCTGACTGTGGTGGGGATTTCATTGGCTGTGCCGCCGCTGTCGCTGGCCGCGCCGGACCTGTTCAGCCCGGCCAACAATCGCGGCCATTTCGACCAGCCCGGCGAACTGCTGCGCAATGTTGCCGCCGATCCGGCGAACGAGCGGATCGAGATCGTCGCGGTCGATCCGTCAACGGTGTCCAGCCGCAGCGAAGCGCTGCGCGTCAGCCTGCCGGGGGGGCTGGCCTTCGACGTTCGCCGCACCGAATTCGCGACGATGGAGAGCGGCAACCAGGTTTGGACGGGGCGCATCGAGGTCGGGTCCTCCCGCGGCCCAGTCCTGCAGCGCCTGATCCCGCTCGACCACCTCGACAACCAGGTGATCGCGGTTCGCTCCGGGGACACGGTGCTGGCCAACATTCGCGTCGGTGGTGAACTGTTCCGCCTGGTGCCGATCGAGCGCGGCGCGCACGCCCTGGTCGAGGTCGACCAGTCGAAGTTCCTGCCGGACGAGACCGAGAAGGCCTACGAGGAGATGGTGATGGCGTCCGGCGGCAAGGTCGACTTCGGGCCCGATCCGGGGCCGAAGGCGATTTCGACGATCCGCGTGCTGGTGGCGTTCGGCCCGGCCTCGGCGGCCGCGATCGGCAACGAACAGCAGGCGGTGGATCTCGCCTTCGCCGAAGCCAACAACGCGCTGGCGGCGACCAACACCGATGCGCGGCTGCAGCAGGCGGGCACGATCCAGTTCTACAACCAGTCGGAGAGCAGCAACTACTCGACCATGCTGGCGCGCCTGACCAACCTGTCCGACGGCTTCTACGATGCGATCGGCAGCCAACGCAATTCCGTCGCTGCCGACCTGGTGGCCTATTTCGCACCGGTCAGCGCCGGACTGTGCGGCCAGGCGGCGGGCATCGCAACCCCGTCGGCCAATGCCTACTTCGTGATGAACCCGCAGTGCGTCTCGGGCAACTGGACTTTCGTCCACGAAGCCGGCCATGTGGTCGGCGCGCGGCATGACAACGATCCGACCGTCACCCCGTTCGCCTACGGTCACGGTTTCGTCATGACCTCCATCAGCCGCCGCACGGTGATGGCGGTCAACAATGGCCCGTGCGCGGCCTGCACCCGCTTCGGTGCCTTTTCCGCGCCCAACTACACCGTGAGCGGGGTACCGATCGGCACCGCGAACTTCAACGACAACACCCGCGTCTGGCGCACGCGCGGCCCCACGGTGGCTGCGTTCCGCTGACCCGCGGGATCGGACCCGGCGGCGGGCCAGCCAGGGTCCGTCGCCGGTCGGGACGCGGTCGGCGCCGCGCGCGTTGCCGCGGCGATCGTGCCCGGTCCGAGGCGTCCGACCCCCGCCCTCGAACCGACGACGATCCGGCCCGGGCGGCAGTCCGCGCCGGGGAGCAGGCGCGCTTCGCCAGTCGGGGCCGGTCGCGCGACAATGGGCGTCCGCGCGGCCCCGCCGCTCCAACCCGAGGATTCCCATGGGCAGAGGCCCCAGCATCGAAGGCCGCAAGAACGCCGAGGACGCCAAGCGCGCCAAGGTGTTCACCAAATTGATCCGCGAGATCACCGTCGCCGCGCGCGGCGGCGCGGACCCCGCCGGCAACCCGCGCTTGCGCGCGGCGATTGACAAGGCGCTGTCGGCCAACATGTCGAAGGAGACGGTCGAGCGGGCGGTGCGCCGTGGATCCGGGGCCGACGGGGCGGACGATCTGCAGGAAATCCGCTACGAGGGCTACGCCCCCGGCGGCGTGGCGCTGCTGGTGGACTGCATGACTGACAACGCGCAGCGCACCGTGGCCGACGTGCGCCATGCGCTGTCCAAGCACGGCGGCAGCCTTGGAACGCCCGGGTCGGTGGCGTTCCAGTTCGCGCGCACCGGGGAGGTGGTGGTGTCGACGCCCGATCCGGCGGCGGAATCGCGCGCCTTCGAGGTGGCGCTGGATGCCGGCGCGGATGACGTGCAGGCGGAGGCCGCGAGCACCATCGTGCTGTGCGCCGGCGATCGCGTGGCGGCGCTCAGGGCCGCGCTGGAGGCGGCCGGTTTCGCCGCGCAACGCGCCGGGGTGGTGATGCGCGCGGCAAACAGGGTCGCGGTCGAAGGCGAGGCGGCCGCCACGCTGGCCAGCCTGCTCGAGTGGCTCGACGAACTCGACGACGTGCAGGACGTCTGGCACAACGCCGCGCTGCCGGCGGACTGAGCATGCCCTGACCGGCACCCGATGATCGGCCCCGCCCGTCGGCGGGCCCGCGCCCGGGGCCGGGCAACCGGTGCCGGGTCGGGCCGGGGAAGGCCCCAGCCCTCCGGCCGGCTGCCTGCCGCGCGGACCCGCCGGGAAGGAGACGGCGGCCCGGCATTCAGCGCTGCGTGCGATTCGCCCGAAATGGCGTTACAGTCCCGTGAAAGCCGTCGGCTTCCGCCAGCCGCCGGCGCTGGATCCCATAGGGCGGAGGGGGAATCAATCATGAAGCACATGCAGTGGCGCAAGCCCGGTCGGGCGACCATGATCGGGACGTGGGTTGGCGTGGTCGCTCTTCTGGCGGCCGGCCCGGGCCTGGCAGGGCCGAAGGAGGCCTTGCACGACGAGTTGGCGGTGCTGGACGTGCAGATCGCGCAGTTGAAGCGCGATGGGTCGGCCAGCGGCCTGACCCAGGCGCTGGCCCGCTGTGCCGAGATCAGTGTCGCGCTGGGCGGTGACACGACGGTGGCCACCGGTACGCCGGCCGCCGCCGGGGTGGAACGTGGGGCCATGGGTGGCCCGCCCGGTTGCAGCACCGCGACCACTACCGCCGCCAACACCACGGCGCTCCCCCTGGTCGACAACGGGGTCTCCACTTCGACCCTCACCGTCAGCGGCGCGGGTCCCTTCCTGTGGGACCTCAATGCCACGCTGGCAATCACGCATACGTTCAGCGGCGACCTCGACATCACCCTGCGTTCGCCCGCGGGCACGGTGGTCACGCTGAGCACCGACAACGGCGGCACCAACGACAACGTGTTCAACGGCACGACCTTCGACGACGACGCCAACCCCGCGGGCCAGGTGCCCTACGCCAGCAATGCGGGCCTGGTCAGCGATCACCCCTACGCCAACCTCACCATTGCCACGCCGCTCGCGCCCGAGGAGCCGCTGTCCGCGTTCGCGGGCGAGAATCCCAACGGCGTGTGGACCCTGACCGTCTCGGACGACGCGATCGCTGACACCGGGTCCTTGGGCAGTTGGTCGCTGAACATGGTCACCCTGGGCGCCGCCCCCAGCGTGGCGACGACCACGGTGTCGAGCAGCGCGGCCGTGCCGCTCGTCGACGCCGGGGTCGCCACCGCGACGCTGGCGGTCGCCGGCGCGGGCACCGCCCTGTGCGGCGTCGACCTCACCGCCGCCATCACGCATACGTTCGGGAGCGACCTCGACATCACCCTGCGTTCGCCCGCGGGCACGGTAGTCACGCTGAGCACCGACAACGGCGGCAGCAACGACAACGTGTTCAACGGGACCCTGTTCGACGAGGATGCCAACCCCGGCGGCCAGGTGCCTTACGTGAACAACTCGGGTGTGACGACCGATCACCTCTATGCCAACGCGGTGCTGGCCTCGCCGCTCACCCCCGAGGAATCCTTCGGCGCTTTCTATGGCGAGAACCCGAACGGGATCTGGACGCTGACCGTCTCGGATGACGCGGCAGGTGATACCGGCGCTCTCGCCAACTGGTCGCTCGCCCTCACCACCTGCGCGTGCCAGCAGCAGGGCACGCTGTCGAGCGTGCCGGTCCCGGTCGACGCGCGTTGGGCCCTGCTGCTGCTGGGTGCTGCACTGCTGCTGGCCGGGTTGATCGGCCTGCGGCGCCGGCGCGCGGCCGCCTGAGCACGCGACAGCGGACGGACGGCCGGCCCGTCCGTCCGTCCGTCCGTCCGTCCGATGGGCGCCGGGGCCCTGCCGCGGGATGCGGGCACGCCGGTGCATTCGGGTCTTGGCCTGCCGGGTGGGCCAGCCCCGCGGGATCGCGCCCGCGCAGGCGCGCCTCCGTGCGCGGCTCAGAAGTCGCTCTGGCCCAGCGGATGCAGGGTGATCTCGTCGATCACCATCCCCGCCGGGGCGTCGAGCACGGCGACCACCTGCGCGGCCAGTTCCTCCGGCCGCAGGCTGTGATGGCCGTCGCCGTGGCCTTCCTGGCCGCCGCCGAACCCCGTGTCGATGATGCCGGGGTTGACCAGGCTGACGCGGATGCGTTGGTCCTTGACCTCGCGCAGCAGCGAATGGCTGAAGCCCAGCAGGCCGTGCTTGGTGGCGACGTAGGGCGCCATGTTGGCCAGCGGACGGCGTCCCAGATCGGACCCGATGTTGACGATGTGCCCGCCGCCGCGCGCGGCGAGGTGCGGCAGCACCACGCGGCAGACCTGCATCGCGGCGCCGAGGTTGACTTGCAGGATGCGCAGCAGTTCGGCCTCGTCGTGGGCGAGGAAGGACTTGTAGGCGCCGATCCCGGCGTTGTTGATCGCGCCATCGATGCCGCCGGCACCGGCGATGGCGGCGTCCAGCGTGGGCCGGATTGCGCCTGCGTCGGCGAGGTCCAGCGGCACCGCGTCGATGCGGCCGGGACCGCAGCGGTCGGCGAGCGCGTGCAGCCCGGCGGGCTCGCGTGCCACCGCGAGCACGCGGTCGCCGCGGGCGGAAAGATGCAGGGCGAGCGCGCGGCCGAGGCCGCGGCTGGCACCGGTGATCAGCCAGGTCCGCATGCGGGTTATCCGGAAGGCGAGCCGTCGAGGATAGCGGCAGCGCCGCGGCCTGCGCAGGCGGCGCACATCACGCGGCGAGGTCAGGCCCGGTCCGGCGAGGAGTCGGCCGGCGCGCCGCGCAGGGCGTCGAGTTCGGCGTGGCTCATGCGGCGGGCGGGCACGCCGCCCCAGACCTCGCCGGGGCCGATCCTCGTGCCCGGCAGCACGACGGAATGCGGCAGCACCAGCGCATCGTCGCCGACGTCGACGCCGCCCATGACGGTCGATCCCTGGCCCAGAGTGGCGCGCGCGCCGATGCGCACCGGCGCGATGGTCAGGTGCCCGCCGCCGCCGTAGTGCGCAAACAGGTGCACGCTGCCGCCGACCACCGCGTCGGCGCCGACCTCGACCAGCCGCGGGTCGGAGATGAACTCGGTGTTGATGAAGGCTCGCGGGCCGATCTTCATGCCCATCGCGCGCAGGAACCACGGACCGAAGGGCGTGAGCGTGACCCAGGGCAGGAAGGTGTAGCGCGCGACGTAGAACAGCCCGTTGTGCAGGCCCCAGGGCACGGCGGCCGCGGAGAAGTAGCCGCCCGCGAAAGGCCGCGCGCGGGTCGGGAGCATGGCGTTGAACAGTGGCAGCACGGCGAGCAGGGCGAAGCCGGTGGCGAAGAAGGCGAGCGCGAGTCCGATCCCGGCCAGCGGCCAGCGCAGCCATCCGGCCTGCGCCTGCGCCCACGGCAGCCAGGCATCGAGCAGCCAAAGCGCCGGCGCCAGCGCGAGACCGATCGCCAGCGCGGCCAGCGCATAGAGTGCCAGCACCGCACCGAGGTGGGTGAGCACCCCGAAGCGGCGCACGAAGCGGTCGAAGCGTCCGCGCGGCGGCGGGTTCCAGCGGGTGCCGAACGCGCTTTGCGGCGGCGGTGCGGATCGGTCGGCGTCGTTCATGGCGGGCCCTGCGTCGACGGCCGGCCAATGCTACTGCGGTCCGGCGGGCCCGCGCGCCTCGCGCCTGATCAGATAAAGGCCGCTGGCCACCACGATCGCCGCGCCACCCAGCGTATGCGACTGCGGGGCGACCTGCCACAGGGCCCAGTCGAGCCCGAGGCCCCACAGCAGGGCGGTGTACTCGAACGGTGCCACCGCGGCGGCGTCGGCGCTGCGGAACGCCTCGGTGACCGCGTACTGGCCGAGCGCGCCGGTCACTGCGACCACGGCCAGCGTGTCCCAGTGGCTGCGGTCCACCGTCACCCAGCCCGGGGCGGCCAGCGCGCCGCCGCCCACTGCCAGCATCAGGGTCATCCAGAACACCATCGCCTGCGTGCTGTCGGTGCGCCCGAGGACGCGCACGGTGATCGCCAGCGCTGCATAGCCGAGCGCCGACGCGGCGGCTGCCAGCCCTGCCCAGGTGGCGATGCCCGAGCCTCCGGGGCGAAGGACCAGCAGCACGCCGAGCAGGCCGACTCCGATCGCGACCCAGCGCTGCCACTCCACGCGCTCGCCGAGGAAGGGCACCGCCAGCGCGGTGATCAGCAGCGGGGCGATGAAGAAGATCGCGTACACGTCGGACAGCGGCAGGGTCTGCAGCGCAGCGGCGAACCCGGCGAGCATGCCGATGGCGATCGCCCCGCGCAGCAGGTGCAGTCCCCATCGGATGCGGAACAGCGCGGCCACCGGCCGGGTGGCCAGCGCCCACAGCGCCACGATCGGCAGCGCGGCCAGGCCGCGCAGGGCGGCCACTTGCAGCGGGGGATAGTGCCCCGACAGCACCTTCAGCGCCGCGTCCATCAGCGAGAAGGCGGCGACCGCGAGCAGCATGAAACCGATCCCGCGCAGGTTGGCGCGTCGGCGCGGGTCGGCTGGCGGGTTCTCGGTCACGGTCGGTGGGCGCAGATGAGCCGCCGACGGTACCACTGCTGGTGCCGTCGCGCCGGAGTGCCCGGCCTCGACGACGGTGGCGCGCCTGTTTACGATGTGCCGGGGTCTTGCCCCGGGGGCGTACATGCGCGCGATCACCTTCCTGTGCCTGATCCTGGCCGCTGCGCGGCTGCCGGCGGCCACCGACCCGCAGCCCGCGGCGAGTTACGACACGCGCCGCGCCACGACTGCCGAGGTCGAGTCGCTCAAGCGCGCGGTGCGCGAAGGGTTCTGGCTCGAGACCGGCGACGCCCTGCTGGTGGTGGCGCCGCCACCGGTGCACGCGCGGGTCGCGGCCAAGGCTCGCGCATCGGCGGCACACGGGATGTTGCGCGCCGACGAGTTGTTCCTGTTGCCGATGGGTTGCGCAGACGACGCCCACGTAGTGCCAGACCCGCTCGCCGTGATCGGCCGCCAAGCGCTGGTGCGGATGCCACCGGGACTGGCGCGCTTCGTGCCCGGTGCCCGGGCCGTCGCCCCATTCGCCGTGCTGGCGCGGGAATCGCGGCGCGACGCCCTGCCCAAAGGCATGCCCGACCCGGCGCTGGGCGCGGTGGCCGACCGGGTCGACGCGGCCCGCTGGTTTGCGCGCGTGGTCGCGCTGGCTGGCTTCGACCGCTCGTCATATGGCGCCGGTAACGGCCCCGTACCGGGCACCGGCGGGATCGACCCCGCGCGCGACTGGTTGGCGGGGCAGTTCGCGGCGCTCGGTTATGCGGTGGACATGCCGGCCTTCGATCTCGGCGCGGTGCGGCCTTCGAACGTGATCGCCACCCGGCCCGGTGCGGAAGTTCCCGGCGAATGGGTGCTGATCGGTGGACACTATGACGCGCGCAACACCAACAACACGGCGTCCGGCGTGGCCGCGACCCCGGGCGCGGAGGACAACGCGTCCGGTTGCGCCGGCGTACTCGAACTGGCGGCCGTGTTCGCCGCGGTGCCGACGCGGCGCACCCTGGTGTTCGCGTGCTATGCGGGCGAGGAGCAGGGCCTGGTCGGCGCCACGCGGCACATGCAGGCGCTCTCCCAGTCCGGCGATCTGCCGCGCGTGCGACTGGCGCTGATCATGGACATGATCGGCTTCTCCACCGACACTGCGGACCTCGACGTGCTGCTGGAATCGGGCCCGTCGCCGGTGCAGGCGCCGGTGCTGGCGTCCTTCGCGCGGATGGCGGCCGACCATGCGCCGGTGCTGCGGGTGGTGACCGACACCAGTCCATGCTGCTCGGACCACATGCCGTGGATCGACCAGAACGTGCCGGCGCTGCTCACCATCGAGAACGACTGGTTCCAGTACCCGCATTACCACCGGTCCACCGATGTGCCCGCAAACATGACCAACGCGCAGGCCATGGCCGGCCCGATCCTGCGCATGAACGCCGCGGCGGTGGCGGACTCCGCCGGCCTGGCCGAGGCGCCGCTGTTCGCCGGCGGCTTCGAACCCGCTCCCTGAGCCGCGCCACGCCGGTCCGGACGCATGCCATGATCGGCCTTTCCGGAGGCGCGCCCATGACCCCACCCCAGGCCCCATCATTCGACGGCCGCATCGTGCTCGTGACCGGCGGCGCCAGCGGCATCGGCCGCGCCAGCGTGCTGGCTTTCGCCCACGCGGGTGCGACGGTCATCGTCGTCGACATCGACGTCAGTGCCGGCGAGCAAGCCGCGCACGAAGCCGCCGCCGCCGACGCCCGCGCCGAGTTCCTCCGCGTCGACGTCGCGCGCGGCGCCGAGGTCGAAGCCCTCGTCGACGGCATCGTCGCCCGCCATGGCCGGCTGGATGCCGCCTTCAACAACGCCGGCATCGAGGAGGAGAATTCCCGCCTCGCCGACGGTGACGAGGCCCTGTTCGATCGCCTGCTGGCGGTCAACGTCAAGGGCGTCTGGCTGTCCATGAAGCACGAACTTCGGGTGATGGCCCGTCAGCGCCGCGGGGCCATCGTCAATACCGCGTCCGTCGCCGGCCTGGTCGGGGCGCCGAAGCACGCGGCCTACGCCGCCAGCAAGCACGCGGTCATCGGACTCACCCGGAGCGCGGCCGCCGAATACGGCCGTCTCGGCATCCGCGTTAACGCCGTCTGCCCCGGTGTCATCCGCACCCCGATGTTCGAGCGCGCCGTCGAACGCGGCGTCGCGAGCGTCGAGCAGATCGCCGCCCTGCACCCCGCCGGCCGCATCGGCGAGGCCGACGAGGTCGCTGCGGCGGTGCTGTTCCTGTGCTCGGATGCGGCCCCGTTCGTGACGGGGCATGCGATGACGGTGGATGGGGGGTTCACGGCGGTGTGAGGTGCGTCCGGCCGGGGCACTTGCGACCACGTACGCTGCGCTTGGCCCCCGCATGACCTCAGGTTGCCCGCAACCGCCCAGGCACGGTCATCGCCATCGACATCCAGGGGGGCGCCGCGTTCAAAGACCATCTCGATCCAAGCAGGGGTGGTTGCTGACGGACGCCCTCTGGACCGAGGTGGGTGACCTGCAGGTCCTTGGCGGACGGTTCCCGTGGGACGCCGCCGGTGCACCGCTCGCATTCACCCCATGCGGAACACGTTGAACTTGTTGCCGTCGAGGTCGCGGAAGCAGGCGGTACAGCAGCCGCCACCGCGATCGCCGGGCGCGCCTTCGTCGGCGACGCCAGGGGACAGGGTCTTGGCGTGCAGGGCATCGCCCCTGGCACGTGCCGACCACCAGGGCGGCGATGGTGCCGCTGCTGGCGGTGGCGGCTAGGCCGTCGAAGGGCTCGATGACGCCCGGCGACGGCGTCGTGGGCGATACGCCCCAGGCGATGAAGCACTCGCCTTGCATCATGCGTTTGGCGCCGGGGTGACCGAGCAGGGCGTCGCAGAAGGCGCAGGAGTGGGGCAGGTCGTTGGCCCCGAGCATGTCGTAGCCGATCCTGGTCACTCCTCTTCGGGAATGCGCAGCCTTTCATGCGGCGGGATGCGCGGCCAGCGGCGCCCGCACGCGGCCGTGTGGGCTTCGGTCAGCGGGACGCCGTGCGCTGCAGTGCGGCCGATTCGATCACCGCGGGCGGATGGTCCGCGCGGGCGGCGTCCAGCATCGCGGCGGCGACGTCGCGGGCATGCACGGGGCGCCAGGCGGCGGGGATCAGGACGGCCAGCGGGCGGGCGAGCCGCAGGGAGAGCTGTTCGCCGAAGCGACGCTCGCCGCGGTCGCTGTCGAGCAGGCTCGGGCGCAGCACCACCACTGACGCCGGGCCTTTGGCGCGCGCGTCGCGTTCGGCCTCGCCCTTGGTGCGGTTGTAGAACACGCGGCTGCGTGGATCGGCGCCCAGCGCGCTGACCAGCAGGAAGCGGCGCGCGTCGTGGCGCTTCGCCCAGCGGGCCAGCGCCACGACCATGCCGTGGTCGACGGCGCGGAACGCCTCGCGCGATCCCGCGGTGCGGATGGTCGTGCCGAGGCAGCAGAACACGTCGCAGCCCGCGCGCGCGCCGGCGAGCGCCTCGTCCAGCGCGTCGAAGCGCGCGGGGCGGGGCTCGATGCGAGGGTGCTGGGCCGGCAGGGCGCGGCGGGTGGGTACGAGTACGCGCACGTAGTTGCTTTCCCAGGCCAGCAGGCGCAGCAGCTCGGCGCCGACGAGGCCGGTGCCGCCGGCCAGCACCGCGTCGCGGCCGCTCATGCCACGGGCCCTGCGGCGGCGCACAGCGCGCGCTTGGCTTGCGGCGACAGTCGACGGATGGCGTGCTCGGCGCGCAGCGCGGCCGAGCGGTCCGGATGCGGGAAGGCACCCAGCAGCCGGCGCGGCGGCTTGGCGCGTGTATAGCGCGCGCCGCGCCCGCTGGCGTGCTCGGCGTAGCGGCGCGCCACGTCGGTGGCGATGCCGGTGTAGATGCTGCCGTCCAGGCATTCGATCAGGTAGACGAACCAGCGCATGGGTACTGTTGGCCCCCTCTCCCCGACCCCTCATCCCGGCCCGCGTTTCTCGCGCGGGCGTTCGGCGGGATGAGCGGGGACGTGTCGCGCCGAAGTCGCGACCCCGCGAATGCCATCGAGAGTAGCGGTGGCAGGATCGCGCATGCGTCGGCAACTCCTGCCTCTCCCGCAATGGAAGCGGGGCTTCTTTCCCTCGCACGCCTCGGTGCTCATGGCGGCAGGCCGTCGGCGGCGCGCTCTTCGAGGCACTCGGGGCTGCCGGCCTCGAACACCCGGCAGAGCAGGGGGCGCACGGCGTAGATGGTGCAGCGCAGACTGCCGCGGTCGAGCGCGACGCACCAGCCGTCGCGGCCGCGGGCCATCACGGTCAACCCCTGGTCGTCTTCGGCCAGGAGATGGCCTGGGACGCGGTCGCCGGGCAGCAGGCGCACGAGCAGGCGGCAGCAGCTGGCGAGGCAGGTGTCGCAGGACGTCGGCAGCGGAGCGGCACCCACAGTGACATGTTCTCACGATTGACGGGCGGTTTTCCGCGCAATCGCCCTATTTTCCGCTAAATTTGCCGGTTATGACCTCACCCCCGCGCCCCGAGGAACAGCCGCCGGCAAAGGTGATCCCGCTCAGCCGGCCATCGCATGCCGCGCAGCATGCGGCCCCGGCGCCGTCGATCGCGCCCGACCCGGCGCCGTTGTGGGCGCCCGGCGCGGCGCCGCACGCGGAGCGGCGGTCGGCGCTGCGGGCGACCGCAGTGCCCGACGATGCGCTGGAGGACGTGCGTGATCGTCGCGGGTTCGCGCGCCAGTCCTACATCCTGCGGGTTCTCGGGCTCGTCCTCGGCGCGCTGTGCGTCGGCGGCACGTTGGCCGTCGTCTCCGCACCTGCCTGGGCATGGGCGCTGCTGGCGGTGCAGTCGCTGGTGTGGCCGCACCTGGCCTGGTGGATCGCGCGGCGCAGCGCCGATCCCGCGCGCGCGGAGTTCCGCAACCTGGCCGTCGATACCGTCATGGGCGGCGTTTGGGTGGCGCTGATGCAGGGCGCGCTGCTGCCATCGGCGGTGCTGGTGGCGATGCTGGCAATGGACAAGGCGGCCGTCGGCGGCTGGCGCCTGCTGTTGCGGCATCTGCCGTTGATGGCGCTCTCCTTCCTTGCCGTGTGGTTGCCTCTGGGCATGCCGTTCCGCCTGGAATCGGGTCTGCTGTCGACACTCGCGGCGGTGCCGCTGCTGACGGCGTATCCGATTGCGGTCGCGTTTGCGGTGCACTGGCTGGGGCAGCGCGTGCGGGCGCAGAACCGCAGCCTGCGGGCGCTCAACCGCAGTGACGTGCTGACCGGGCTCGGCAACCGGCGCGCGGTCGACGAGGCGATCGCGGCCGAGCTCAACCGCTGCGAGCGCAGCGGCCGGCCGGCGTCGCTTCTGCTGATCGACCTCGACCGCTTCAAGGCGATCAATGACCGCTATGGCCACGGGTTTGGCGACGAGGTGCTGCGCCGCGTGGGCCTGGCGATTCGCGGCTGCGTGCGCGACATCGACACCGCTGCCCGTATCGGCGGCGACGAATTCGTTGTCCTGCTGCCGGAAACCGAGGTCGACACCGCGGTCTATGTCGCGATCCGGGTGCGCGCCGCGATCGGTGCGCAGATCTTCGAGCGGGCGCTGGGTCTGCGCTGCACGGTGAGCATCGGCGTGGCGGGCGTGGCGCCTGTGGCTCAGGGTGCGCAGGGCTGGCTGGATCGCGCCGACAAGGCGCTGTACCGGGCCAAGGACGAAGGCCGCGACTGCGTGCGCGCCGCGCCCTGAGCCTGGGTCGCGTTCAGGAACTGCAGGACAGCATCGAGCAGCCCGGGCGGTCGCGCGCCCATTCCGGTCGTCGAGACGCATGGTGCTCCCGCCCCGGCTGGCGTTCGTATGGACGACCGAGTACGTCGACCAGCTGCCGCAGTGGTTCTAGGTCGTCGTGGGTCGCGGCATCGATCGCCTCCTGCGCCAGCCAGTTGCGGCACACATAGAGCGGATTGGCCGCGTCCATGCGCGCGCGCCAAAGTGCAGCCGTCTCGCCGGCGTCGCGCACGCGGGCCGCCCAGCGCGCCAGCCAGCCGCGCAATGCCGCGTCGTGTTCGGCGCGGCGCCGCGGGTCGTAGAAGGCGTCCTCCAGCGGCGTCGGCGTCGGCGAGTCGGCGTCCACCGACGACAGCCCACGGAAAAACAGCGTCATGTCGGCGCCGGCCGCGCCGAGCAACCGGTAGAGGTCGCGCGCCAGGCCGCGGTCGGTGTCTTCGCGCCACGCGCGCAGCCCCAGCTTGGCGGCATTCATCGCCGCATGATGGCGGCCGAACGCTTCGGCGTAGCGGGCGAGTCCGTGCTGCAGCGGCGCGGGGTCGTCGAACAGCGGCGCCACCGCGCCGGCCAGCCGCGCCAGGTTCCATTGCGCGACCTGCGGCTGCCGCC
Source organism: Proteobacteria bacterium UBA4656 (assembly GCA_002405525.1). Lineage (GTDB taxonomy): Bacteria > Pseudomonadota > Gammaproteobacteria > Xanthomonadales > Ahniellaceae > UBA4656. The sequence continues at coordinate 20,685 of DHLY01000163.1, forward strand.
CGTAGCAGTAGCGGCGGCCCTCGGCGTCGGTGGTGTTCGGCGTCCATTCCGGGTCGAACTCTTCCAGCCAGCCATAGGGCCCGTAGTCGATGGTGAGGCCGGCGATCGACAGGTTGTCGGTGTTCATCACCCCATGCACGAAGCCGACCCGCATCCAGTGCGCGACCAGCAGCGCGGTGCGTTCGCAGACCTCGACGAACCAGTCGGCGTCGGCCGATGGTCCGGAGAGGTGCGGGAAGTCGCGCGCGAGGGTGAAGTCGAGCAGGCGCCGCAACAGTGCGCCATCGCCGCGCGCCGCCGGCAGCTCGAAGTGGCCGAAGCGGATGAAGGACGGGGCCACGCGGCAGACGATGGCGCCCGGTTCGGGCCGCGGGTCGCCACGGTAAAGAATGTCGCGGACCACCTCTTCGCCGGTGGCGACCAGGCTCAGCGCGCGGGTGGTCGGGATGCCCAGGTGATGCATGGCCTCGCTGCACACGAACTCGCGCAGCGAGGAGCGCAGCACCGCGCGTCCGTCGGCGAACCGCGAGTATGGCGTTGGTCCGGCGCCTTTCAACTGCAGTTCATGACGGGCACCGTCGGCGCCGATCACCTCGCCGAGACCGATCACACGGCCGTCGCCCAACTGGCCTGCCCAGTGGCCGAACTGGTGACCGCCGTAGTTGCTGGCGAACGTCGCCATGCCCGGCAGCAGGACGTTGCCGCCGAGCACCTGCGCGAACCGCGGATCGTCGAGGTCGGCGCGCGCGAAGCCGATCGAAGCCGCGAGCCCCGGCGTCGCCGCCAGCAGGCGCGGCGCCCGCACCGGCGTTGGCGCCACCGGCGACCACAGCGCGCCGTGGACCTGGCGCGTGCCGGGCGCCGGTCCGGGTTCGCCCGGCAATTCGGCGACGAATCGGTTGTCGAAGGCGAGGGGCGTCACGTGGGCCGGAATATCTCGCAGGGTGCAATCCGCGCCGCGAATCGCATCGGCTCGAACCACCTGGAGCAATTCGCTGCGTTCATTGGCCCCCCTGACGCCGGACCCCGGGCGCCGCGCCATTTCCGGCAAACGCGCCGCCCTCGGCCCCTGCAAGGAGCCCCGCCAGCACGTCATCCTTTTCCGCCCAGATCCCGTTGAGCCAGTCCTGCAGCCGCTGGCGGAAGGCGGGGTCGTTCTCATAGTCGCCGCCGGCCAGATCGCGCGGGATCGGCCGTTCGCGCACGTGGACCACGATCTCTTCGACTCGGCCGGAGAGAAGGTCAGCCATCGTCGGGCGGCCGCCAGGATAGGCGATCGTGACGTCCAGCAGCGAGCGCAGGCTGTCGCCCATCGCGCCGAGCACGAAGCCCACGCCGCCCGCGCGCGGCCGCAGCAGGTGGCGGTAGGGCGAGTCCTGGTTGGCGTGCTTGGCGTCGGTCAGGCGCGTGCCTTCCACGAAGTTGGTCACGCTCACGGGCATCCAGCGGAACTTTGCGCAGGCCCGGCGGGTGGATTCGAGGTCGCGCCCGCGCAGTTGCGGCCGCCGCTCCAGCAGTTCGCGCGGATAGCGGCGCATGAACGGGAAGTCCAGCGCCCACCACGCCAGCCCGAGCACCGGTACCCAGATCAATCGTTGCTTCAGGAAGAACTTGAGGAACGGCGCACGGCGGTTGAGGACGTGCTGCAGCACCGGGATGTCGACCCACGACTGGTGGTTGGCGAGCACCAGGTACCAGCCGTCGCGGGAAAGGCCTTCGACGCCTTCGATGCGCCAACGGGTCGGTGTCAGCGCGCGAAGGAGCGCCGAATTGGCGGACACCCAGCTCTCGGCCAGCCACACCAGGACGCGCGACAGTCGGCGCCGCGCGGCGGCCCAGGGCAGGGCGAGCTTGACCGCGGCGAGCAGCAGCAGCGGCAGTGCATGCAGCAGCGTGTTCGCGCACAACAGCAGGCCCGTCAGCGGCAGGCGGAGGAGTGGTGGCAGCGCGATGGGCATGCTCCGATGGTCGCCCACCGCTGCCGCCGCGTAAACCCGGGGGCGACGCGGGGCTGCCCGGCTGGGCGCCGGGATGCAGGGCGCCATGGTCGCTTGCTATCCTCCGTGCCCAGGTCCGGTCCTCGCGGGTGCCGTGCAACCGTCAGCGCCGCGCCGACGGTGCGGGCGCGCAGGCCGGGCCGGGGCAGTCCCGGACAATGACGAAGCCGCCGCCATGCCGTCGTTCGATGTCGTTTCGCAGGTCGACCAGCACGAGTTGGGCAACGCCATCGACCAGGCGACCCGCGAGCTCGGCAACCGCTTCGACTTCCGCGGCGTCGATGCGTCCTATGCCCGCGAGGGCGACGCCATCCTGCTATCTGCGCCCGGCGACTTCCAGTTGAAACAGATGCTGGAGATCCTGCGCGCGCGGCTGACCGCGCGACGGATCGACCTGCGCTGCCTGGAGGAGGGTGAGCCGGAGGTCGGACTGGCGCGCGCGAAGCAGCGGGTCGTCGTGCGGCAGGGCATCGAGCAGGCCTTGGCGAAGCAGATCCTGGCCGCGATCCGGGCCTCGAAGCTCAAGGTCGACGCGCAGGTCAACGGCGACAAGCTTCGCGTCAACGGCAAGAAGAAGGACGACCTGCAGTCTGCGATCACCCTGCTGCGGGGATCGGATTTCGAGCGCCCCCTGCAGTTCGAGAACTTCCGCGACTGACATGGCCAACGAACGCCTGATTGCATTCGCCGGCGTCGGCGACGCCGAGAGCGCCCACCTGCGGGCCCTGGTCGCGCGCGCCGCCGAACTGCTCGAGACGTCCTGGCGCGTCGCCATCGATGACGAGGCCGACCTGGTGGTGGCGGACCCTGCAACCAGAGACGGAGAGCGGGCCCAGGCGCGTGCGGCCGAGCGCGGCGTGCCCTGCGTGCTGATCGATGCCGAGGGCGAACTGGATCTGCTGCTGGCGCGGCCATTCGAGATCGACGGCCTCATGCAGCTGCTGGTCGGCGCCGAATCGCGCCTTCCGCGGCGCGGCCCGCGCGCGCCGCGGGTGGTCGGTGGCGCCGCGCAGTTTGGCCTCGGACGCGCCGACATCGTGCCGCCCGCGCGCTCCGCAGAGTTCTCGCTGGCGGATTTCCTGGCCGACGACCTGCTGGCGCGGATTCCCGATGCGTGCACGGCCGGTGAGCGGGAGCGCCCGCCGGCCCCTGACCTGGCGCCGCCGGTCGTCGACCCCGCAGCCGAACCGCCGAGCGATCCTGCGGCCGCCGACGTGGGAGCGGCGGTAGTCGAAGCGCCGTTCGGGCAATGCGTGACTGCCGAATCTGTTGAAGCCGAACCCGAAGCGACCGCGGCGCGCGCGTGCTATCCGTTGCTCGACTATCTGGTCGGGGGCTTGATCGGACTGCCGTCCCGGATCGTCCTGCCTGGCCGGCCGCCGCTGGTCATCGATCCCGAGACCCGGATGTTCCACTTCGCCGGCGTCCTGTCCGAGGTCGAACCCTACCTCGACACCCCGCTGCCGCGGACGCAGTGGAGCGCGCTGCTAGAGGACCCGCTGGCGACGCTGCGGCTGGAACGGACCGGTCGGCCCTTCGACCTCCTGTGCTGGTACCAGGCCCTGCGAACGATGCCGGCGGGGCTGCCGGCGGGCCTGGAGCCGGCGGAGCTCTACAGCGTCGAGCCGGGCTTGGACCTGGCCGCGGACCACCCGCGTGCGGCGCGGATCGCAGCGGTGATGCAGGCGCCGCGTCGCCTTGGCGAGATCGCCAGCATGGCATCCACCAGCGTGGCTGAACTGTACGCCGTCTTGGGCGCGTTTCGCGCCGTGGGCTGGCTGCGCCATCATCCACGCCTGCAGACCGCGGTCGCGGAGGCCGCCAGGCGCAGCGCGTCGACCGGGCCCTCGAGCCGGCTCTGACCCGTTGCCGCTGCGCGAGCGCGCAGCGACCGGCGCCGCTGTCGCAACGGATCAGCGCTGCGGTTTCTCCCCCCGCGCGCGCGGCGGCCCCTTGCGGTGCGGCTTCGGGCGCATCGCTGCACGGGGCCGGTCGCCGCGCGCTGCGTCGCCCGGTTCCCAGGGGCGCGGGCGCGCGGCGCTGGGCGCTGCCGGGTCGCGCCATGGGGCGAGGCGCAGTTTCTGTCCGGCGACGCGCACGCCAGCGAGGTGTTCGACCACTGCCGGTGGCAGGTTCGCGGGAAGGTCGATTCTGCTGTAGCCTTCCTCGATCTCGATGCGGCCGATCGCTGACGCGTCGAGTCCCGCCTCGTTGGCGATCGCGCCGACGAGGTTTCCCGGCTTCACCCCGTGGCGATGTCCGACCGACACTCGCCACGTGGCGAGTCCCGAGTCGCCCGGCCGTGTCCGCGCGGCGCCGGTCGCACGAGCAAGGCGTGGCCGCGACGGACGGTCCGTTTCCGCCTCACCGCGCCCGCCCGGCCGCGCGTCCAGCCGTTCGCGCCGCGATTTGCTGGATTCTCGCGGCGCTTCGGGCGCGGGCGCCGGGTCGGCGCCCTCCAGCAGCAGCGGCTTGTTGCCATGTGCGATGCGTGCCAGTGCGGCAGCGATTTCCGTCGCCGGCACGTCATGCTCGGCCTCGAAGCGCTGCACCAGCGTGCGAAAGGGCTCGAGCCCTTCCTGCGCCAACGCGCCGGCGATCTTCTGCATGAATCGCGCGATGCGACGGTCGTTGACCGCCGCCACGGTCGGCAGGTGCATCGGCTCGATCGACTGCCGGGTCGTGCGCTCGATCACCCGCAGCATCGGGCGCTCGCGCGGGGTGACGAACAGTATCGCCTCGCCGGTGCGACCCGCGCGTCCGGTGCGGCCGATGCGGTGGACATAGGACTCGGCGTCGTAGGGGATGTCGTAGTTCAGCACGTGGCTGATGCGATCGACGTCGAGTCCGCGCGCGGCGACATCGGTGGCGACCAGGATGTCGACCTGTCCGTCCTTCAGGCGCTGGATGGTGCGTTCGCGCACCTTCTGCTCGACGTCGCCGTTGATCGCGGCCGCCGCAAAGCCGCGCGCGGCCAGCCGCTCGGCGAGTTCCTCGGTCGCTTGCTTGGTGCGCGCGAACACGATCATCGCCTCGAATGGCTCGGCCTCCAGGATGCGGGTCAGGGCGTCGAGCTTGTGCAGGCCCGAAACCGCCCAGTAGCGCTGGCGTATGCCGGCTGCGGTGGTGGTCCTGGACTGGATGCGCACCTCGGCGGGGTCCTTGAGCCAGGTTTGCGCGATGCGCCGGATCGGTGGCGGCATGGTGGCCGAAAACAGCACCACCTGGCGCGTCGCGGGCGTGGCTGCGAGCACCTTCTCGACGTCGTCGATGAAGCCCATGCGCAGCATCTCGTCGGCCTCGTCGAGTACCGCGGTACGCAGCCGCGAGAGGTCCAGCGATCCGCGATCGAGGTGGTCGATCACGCGGCCCGGTGTGCCGACCACGACGTGGGCGCCGCGCTTGAGCCCGTGGAACTGCGCGCCGTAGGCCTGGCCGCCGTAAATCGGCAGCACGTGGAAGCCGGGCAGCGTCGCGGCGTACTTCTGGAACGCTTCCGCGACCTGGATCGCCAGTTCGCGCGTCGGCGCCAGTACCAGCGCCTGCGTGCGCGGGTCGGCGACGTCGATGCGGGCGAGGATCGGCAGCGCGAACGCGGCTGTCTTGCCGGTGCCGGTCTGCGCGGTGCCGAGCAGGTCGCGGCCGGCCAGCAGGTGGGGAATGGTGGCGGCCTGGATCGGCGAGGGTTGCTCGTAGCCGACGGCGGAAAGCGCCTCCAGCAGCGGGGCGGGCAGGGCGAGGTCGGCGAACGCGAGGTTCTGTTCGGGGCTACTCATGCGCGCAGCGTAGCGGGTTTGGGTGGAGGCCGGGCTCCAGCACTGCCGCATCGCCCGATGCTGCCCGGCGGCCCGGACGCCGCGGCGGCACCCGGAGCGGCGCAACCCCGCGGTGGGCGGTTCCAAGGGGCTGTGGGATCGCTGCGCGCAGCGCGGCCATGTGCGCCGCGAGGACCACCAGGCAGCTCAGTGCCCCGCCAGTTCCAGCACCGACGCGCGCTCGCGCAGGCCCTCGTGCAGCCACGCGTTCGAACCCAGCGGCAGCCATCCCGTGCGCCCCAGCGCGCGCAGGTACCAGGCCCTGGGGCGGGCGATGAAGCCGTCGTCGTCGCCCACGAACTCATCGCCACGGCAGAACATCTCGATCCAGGCCACGCCGTGGCACAGGGTGCGGAATGCAGGCAGCCCGAGGGCGAGGTCGGCGGTCGGCACGTAGTGGATGACGTCGCTGCACACCAGCAGGTCCACCGACGGCATGCCGCCGAACAGGCGGCCGGCGTGTTCGGCGAGCCGCGGCAGTTCGGCGAAGCCCACCCGGTGCAGGTTGCGCGTGCGGCCGAAGCGGCGCACGACGTAATCGCTGGCGTCGACGCCGAGGTAGTGCAGGCGCGGGCGTTCGGCCAGCAGGGGCGCGCGCCAGTGGCCCTCGCCGCAGCCGACGTCGAGCACGCTTTCGACCGGGCGGCCGAGGTAGTACTCGGCCACCGACAGCGCCAGCCGCACCTTGCGCGCGAACTCCGCGCCGTGCTTCACCTTCTGCTTCGGGTCGCGGTACCAGCGGTCGAAGTAGGCCTGGTCGTAGTGCTTGACCACGCGCGGCGTCAGTCCTTGGCCGCGCGCACCGGGACCGGCACGTTGCACAGATCGATGCGGCCGGTCGGGTCCAGGAACCACGGCTCGCGGCGGTTGCGGCGCGACTCCACCAGCCGCTGGAACGCCGCCGTGTCGGTGCGGAAGACCTCCAGCGCGCTGCGCTCGGCCGCCGGCACCTCGTTGGCGAGGCGGATCGCGCGGATCGGGACGCGCTGCTCCGCCTTCTCGTGGAAGCCCATGGCCGCGCTGCCGCGGGGCAGGGTGCTCAGGTGCTCCATGCCGGTGAGCACGCGGCCGACCAGGGTCACGTTGCGGTCGAGGTGGCGCGGCGCGTGGCCGATCACGACGTAGAGTTCGGTGCCGCCGCCGCTGTCGGCGGCGTCGTCACGGCCGGCGCCGAGCATGCCATAGCAGTGCGCGAGCCAGGTCGTGCCCTGCTTCGGGTCGCGCGCGACGGGGAAGCCCTGCGAATGGCCGACCTCGGGCGCGTAGACGTCGCCGTCGGCGAGCCGGGCGAAGGCGGGCGCGCCTTCGATCGGGCGCGCGAACTCGGCGGCCAGCGTGCGCGGCTGGTCGCCGGTGCTGCGCCGTTTTTCCGCGTCGGCGGCGTCCGGGTCGCCCCACTGCACGACGTAGTTTTCCTGCACGCGCACGATGGCCAGCCCGTCGTAGTACTTCGCGTTCGCCAGTGCGCGGATCTGCGCCACGTGCTTCGGCGCGAAGGCCGCTGCGAGTTCGATCACCACCCGGCCGGTCGCGAGTTCGAGGTACAGCGTGTCCTCGGGCGCGGGGCGCCGCCAGTCGGCGGGCGTCGAGGCCTCCAGCACGTCGGCCATGGTGGGCGGCGGCGCTTCGTCGGCGCGGGCGGTCGTCGGCAGGCCGAGGAGGAGGACGAGGGCGACGGCGAGGGATCGGTTCATGCGCGGGCTCCGGCGGCCGTGGCCTCGAGGCGGTCGAGGACCCAGGCGGTCGGCGGGAACTGCAGCCAGATCGAGGCGTAGAACACCGTGAGGTACCAGTGGCTGCGCAGGTAGTCCCCGCCGAGCCCGAGGTAGACGCCGCAGTAGAGCGTGTCGAGGATGAAGAACGGGAGCGTGTAGTAGAACGAGAACCAGACCGCCAGGGTCATGCGGCGGTCGCGGCGCTGGCGGGCGAGGAACCACGCGGCGTAGATGCCGAAGGCGGTCGCGAGCAGGGTGCAGGCGACGGCCATGGTCACCGTCGCGTACTGCTGGAAGTAGTCGGGCAGTCCGGCGAGCCAGAACAGGACCCAGACCGCGATGGCCTGGCCGAGCATGACGAGATGGCTCCTGGCGCGCATGCGGTTCCTCCGTCCGGCCGGCGCGTAGCGTGGCAGCGCGGACTCAGAGGATCAACGGCTCCGGCTCGAGCGTGACCTGGAAGCGCGCGACCACGGCCGCCTGCACGCGCCGCGCCAGGTCGAGGACCTGCGCCCCGGTCGCGCCACCGTGGTTGACCAGCACCAGCGCGTGCTGTGGAGAGACGCCCGCGTCGCCTTCGCGCAGGCCCTTGAGGCCGGCCTGCTCGATCAGCCAGGCGGCGGAGAGCTTGCGGCGGCCGTCGCCGGCCGGCCAGGCGGGCAGGCCCGGGTGCGTGTCGGCGAGCGCCTGCGCCTGCGCGGCCGGCACGATCGGGTTCTTGAAGAAGCTCCCGGCGTTGCCGAGCCGTGCCGGGTCGGGCAGCTTGCGGCGGCGGATCGCGCAGATCGCTTCCGACACGGCCTGCGGCGTGGGCGCGGCGACACCTTGCGCGGCGAGTTCCTCGCGCACGCCCGGATAGCGCAGCACCGGCGTCCATGCGGGGGGGAACCGGAACCGCACCGCGGTAACGATCCAGCGCCCTGGTTCGCGCTTGAAGACGCTGTCGCGGTAGGCGAAGCCGCAGGCCGCGCGGTCGAGCGCGACGAAGGCGCGCGCGCGGCGGTCCCAGGCCTCGACCGCTTCGATGCAGGACTCGACCTCGACGCCGTAGGCGCCGATGTTCTGGATCGGCGCGGCGCCGACCGTGCCGGGGATCAGGGACAGGTTCTCGAGGCCCGGATGGCCGGCGTCGAGCGTCCAGCGCACGAAGTCGTGCCAGTCGCGGCCGGCCTCGACGCGCACCATCGCGTCGTCGCCGTCCCAGCGCGAGTGCGCAATGCGCTCGGCCTCGATGCGCAGCACGAGGCCATCGAAGTCGCCGGTGAACAGCACGTTGCTGCCGCCGCCGAGCACCAGCAGCGGGCGGTCGCGCCATCCGGGGTCGTCGAGCAGGGCGGGCAGGGCATCGAGGTCGTGCAGGCGCGCGAGCCCCGCCGCGCGCGCCGGCACGCCGAAGGAGTTCATCCCCCGCAGGCTGGCGTCCCGCTCGATCATCGTGCCTGCGCCGCGGCCGCCGGGATGGCGATCACTTCGCCGCGCGACCGCGCCGCGCGCGGATCGCCTCGACCGATTCGCCGACCAGCGCCGGGCCGCGGAACACCATGCCGGTGTAGAACTGCACCAGGCTCGCGCCGGCGTCGATTTTGGCCGCGGCGTCGGCGCCGGAGAGGATGCCGCCGACGCCGATGAGCGGCACCTTGCCATCCAGTCGCTGCGCCATGCCGCGCAGCACGGCGGTCGACTTCGGGAACAGGGGGCGGCCGCTGAGCCCGCCCGCCTCGCCGGCGGAGCGGTGGCCGGCCACCGGTGCGCGGTCGATGGTGGTGTTGGTGCAGATCACGCCGTCAATGCCTGCATCGAGCAGCACCTGCGCGATGGCGTCGAGTTCGGCTTCCGAAAGGTCCGGTGCGATCTTGAGCAGCATCGGCTTGCGCGCCCGGTGGCGCGCGGCGAGCTGCTCCTGCCGCTCGCGCAGGGTGCCGATGAACCGTCGCAGGGTGTCCTCCTGCTGCAGGTCGCGCAGGCCCTGCGTGTTGGGCGAGGAGATGTTCACGGTGACGTAGGACGCCGCGCCGTAGACCTTGTCGAGGCAACGCAGGTAGTCGTCCGTGGCGCGGTCGTTCGGCGTGTCCTTGTTGCGCCCGATGTTGATGCCGAGCACGCCGCGAAAGCGCGCGCGTTCGACGTTGGCCAGCAGCCCGTCGACACCGCCGTTGTTGAAGCCCAGCCGGTTGATCACGGCGTCGTGCTCCGGCAGGCGGAACATGCGTGGCTTCGGGTTGCCGGCCTGTGGGCGCGGGGTGGTGGTTCCGATCTCGATGAAGCCGAAGCCGAGCGAAGCCAGCGCGTCGATGTGCGCGCCGTCCTTGTCCATGCCGGCGGCGAGCCCGACCGGGTTCGGGAAGTCGATGCCGAACGCGCGGGTCGGCAGCGGCGAAGGGCGGGTCGCCAGCAGCGGGTTGAGGCCGCTGCGGTAGGCGGCCTCGATCGCCTTCAGGCCCAGACCGTGGGCTCGCTCCGCATCGACGGCGAACAGGAAGTGGCGGGCGAGCCCGTAGATCGGGGACACGCGCAACCGCTCAGGTGCTGATGGTGCCTGGCGCGGTCGCGGCCAGCCAGGCGAGGATCGCGGCCAGCCCGCCGAAGAACATGAACACCGCGGCGAGGAACAGGATCGTGAGCGTGATCTGCACCCAGCCCAGCACGAGGCCCGCGATCGCCAGCCCGTCGCCCTCGAGGCGTTCGGGCGAGCGGCGGATCTCGGCGCGTGCCAGGTGACCGCAGATCACGGCGCCGATCGAACCGAGGAAGGGCGCCAGCGTCCAGCCGAGGATGCCGGCGACGAGGCTGATGATGGCCAGCGAACTGGTCTGGCGGATGGGCGGTGCGTTCATGACGACTCCCCTCGTGCGCGCATCATTGTAGGGTGCATCGAGCTTGGCGACGCACCGCCCGATTCCGCGCGATCCGCGACGGACCTGCCCGTCAAAGGTCGAACCTGATGCCCTGGGCCAGCGGCAGCGCGTCGGAGTAATTGATGGTGTTGGTCTGCCGGCGCATGTAGACCTTCCACGAATCGGAGCCCGATTCGCGGCCACCGCCGGTTTCCTTCTCGCCGCCGAAGGCGCCGCCGATCTCGGCGCCCGAGGTGCCGATGTTGACGTTGGCGATGCCGCAGTCGGACCCGGCCGCCGACAGGAAGCGCTCGGCCGCGCGCAGGTCGGTGGTGAAGATCGACGACGACAGGCCTTGCGGCACGCCGTTCTGGATCGCGATCGCCTCCTCCAGCGTGCGATAGGTCAGCACGTAGAGGATCGGCGCGAAGGTTTCCGTCTGCACGATGGTGTCGGAGCCCTCGAGCCCGGTGACGATCGTGGGCATGACGAAGTTGCCCGCGCGCTGCAGCGCCCTGCCGCCGCAGGCGATGATGCCGCCGGCCGCGCGCGCGGCGTCCACCGCGGCAAGGTAGCGACCGACCGACGCCTGGTCGATCAGCGGGCCCATCAGGGTGTGCCGGTCGAGCGGATCGCCGATGCGGTCCTCGACCTGACGGTAGGCCGCGACCAGCTTGGCCGTGACCTCGGCGGCGATCGACTCGTGCACGATCAGCCGCCGCGTGGTGGTGCAACGCTGGCCGGCGGTGCCGACCGCGCCGAACACGATGGCCGGGATGGCGAGATTCAGGTCGGCCGTGGCGTCGACGATGATCGCGTTGTTGCCGCCCAATTCGAGCAGCGAGCGGCCCATTCGGCGCGCCACGCGCTCGCCGACCAGCCGGCCGACCTGGCTGGAGCCGGTGAACGAGATCAGCGGGATCCGGTGGTCGTCGACGAATTGCTGCGCCAGTTCGGTGCCGGCGTCGTTGAACAGGAAGAAGATGTCCGGGAAGCCGTGCGCGCGCAGGGCGTCGTTGCAGATGCGGGTCGCCGCGAGCGCGCTCAGCGCCGTCTTCGGCGAGGGCTTCCAGATCGAGATGTCGCCGCAGATGGCGGCGAGGAAGCTGTTCCAGGCCCACACCGCGACCGGGAAGTTGAACGCGCTGATGATGCCGACCAGGCCCAGCGGGTGCCACTGCTCGTACATGCGATGCCCGGGGCGCTCGGAGTGCATCGCGTTGCCGTAGAGCATGCGCGACTGGCCGACCGCGAAGTCGGCGATGTCGATCATCTCCTGTACCTCGCCGTCTCCCTCGGGCTTGATCTTTCCCATTTCGAGGGTGACCAGCGAGCCGAGCGCGTCCTTGTGGCGGCGCAGGGCCTCGCCGCAGATGCGGACCGCCTCGCCGCGGCGCGGCGCGGGCGTGATGCACCAGGTCGCGAAGGACGCTTGCGCGCGCGCGATCAGGCTTTCGTAGTCGGCCGCGCTGGCGGCGAGGGTGCGGCCGATGGCCTCGCCGGTGGCCGGGTTGACCGACTCCAGCACGCCGGCGTCGCGGGTGGACGACCACTCGCCGTTGCCGAGGTAGGTGCCGGGATTGTCGGCCGCGAGACCGAGCGCAGCGAGCACGGGATGAGTCATCGGTGGAACTCCGGGAGCATGCGCTGCGGCGCAAGGGGCCGGAATTGTAGCCGAGCCCCCGGCGCGTCCGCAGGATATGGGCCGCGCTGGTCTCGTCAGCACGCCCGACACCGGCCTGGCTGCCTTCGCCGGATCGGCCGCGATCGGCGCGTTACCGGCCGGCGGCGCGATCCGCGAAAGGGGCCTCCCTGGCCCCTTCGCGCGGCGGTCGGCCCGCGTTCGTTCAGTGGACCTTGGCCTGCGGGAGGTTCACCTTGTCGATGCCGTGGATCACGCCGTTGGCGCTGTCGATGTCGGCATTGACCACCACTGCGCCATCGACGGTCATCTTGCCGTCAGCCATGGCGATCGGGGCGGGCTGGCCGTTCACCGTGCGCGCGACATCCCACTTCGCGATGTCGGCGGCGCTGCGACGGCCCTTGAGCACGTGGTAGTTGAGGACCGACACCAGCTCGTCGCGGTTTTCCGGCTTCGACAGGCTGTCGAGCTTGGCCAGCGGCAGCTGGCCGAAGGCGGCGTCGGTCGGCGCGAACACGGTGAACGGGCCCTCGCCGTCGAGCGTGGCGGTGAGCCCGGCGCTCTCGACGAGGCGGGTGAAGGTGCTGAACTGGCCGTTGGCGGCGGCGGTCTGCAGCAGGTTGCGCGAAGCGCTCTTGATCGCGTTCATGGGAGGGAATCCTTGTGGGGAGTGCGGATGGGCGAAATGCCGATCCGGGACGGCCGAGGCCGTGGTGTCCCGCGCGGCGCGCGGAACGGCGAGGCTCCGAGGCGGGACGCAGTCGCGTCGCGAGGGAGTGGCCTTTGCGGCGCTGGGCCGCAGTGCAGGGTGAACACTACTCCAGTGCCCGTTACCCTGCCGTGAGGCGCGGGTGATCGCGATGCTGCTGGTGTCGTGGGCACAGCGCGCGTTTGCGTTCCGCGAGCGGCTGGTCAGCGTTCAAGGAAGTAGCGACGACTGGCGGCGCCGACACGATTCGAACGTGCGACCACTCGCACCCTCAGGGAGTCGGTCCCTCGCTGCGCTCCGCGTCGCGATGCCTTCTGCGAGCGGCTGTACGACCGTTGTCGAAGGACGAGAGATTGGCGGCCCCGACACGATTCGAACGTGCGACCTTCCCCTTAGGAGGGGGACGCTCTATCCAACTGAGCTACGGGGCCCCGTTGCCATTGTAATGCCAGCGCGCCGGTCCTTGGCCCGGCGTACCATCCCGATCCCGACCGTTTCCGAGGCACCCCCGATGAGCGTTTCCTTCCACCAGCTGTCCCTTCCCGTGCTGGTGCGCGCCCTGCGCAACACGGTGGCGGTGATCGACAAGACCGCCGCCTGGGCCGCCGAGAAGCAGGCGAGCACGCCGCCGTCGCTGTCGGTGGAGCAGGGCATCGTGCAGTCCCGACTCGCGCCCGACATGTTCCCGTTCGCACGCCAGGTGCAGATCGCGGCGGACGTGGCCAAGGCCTGCGCCGCGCGACTGTCCGGCATCGAGCCGCCGAAGTACGACGACAACGAGGCGAGCCTCGCCGAACTGCGTGCGCGGCTGGAAAAGACGATCGCGTTCATCGAGGGCGTCGATCGGCTGGCGGTCGAGGCGGCCTCGGGCGGCACGGTCACCTTCAAGACCGGCGGGCGGGACCTCACGATGAAGTCGGTCGACTACGTCAACCACTACGTGTTCCCCAACGTCTACTTCCACCTGACGATGGTGTACGCGCTGGTACGGCAGGCCGGCGTGCCGGTGGGGAAGATGGATTTCCTGGGGCCGATTGCGTGACGGGACATCGACCTGATCCGCCGTGCGGGCGTTGCGCCGGCGGGTTTGCCGCGTGGGGCTCGGCCGCCCGGCGCGTGCTCCGTTCGGAAGCGAAGAAAGCGCCATCGAGGCGCCTTTTTCGTTGCTCCGGGGCCACTCGGATCGACCCGGAGGTTGCGGCTCTGGGCTGACCTGAGGGATTGAATTGGTGGAGCGGAGGAGGATCGAACTCCCGACCTTCGCATTGCGAACGCGACGCTCTCCCAGCTGAGCTACCGCCCCATGTTCGCCAACGGACCACTTGCCGGGTCCGCGAAAGGCCCGGAAATATATCGGACGCCCGCTACGATGGCTAGTGGGCGGGCTCAGGCCGGTGGGGGCAGGTCGAGCGCGGCGAGGTCCTCGGCCAGCAGCGCGGCGCGCCAGCCCGCCGCTTCCGGTGCCGGCAGACCGCGTGCCAGCAGTTCCAGTACCCGGCGCGGGGCGAGCAGCGCGGCCGGCAGGTCGAGCGCGGCGGCGCGCGTGGCCACGCGCGCGCGCAGGGCCTCGAAGCGGCGTTCCGCCTCGTCGCGCAGCGGGGCGGGGATCGGGGTGAATCCGGCGAAGTCGGCGTCCTGCAGCGGCGCGCCGAGCAGATCCCACAGCGATGCCAGCTCGCGTTTCGGGAAGCCCTTCTGCCCGGCCAGGCGTGCGCCCAGCTCGGCCTGGGTCGCCGGCGGGCGATCGACCAGTTCCACCGCTGCCGGATTGTCGAACAGCCACAGACGCGGCCGGTCGATGCGCTGCGCCGTGCGTTCGCGCCAGTCGAGCAGGCGGCGCAACCGCGTCTGTTGGTCGGGCGACCACTTCCAAAGGGTCTTGAAGTCCCAGTGCGGGTTGGCCGGCGGGACCGCGCCGCGCGCCAGTTGCGCGCAATCCTCGCGGCACCACTGCAGCATGCCGCGCGCTGCGAGGCGCTGGTCCAGCTGGACGTGCAGCGCGGCAAGGTGGATCACGTCGGCCTCGGCGTAGCGCAACTGCTGCGCGCTCAGCGGGCGCGCCAGCCAGTTCGACCGGGTCTCGCTCTTCTCCAGCGCCACGCCGACCAGGTCGGCGACCAGTCGCTGGTAGCCGATGCCGGGGCCGAGGCCGGCGAAGGCGGCGGCGATCTGGGTGTCGAACAGGCCTTCGATGCCGTCACGAGCGACCGGCGCCAGTGCGACCACGTCCTCGCTGGCGCTGTGCAAGATCTTGGTGCCGTCGGCACGCGCAAGCAGCGGCGCCAGCGCATGCAGTGGCCCGCAGGCCTGCGGATCGACCAGCCAGATCTCGCCATCGACGCAGGCCTGCAGCAGCGCCAGTTCCGGCCAATAGGTGTGCACGCGCATGAACTCGGTGTCCAGTCCGACAGCGGGCGCGGCGGCGAGGCGCTCGGCGAACCCGCCCAGCGCGTCGGCAGTGGCGATCCAGTGGTGCATCGGCGGCGGTGGCCACGGTTGCGGCAGGGGGGAGGTTTCCCTATGTTCGCACGGACGGGCCAACGGCCCGCTGGATTGCACCGACTTGCCCATCCGCAACCGCCACGCAATCGGAGGCGCCGCGGGGCTCGCGCTGCTGGCGCTGGCCTTCGGCTGGCGCTGGTTCGGCGCGCCGCTGTCGGGACTGCCCGCCGAAGTCGCCAGCGATGCGTCGGCGCCGCTGCAGCCGCCGCTCGCGCTGCCGGTGGCCATGGTGCCGGCCGCGCCGCCGGAGGAGGTGCCCGCCGAGGCGGCGACACCGCCGGCTGCGACCGGCGATGATTCAGCGCCCGGCGAGGGACTGGAGCCGGCCGCTGCGGTCGAACTGGAAGCGGCTGTCGCGGCCGCAGTGGCCGCCGCCGAGGCTGGCCGGCTGGTCGCCCCGGACGACGAAAGTGCGCTGCACTGGTATTCCCGCGCACTGCAGATCGACCCCCGCGACCGCGGCGCGAGGGAGGGCCGTCGCATGGTGGTGCTGCGCGCGCTGGAGTCCGGCCACGCGCTGCTCGATCGCGGCGAACTGCCCGAAGTCGACGCCATCCTGGCGGCGCTGGCCGAGGCGCCGGCGGAGCGCGCCGCAGTGGCCGCCCTGCGCGCGCGCCGCGATGCCCAGCCGCAGGTCGCCGAACTGCTGCGCCAGGGATCCCAGCGGCTCGCCGCCGGGCAGCGTTTCGAGCCTGAGGGCGACAGCGCCCTGGACAGCTACCGCGCCGCGCTGGCGCTGGATAGCCGCAACGTGGTGGCGAAGCAAGGGCTGGTGGAGATCGAGTCCGCGGTGCTCGAGCGCGCGCTGGCCGAGGCCAGCGAGGACCGTTTCGAGGACGCCGACCGGCTGTTGGCGCTGGCCGCCACGATCCTGCCGGGCACAGCGTCGCAGTTGTCGACCCGCGGTCGCGTGGTGGATCTCAAGCGCGGTCGGGCGGACGGCCTCATCCAGGCCGCCGGCGCGGCGCTCGACGCGCGCAACGCGGCCGCGGCGGACGGACTGATCGCGCGCGCGCTGGCCCTGCTGCCGGACGATCCGCGGATCGCCGTGCTGCAATCGCGGCTGGCCGATGCGCGCACCTACGCCAACCAGCGGCCGGGCGACCTGATCGCCGATCCGTTCGTCGACCGCGAAGGCAGCGCGCCGCAACTGGTGGTGATCCCGGTCGGCGAGTTCGACATGGGCTCGCCGCGCGACGAGCGCGGTCGCCGCGAGCACGAGGGTCCACGGCACAGGGTGCGCATCGGGCGCGCGTTCGCCCTGGCCCGCACTGAGACCACGGTGGCCGACTTCCGCCGCTTCGTGCGCGCCGCCGGCTACCGCACCGACGCCGAACGCAGCGGGAGTTCCAGCGTCTACGACGAGAAGAGCGGACGCATCGCCACCCGCAGCGGGATCGACTGGCGGAACGACTACCTCGGCGAACCCGCGCGCGACGACGATCCGGTGGTGCACGTGTCGTTCGATGACGCCCAGACGTACGTGGCGTGGTTGTCGGAGCGCACGGGGCGGTCGTACCGCCTGCCGAGCGAGGCGGAGTTCGAGTACGCGCTGCGCGCCGGCACCACGACCCGATTCTTCTGGGGCAACGGCAATCCGCTGCGGGTGGTCGGCAACTACACCGGCGATGGCGACCGCTCGCGCAAGGGCCGGGCCTGGACGCGCGCCTTTCCGCGCTACAGCGACGGCTACTTCGGCCCTGCGCCAGCCGGCAGTTTCCCGGCCAACGAGTTCGGCCTGTTCGACCTGAACGGCAACGTCTCCGAATGGGTCGAGGACTGCTGGCACGACAGTTTCCTGCGCGCCCCGGACGACGGCAGCGCGTGGGTCAACCGCGGCTGCGCGCGGCGCGTGGTGCGCGGCGGTTCGTGGGGCAGCGCGAGCGAGCAGTTCAGGTCCGCCTACCGCACGCCATCGCCGCCGGACGTGCGCAGCGCGCGGATCGGCTTCCGGGTGGCGCGGGATCTATGATGCGGGCTCGCGCGGCGCGCTGGAGGAGACGGTGATGGGCATTCCGGGCGATCGATTCCCCGGCTACGGCCGGCAGGGGATGGGGCGGCGCCAGGGCGGGGTCCGCTGGTGGGTGCTGCTCGTAGCGGCCACGTACTTCGGCTGGTACTGGCTGAACCACCAGCAGGATGCCGCATTTACCGGCCGCACGCGGCTGATCGACACTTCGGTCGAGGACGAGGCGCGTCTCGGCCTGCAGGCGTGGCAGCAGACGCTCGCCGAGGCCGATCTGGTACGCGACGGGCCCGTGCCCGCGCAGGTTCGCGACATCGCGCGCCGCCTGGTCGAAGTCGGTCCGGGCGTCGAGCAGCACCTCGCGCGTGCGCTGGGCGTGCCAGCGACCACGCGCTGGGACGCATTCCAGTGGGAAGTGGGGGTGATCGATTCCCCTCAGGTCAACGCCTTCTGCCTGCCCGGCGGCAAGATCGCCGTTTACACGGGCATCATCCCGGTGGCGCGCAACGAACACGCGCTGGCCGCGATCATGGGCCACGAGATCGCGCATGCACTGCTGCGCCATGGCGCCGAGAGGATGGCGCAGCAGAAACTGGTCCAGATCGGGCAGTTGGCGGCCAGCGTGTCGATCGGCGAGATGGAGCCGCGGCAGCAGCAGATGGTGCTGGCCGCGCTGGGCGCCGGGGCGAGGTACGGCCTGGTGCTGCCGTTCTCGCGCGACCATGAATCGGAGGCGGACCGCGTCGGGCTGCTGCTGGCAGCCGCAGCGTGCTACGACCCGCGTGAAGCGATCGGTCTTTGGCAGCGGATGGGCGAGGCCAGCGGCGGCGGCGCACCGCTGGAGTTCATGTCCACTCATCCGTCCAGCGGAACCCGCATTCAGCGGCTGGAGGCCTGGATGCCGGAGGCGCTGGTGCTGCGTGAATCTTCGGGCTGTCCCCCGCTGCCGCGCTGATCGCGACGCGGGCGCGCTTCATCGATAACCGGCGAACTCGCCCGCGCAGCCGCGGTCGACCCACAGCCGGCCACGATCCCAGCCCCAGGTGTCGCCCTCGGTGCAGGCGGCGCGGCTGGTTTGGCGCAGCAGTCCCGCCGAACGCACGCCGGCTGGCAGCGGGCATTCGCTGCGCCGGAAGTCGCGCGATTCGCAGCGGACCGTGCCCACCATCGCGGCGTCGCCCGGCTGCGGACGGTCGATCGGTGGGCGGCTGCCGGCGGCCGTTTCGATGATCCGGAACTCGGCGCGGCAGCCGCCGTCGACCCACATGCCGCGGCGGTCGATGCCCCAGGTCTCGCCTTCGGCGCAGGGCACGCGGCTGAGGTTGCGCAGCACCGTGGCGCTGCGGCCGCGGAGCTCGACGTCGCAGTACTGCCGGCGGCCGTCGCGCGATTCGCACAGGAACGTGCTGCCCGTCTGGTTGCCGCCGTTCCAGCCGCTGCCCTGGCCTGGACCTGGACCTGGACCTGG
>DHLY01000163.1:39448-44683 GCA_002405525.1 Proteobacteria bacterium UBA4656
CCTGGACCTGGACCTGGACCTGGCGGACGGCCGCCGGCTCCGACCTCGAATTCGGCGGCGCATCCCTGATCGACCCAGATGCCGCGCCGGTCGTAGCCCCAGGTCCGGTCCTCCACGCATTCCGCCCGGCTGATCGTGTTCCGGAGGCGCACCCCGCCGCGCGTGTCGATGGCGCAGACGCTGTAGCGGTAGCTCTCCGAGGTGCACACGATGGTCCGCCCGTCGTTGTGCCCCCAGCCCCAGCCGCCGTCGCTGCCGCGGTCGCCGATCTCGAACTCGGCGGAGCAGCCGCGCACCCAGATGCCGTCGGCCTCGTAGCCCCATGACCGCCCGAGCTGGCAGCGGCCGGCCAGGGTGTTCGCGAGCCGCACGCCGCGGCGGGTGTCGGCCGCGCAGAAGCTCTCCCGTCCGCCGGGGGACTCGCAGCGGATCAGCGCATAGGTGGTCTGCCTGCCCTCGCGCTGCGCCGCGGCCGGCGGGGGCAGCAGGCAGGTGAGTACGATGGCGAATACGACGGTGCAGCGCGACATGGCAGTCCTCCCCGTTGGTCGTCCATGCTGGCGGGCCCCGGCGCCGGTTGCGAGGCGTTGGCGGGGTCGTGGTGCCGGAAGTGGGACTCGAACCCACACGCTTTGAGGGCGGCGGATTTTGAGTCCGCTGCGTCTACCGATTCCGCCATTCCGGCGCGGCCTTCGATTATAGCCGGCGCGAGCGCCAGCCGGATGCGACAATGGCGCAGATCCCGTCCGACGGCCCGCCCATGAACGACTCCGACCGTCTCGTCCTGCGCCGACCCGATGACTGGCACGTCCACCTGCGCGACGGCGAGATGCTGGCCGGCGTGGTGGCGCACACCGCGCGCCAGTTCGCGCGCGCGATCGTGATGCCGAACCTGAAACCCCCGGTGACCACGGTGGCCGCGGGCCGCGCCTATCGCGAGCGCATCCTCGCCGCTGCGCCGTCAGGGTCTGGGTTCACTCCCCTGATGACCGCCTACCTCACCAACGACATCGCGCCCGGCGAGGTCGAGCGCGGATTCCGCGAGGGTGTGTTCACCGCCTGCAAGCTCTATCCGGCCAATGCCACCACCAATTCCGCGGCGGGTGTGACCGACATCCGCCGCATCGACGCCGTGCTGGACCGGATGGAAGCGATCGGGATGCCGCTGCTGGTGCACGGCGAGGTGACGGAGAAGCACGTCGACATTTTCGACCGCGAGGCGGAGTTCATCGTGCGCGTGCTGGCGCCGACGCTGGAGCGCTTTCCCGGCCTGCGGGTGGTTTTCGAGCACATCACCACCCGGCAGGCGGTCGACTTCGTGCGCGCGGCCGGCGCCAACGTGGCGGCGACGATCACTCCCCACCACCTCGAGATCAACCGCAACGCGATGTTCGAGGGCGGCCTTCGGCCGCACATGTACTGCCTGCCGGTCGCCAAGCGCGAGGAGCACCGGCGGGTGTTGCGCGAAGCCGCCACCAGCGGCAGCCCGAAGTTCTTCCTCGGCACGGACTCTGCGCCGCACGCGATCGGCGACAAGGAGTCGGCCTGCGGCTGCGCCGGCATCTTCAACGCCCCAGCGGCGTTGGAGTCCTACGCCAAGGTTTTCGAGGAACAAGGCGCGCTCGACCGCCTCGAGGCGTTCGCGTCGCTCAACGGTGCGGCATTCTACCGCCTGCCGCCCAACGAGGAGCGCGTGGCGCTGGTGCGCGAAGCGTGGACCGTGCCGGCGCGCATCGATGCCGTCGCCGCCGAGGTCGTGCCGTTCCATGCGGGGGCGACGTTGGGGTGGCGGTTTGCCGGCGGGGTTTAGTGGTGGCGTGGGCGGGCGTGGGTTCGATCAGGGTCTAGGGCCCAGGGCCCAGAACGAAGGCGGGCTTGGCCAGCTTGGATCGTTTCGTCCGCAGCGTGGGTTTCAGGCGTACGCGCGAGGTGTCCGGCGAGCCCGTCCAACGGTTCTCGCACTTCACAGGGCCCTGAGCCCTGGACCCCGAGCCCTCAATCGAACCCCAGCTGCCGCAAATCCCGCTCGTACCACTCGCCCTCGACCGGGCGGTAGGTGTTGCAGCAGGTCATCGGTCGCGCATACACGTGTACCGAGACGGCGATGCCCGCGTCGGCCGGGTTGCGGATCGTGTGGTACTCGTGTGGCGGGATCAGGCTGCCGGCCGAGCCGGCGCCAGCCTCGATCGAGCCCGCCTGCCGGAAGCGGAAACGCGGCGCCTGCGCTTCGACCAGGTCGTACTGGGTGATCTCCAGCGCGCCGTGCCAGACGCCCTCCACGCACCACAGCCCGCTGTGGTCGTGCAGCAGCGTGCCCTGTCCAGGGCCCCAGGTCATCGCGATCACGTCGTAGCCGAAGTGTTCGCTGCGGTAAAGCTCGCGCCGCGCGTAGCGATCACCGTGCGGCTCGTAGACGCAGTCGGGCAGGCGCACGCGCTGCTCGCGGATCATCCGGCACAGGGCGCCACGCAGGGCGTCGGTGACTTCGCGTTCGCCGCCGGCACGGACCGCCGCATCGACCGTGCGGACGAATTCCTCTGCGCCGGGAAAGGTGCGTTGCAGCATCGACGGGGACTCCGGGCTGTCCGCAGTTTAGGGAACCTCTGAACGAGTATCCACACCCGCGTTGCTTCTGCGCGTGTCCGCCTGCCGGCCGGCCGCGCGACCTCCCGGGCGGGTGTGGCTGCCTGTTCGGAGGCTGCCTCGGCGCGAGCGTGCGCGGCGGAGCAGCAGCGCCCCGGCGGCCGGCGCGGACCTCACAGTGCGCCGAGGAATCGGTCCAGGATCGGGCCGAAGTGCCTGAAGTCGACCAGGAATGCGTCGTGGCCCTGCACCGACGGTGGGACCTGGAAGTCGACCGCCGCCCCGGCCAGTCGCAGCCCCTCGGCCTGCTGCTCCTGCTGCTCCAGCGGAAACAGGATGTCGGTCTCGACACCGACCACCAGCGCGCGGTGGACCGCCATCCGCTGGTAGGCGGCCTCGACCGTGCCGCCGTGCTCGGCGAGGTCGAACCAGTCCATCGCGCGCGACAGATAGAGGTAACAGTTGGGGTCGAAGGCGCCGACGAAGCGCTGCGCGTGGCCCTCGAGGTAGGCCTCGACCTGGAACTCGCGCTCGAAGGGCTCTCCCGGGCGGAACTCGACGCGCGCGCGCCCGAAGCGCTGTTTCCATTCCAGCGGCGAGCGGTAGGTCATCACCCCCAGTTTGCGCGCCAGCCGCATGCCCGTCACCGGGTGCTCGTCGGTCGCGTAGTGACCGCCTTTCCAGTCCGGATCGAGGCGGATCGCCTCGCGCTGCAGCGAGCGCACCGCGATCGCGAACGGCGCGGCCTGCGGCGCGGAGGAGATCAGGACCAGGTTCGGGCACGCCTGCGGATGCAGCAGCGCCAATGCCTGCGCGGTCATGCCGCCCATCGACGGCCCGACCAGGCCGGCGAGCCGTTCGATGCCCAGCGCGCAGAGCACCTGCCAGGCGGCCTCGGCGATGTCCTCGATGCACAGCGCTGGGAATCGCAGGCGATACGGCAGTCCGTCGGCCGGGTGCGGCGACGCCGGCCCGGTCGAGCCCTTGCAGGAGCCGAGGGAGTTCATGCACACCACGAACCAGCGCCGGGTGTCGATCGCCTTGCCCGGCCCGACCATCTCCTCCCACCAGCCGAGGTCGGGATCGAGCGCGCTGGAGGCGGCGTGTGCGCCGGGCGACAGGCCGGTCACGATCAGCACCGCGTTGTCGCGCGTGGGCGCGAGCGCCCCCCAGGTTTCGTAGGCGATGCGCGCACCATGCAGTTCGCCACCGCGCTTGAGGCGGAACGGCGAGGGCAGGGGACAATACTGCGTGGCGGACATGCGTGGGCCGGTCGCGGCGGAGCCGGCCTTATAGCCGATGCGCGGCGACCGCGCCACGGCGGCGGCCCCTTCGAACCCTGGCCGCGGGGCGGCCCGGGTCGACTGCGGGGCCGGCGCGCTGCCCTCCTTCAGGGCACGACGGTGTCGATCACCAGCCGCACCGGCCCCTGCTGAGAGGCGGTGGCGAGCGGGGCCGAGATCGTCTCCAGGTCGCCACGCTGCGGATTGGCCACCCCGGTCTTCGAAACCCGCGCGCCCACCACCACCTGCGCGGCCGAGGACAGCTTCATGGTCGGCATCATGCCCATGCTGTCGTCGAGGATGACGGTCAGCGGGAACTTGGCGCCGGGCAGCCGCTGCAGCGCGAGCGGCATGCGCGGGCCTTCGGCGGCACGAGCGAAAACGTAGAGCACGTCGGTGGGAGCGAGCCGGCCGGCGAGCGCGGGTGCGATGTCCACCTCGATGGTCAGCCGGGGTGCGCTCGCCGCGGTGTCCGCGGCCGGAGCGGCGGAGGCCGCGTCCGCGGTGGGCGCGGCCGTCGCGGCGACCGCCGGCAGGCTCGCGCGCGAGCGCGCTTCGGCGAGCTGGGCTTCGACCTGGCTGCGGATCTCCGCGTCGTCCTCGCCGAGCAGCGGCAGCAGCGCTTCCCAGCGGGCGACCGCGGCGCCGTAGTCGCCGGCCTGCGCCGCGCCAATGCCGAGCAGCCACAGCGCGCGCTCATGGCGCGGGTTGTCGGCCACCGCCTGTTCCAGCAGGGCCTGCGGTTCGCCGGCGATTTCTCGTTCGGGGTCGGTGAGCGCGATCGCCTCCGCGTACTCGACCATCACGTCGGGGTCGTTGGGGCGCAGGTCGAAGGCGCGCTTGAGCGCGTCGCGGGCGGCCTCGTAACGCTGCAGCGACTTGCGGGCACGGCCGAGCAGCATCCAGCCCTCGAAGTTGTCGGGTTCGGCTTGAAGGCGCTGCTCCAGTCCCGCGATCGCCATCTCCATCTGCGGCGTGCCCCCGGCGCCGCCGTGCGGTGAATCCTGAGTCGCGGCGGCCTCCGCGACGGCGGGGTCCAGCGCCTGCGGGCTGCCGACGGTGAGATAGACCAGCACCGTACCCAGCGGCAGCAGGAGGGCGATGCCCAGGGCCGGTAGTGGGAAGGTGCGCGCCTGGCGCGCGGCTTCGGGGGCGACCAGCAGTGCCTTGCGCTTGCGGCCGTACTCGGTCTCGTCGAGCACGCCCTCGGCGAGCGCGCGGTCGAGCGCCGCAAGGCGGCGCGCCGCGTCGTCGGCGCCAGGGTCGCGGCGCAGCAGGGGGCGCAGGACCAGCACCATCGCCGCGGCCAGCATCGCGGCTGCGAGCAGCAGGAAGATCGTCGTCACGGGGAATCCTCGATGCCCTGCGC
>DHLY01000163.1:44831-47014 GCA_002405525.1 Proteobacteria bacterium UBA4656
GCGCGCGCGCGCGCCGGCGCACCGACGTCACCACCAGCCCAGCGCCGGCCAGCACCACCAGGGCGGGTCCGAACCACAACAGCCAAGTCTGCGGCTTGACCGGTGGCCGGTACAGCACGAAGTCGCCGTATCGTTCGACCAGGAACTGCTTGATCTCGGCGTCGCTGCGGCCCTGCTGCAGCATCTCGAAGACGCGCTGGCGCAGGTCCTTGGCCAGTTCCGCGTTGGAGTCGGCGAGGTTCTGGTTCTGGCACACGGTGCAGCGCAGCTCGGCGACCAGGCGCTGGAAGCGTTCCTGCTCGGCATCGTCCCGGAACGGCAGCGGGTCGATCGCGAGCGCCGCCTGGGTGGACAGCGCGAGCAGCAGCACGGCGGCGAGGCGCCTCATGGCGCACCCGCCTGACGCATGGCGGCCAGCCGCGGCTCGATTTCTCTCGCGATCACGTCCGGCGTCAGGGCGCCGACATGCTTGAAGCGGATGACGCCCGAAGGATCGATCAGGAAGGTCTCCGGGGTGCCGTAGACGCCGAAGTCCACGCCGGTCCGGCCGGATTCGTCGACCGCGATCTCGGTGTACGGGTTGCCGAACTGGCCCAGCCAGCGCCTGGCGTCCGCCGGCGAGTCCTTCCAGTTCAGACCCACGATCCGCACACTGCCGCGCCGTGCGAACGCGTCCAGCACCGGGTGCTCCTGCCGGCAGGTGACGCACCAGCTGGCCCAGACATTCAGCAGATAGGGCTCGCCGGCCAGCGCGCCGGTGCTGACCCGCGCCGCCGGCTGGTTGAGTTCCGGCAGGTCGAACACCGGGGCAGGCTTGTCGATCAGCGGTGACGGGATGTTCTTGGGGTCGTTGTGCAGGCCGGCGTAGAGCAGCACGCCGAGCCCCAGCGCCAGCGCCAGCGGCAGGAGGAAGCGCCACATCAGGCCGGCGCTCCCTGCGGGGCTGCCGGCATGGGCTCCGCCGGGCCGCGCTGCGTCGCGTCGGCCCGACGGTAGCGCCGGTCGGCGGCGGCGACGAAACCGCCGAGCATCATCAGCAGCGTTCCCAGCCAGATCCAGCGCACCAGCGGCTTGTGATACAGGCGCACCGCCCACGCCTGGCCCTCGCCGACCGGCTCGCCCATCGAGATGTAGAGATCGCGGGTGAATCCGGCATCGATGTCGGCCTCGGTCATCACGTCTCCGCCAGCGAGGTAGCGCCGCTTGGCGGGCTTGAGCGTGATCACCGGCCTGCCGTCACGGGAGATGTTGAAGATGCCCTTGTCGGAAACGTAGTTCGGGCCCTCGTAGTGGTCGAGGCGTTCGAAGGTGACGTCATAGCCGCGGATCTGCACCGTGTCGCCCGGCGCCATCCGCACGTCGCGCTCGATCGCCGTCGACTCGTGGACCAGCACGCCGGCGACGAAAACGCCGAGTCCGAAGTGCGCCAGGACCATGCCGAGCCGGCCGCCTGACATCGCGGCGCGGCGGGCGGGGTCGCGGAACTGCGACCACACCCACGCCAGCGTGCCGGCCATCACCCAGGTCGCGCCCAGCGCGCCAAGCAGCGTCTTGGCCGTGATGTCGGTGAACAGCAGCCAGGTCGCGCCGGTGGCCAGCAGAGCGAGCGCGATCCACGAGCGAGCCGGCAGCAGCAGCGTTCGCAGCTCGTCGCGGCGCCAGCGCGACAGCGGCCCGAAAGGCGCGAACAGCACCACCGGCACCATCAGGAGGGTGAACAGGAATCCGAAGTACGGCGGCCCGACCGACACCTTGCCCATGCCGAGGGCGTCGGCCATCAGCGGATACAGCGTGCCCAGCAGCACCATTGCGCAGGCCGAGACCATCATCAGGTTGTTGACCATGACCAGGCTCTCGCGCGAAACGGGCGCGAAGGGCTGCTCTTTGCCGGCCGCGAGCATCGGCGCGCGGATCGCGTACAGCAGCAGCGCGCCGCCGGCGACCACGCCGAGGAAGATCAGGATGAACAAGCCGCGCTCGGGGTCGGTGGCGAAGGCGTGCACCGAGGTGAGCACGCCCGAGCGGACCAGAAAGGTGCCCAGCAGCGACAGCGAGAAGGCGAAGATCGACAGCAGCAGGGTCCAGGCGCGGAAGTTGCCGCGCTTCTCGGTGACCGCCTGCGAGTGGATCAGCGCGGTGCCGACCAGCCACGGCATGAACGAGGCGTTCTCGACCGGATCCCA
>DHLY01000163.1:47162-47502 GCA_002405525.1 Proteobacteria bacterium UBA4656
GGAACGCCCAGGCGGTGAGCGTCCACGGTCGCGCCCAGCGCACCCAGCGTTCGTCGACCTTCGATTCCAGCAGCGCTGCGATGGCGAATGCGAAGGCCACGGCGAAGCCGACGTAGCCCATGTACAGCATCGGCGGATGCATGATCAGGCCGATGTCCTGCAGCAGCGGGTTNNCGGGTTGAGGTCGCGGCCCTCCGGCAGCGCCGGCAGATGGCGCTCGAACGGATTGGAGGTGAACATGGTGAATGTCAGGAAGCCGATGCTGACGATGCCCAGCACCGACAGCACGCGGGCCATGAACTCGCGCGGCAGGTTGCCCGACAGCGCGGCCACCGCGACC
>DHLY01000163.1:47637-47907 GCA_002405525.1 Proteobacteria bacterium UBA4656
CAGCGCGGCCACCGCGACCGCCCACACGTTGAGGATCAGCACCCACAGCAACAGCGAGCCCTCGTGGCCACCCCATACCGCCGAGAAGCGGTAGTACCAGGGCAGCAGGGAGTTGGAGTTGCTCGCCACGTAGGCGACCGAGAAGTCGGACTGGATGAAGGCTGCGGTCAGCAGGCCGAAGGCGATCGCCGTGAAGGCGAACTGCCCCGCAGTGGCCGGGCGCGCCAGCGCCATGAGGCGTGCGCTGCCGGTGTAGCTGCCGACCAGCGG
>DHLY01000163.1:48020-56071 GCA_002405525.1 Proteobacteria bacterium UBA4656
GCCGGTGTAGCTGCCGACCAGCGGCATCGTGGCCTGCACCACGGCCAGCAGCAGGGCCAGCGAGAGGGCGACCTGCCCGAGTTCAGCGATCATCGTCTTTCCTCCACCCCTGGCGCGGCCCGCGCCGTCCGGTCAAGCACCCCGCCGCGCCGCGCGCTCCGCGCGCGGCGAGCGGCCGATCAGGGCGCGCCCGCGCCCGGCTTCACGGCCGCGCCGTCCTCGCGCGCCTGCGCGCGCGCAATGGCGTCGGCGACTTCCTTCGGCATGTAGTTCTCGTCGTGCTTGGCGAGCACCTCGCGGGCGACGAACACGCCGCGCTGCGCATCGAGCGTCCCGGTCGCCACCACGCTCTGACCCTCACGAAACAGGTCGGGCAGGATGCCGGTGAACTCGACCGGCTGGGTCTTGAAGCGGTCGGTGACCACGAACGAGACCTTCAGGTTCTCGGCGTTGCGGCCGACGCTGCCCTCTTCGACGATGCCGCCGAGCCGGAAGGTGCGTACGCCCGGCGCCTTGCCATCGGCGATGTCGCTGGGGCTGAAAAAATGCTGGATGTTCTGGTTCAGCGCGGTCAGGGTCAGGGCGATCGCGGTGCCCGCCCCGAGCAGGACCAGGCCGAGCAGCCACATGCGGCGGCGTCGGATCGGATTCACGAGCCGCCCTCCCTGCGCTGCTGCCGCGCGGCGCGGCTGCGCAGTGCGGCCAGAAGGCGGCGTCGGCCGCCGGCGGCGGCGATCGCGTCGGCCGCCAGGAGGGTGAAGAACACGCCGTAGGCGGCGTGGATGAAGGGCCAGTGGTCCATGTGGTCCTTGTCGTGGTCGATGATTCGCTCAGGGGCCGCGTGGCGCTTGACCGGCTGGACTATCGACCGGCGGCAGGCCCGCGAGTTCCCGTACCCAGTTCTTGCCGCTTTCCATCTCCAGCACCATCAGTTGCGCGCGCGACAGCGCCGACCAGGCGTAGTAGAGCTTGGTCGCGACGGCCATCAGCAGCAGCGGCCAGAGCATGCTGGGGTCGATCGTGCTGCTCATCTTCGCGACGTTGATCGAGGACGGCTGGTGCAGCGTGTTCCACCAGTACACCGAATACTGGATGACCGGGATATTGACCAGGCCGATGATCGCCAGCAGTCCGGAGGCGAGCGCCGCCTTGCGGCGGTCCTCGATCGCCCGGTACAGGCCGATCACGCCGAAGTAGAGGAACAGCAGGACCAGGGTCGATGTCAGGCGCGCGTCCCACACCCAGTAGGTGCCCCAGGTGGGACGGCCCCACAGCGAACCGGTGCCCAGCGCGATCGCGGTGAATGCCGCGCCCACCGGCGCGCTGGCGATGCCCATGATCTCCGCGATCTTGATCCGCCACACGATGGCGACGAAGCCGCAGACCGCCATCACGGCGAAGATGAACTGACCCATCCACGCGCTCGGCACATGGATGTAGATGATGCGGAACGAGTCGCCCTGCAGGTAGTCGTCGGGCGCGCGGAACAGGCCCCAGTAAAGCGCCGCCGCGGTGATCGCCAGTGCCGTCCACAGGCACCACGGCCGCCAGCGCTCCGCGAAGGCGAAAAAGGTGGGCGGCGAGCCCATCCGGTGGAACCACAGCATGAAGCGGTTCATGGCGTGCTCGAGCCTCGTGTCACGCGGTGCCGATCCGGATCGCCGCCGCGCAGCCCAGCGGGGCGAGCGGCAGCGCCACGGCAAGCCCGGCGGCCAGGAACAGCAAGGCCGCGCTGGGGTCGCCGCCGGTGGCGGCGGCATCTACCGCGCCGGCGCCGAAGATCAGCACCGGCACCGTCAGCGGCAGCACCAGCAGCGCGAGCAGGATACCAGAGCGGCGCATGGCGACCGTCAGCGCGGCGCAGCAGGCGCCGACCAGCGACAGCAGCGGGGTGCCGAGGGCCAGCGCACCGACCAGCGCCGGCACGGCCTCGCGCGGAAGGCCCAGCATGTACGCCAGCAGCGGCGCGACCAGGGTCAGCGGCAGTCCGGTTCCCAGCCAGTGGGCGAGGATGCGGGCGGCGGCCAGCAGGGCGAGCGGCTGTCCGGACACCGCGAGCTGGTCGAGGCTGCCGTCCTCGGCATCGCCGCGGAACAGCGCGTCCAGAGACAGCAGGCTGGCCAGCACCACGCTGACCCAGATGATGCCGCCGGCGACCCGCGCGAGCATCTGCGCCTCGGGACCCAGCGCGAGCGGGAACAGGGTGGCGACCATCAGCGCGAAGAGCAGCGGGTTCACCGCGTCCGCGCGGAGTCGCCACAGCAGCAGCAGGTCGCGGCGCAGCAGCGCGAGCGCGGCGGCGCCCGGAGTGCCGGTCCTCACGCGCGGCCGCCGAGTTGCAGCGCCGCCAGCCGCGGCAATGGCGGCGTGAACAGACCGTGGCTGGTGAACACCGCCGCACCGCCGCGCTGGCACTGCGTCTCCAGCATGCGGTCCACCAGCCGCTGGCCGTCGCGATCGAGGTTGGCGTAGGGCTCGTCGAGCAACCAGAGCGGGGCCGGATCGAGCAGCAGCGCGGCGAGCGCGGTGCGCTTGCGCTGGCCCGCCGAAAGGGTGCGCACCGGCAGATCCTCGTAGCCCTCGAGACCCACCGACCGCAGCGCCGCCTCCGGCGTGTGGCCCGGGCGCGCGCCGGACAGCGCGACCCTGAAGCGCAGGTTCTCCAGCGGGCTGAGGTCGGCCTTGAGCCCGAGGTGGTGGCCGAGCAGCGCGATCCCGCCGGATACCCGGCCCGCGCCCGCCAGCGGCGCGCCCTGCCAGTGGATTTCGCCCTCGCCGGGATCGAGCAGGCCGGCGAGCACCCGCAACAGGGTGGTCTTTCCGGCGCCATTGCCGCCCTCCACCACCAGCGCGCCACCGCCGGCCACCGCCAGGTCGAGGGGGCCGAAGATCGGCTCGCCGTCGCGCGCGAAACTGAGGCCGCGCGCGGCGATCAGCGGCGGCGGGGACACGTCGTCGGCCATCATGGACGCTGAGCTTCCGTGGACACTGATGCTACCCAGACCACGAAAGGGGTGTCCACGACCGGCAAGGGCCAGTGCGCGCGCAGCACGCGCAGGCAAGCCGCTTCGCCGAGGCGTCCCGCCAGCAGGCCGCATTGCCCGAAGCGGTCGGCCAGCCGGTCGGCCTCTTCGGCGCCGATGCCGAGTGCGAACACACTGCGCTCGGCGTGGCCGCCCCGGGGGTCGCTGTTGAGGCCCGGCCAGCACGTGTGGCCCGCCGCGCGGAGCAATGCGAGCAGGCGCGACTGCGCGGCGTCGTTGGCGCGCGCCTCGCGCGCCAAGGCCCCCGGATTGAAGGCAGTCAGCAGCGCCCAGGGGGTGCCGGCGGCGCCGATCTTCGCGCCGAAGGGCCGGCCCGGCGCCAGCAGATGCTCGCCGTCGGGCAGATACACCCGGTATTGCGCGGCCAGGAAGGCGGCGAGCAGCGGGGGCGGGTGGGTCGGCGCTTGCATCGAAGGCGACGGACGTGGGCGGCGGCGGGACGGGCAGCGCGCGCTTCGCGCGCGGCGATGGCAGACTAGCAGGGTGTCGCGAAACACCCTGCTGGCGCGCGGCATCGATGCCGCCATCGCAGATCAATCGCGCAAGCGATCGATTCGGCGGAAGGGGTTCGGACTTGCGAAGCCGAGCCACTGCAGGAAAGCCTTTCTCGACAGTCTGCCACGGCGCCTTGGCGCGGCGCCTGCGCGGGATCAACCGCCGCATTGGCGCCGCATGCAACTCAACGAAGGAGGGCGGATGGACCGCCGACACCGCATCGCCGCCGGCATTTCGCTGGCGCTCGCCGCGTCTGCCGCCGGCACCGCGGGCGCCGCCGCCGCCGTCGCCGTCGACGCGCCGCGGCGTTGGATCGTGACCTTCGTGGAGCCGCCGCTGGCGGCCTATGACGCTACCGTTGTGCTGCGCGACGCAAATGGCAAGCGGCTCGCGCTGCCGGAGCGGCGCGGCCGGCGGATCGACCTCGAGGGGCCGCAGGCGCGCGCCTACCTCGACCATGTCGCGGCACGCCAGTCGTCGTTCCTCGATGCGTTGCGCGCTGCCGGCAAGGCCGTCGCCGCGCCACAGGCGCGCTGGTCGGTGGTGGCGAACGGCATGGCGCTGGACCTCGACGCTGACGGTGTCGCCGCGGCGCGCGCCCTGCCGGGGGTGCTGGCGGTGGAGCCGGACTTCCGGCGTCGGGTGGCGACCGACGCCGGACCCGCCTGGGTCGGGGCCGAACCGTTCTGGAACGATGCCGTGCCGGGCGTGACCGGACTCGGACGCGGCGCGGGGGCGATCGTCGGCGTCGTCGATACCGGCATCAACCCTGCGCACCCGTCGTTCACCGCCATCGCGGAGGATGGCTACGCGCACGTCAATCCGCGGGGTGCTTTCCTCGGTCTGTGCGCGTCGGCGCCGGCGCGTTGCAATGCCAAGCTGATCGGCATCCACGACTTCACCAGCGAGGGTGGCCGTGAGGGGCTCGACCTGAACGGCCACGGCAGCCACGTCGCCGGCACCGCGGCCGGCAACCCGTGGACTGCGCCGCCCGCGGCGCTGACCGCCAACCAGCCGCTGCGAGTGTCGGGCGTCGCGCCGCGGGCCAACATCATCTCGTACAAGGCCTGCACCAACGATCCCGAGAATCCGAACTCGCCCGGCACCTGCAGCGGCAGTGCGCTGGTGTCGTCGATCGAACAGGCGGTCCGCGACGGCGTCGACGTGATCAACTACTCGATCGGCAGCGAGACCGCGCGCGATCCCTGGAGCGGCGTGCGTGGCGGAGGCACCACCGACGCACTGGCGATGCTCAATGCCCGCGCGGCCGGTGTGCTGGCCGCAGTGGCCGCCGGCAACTCCGGGCCGCGCGACCGTTCGGTGAACGCGCCGGGCAACGCGCCGTGGGTGGTCACTGCCGCCGCGTCCACCCACGACCGGCTGTTCGGCACCGTGCTGGCCGACGTGCAGGGCAGCGGCGTCGCCGCCCCGTTCGACCTGTCGGGCGCCGCGCAGGGCGGGGCGCTGGATCGGCGCCGCGTCGTGCTCGCCAAGGACTTCGGCAACGCGCTGTGCGGCACCGGCGCCAGCCAGGGGGTGACCCCCGACGGGCGCAGCAATCCCTTCCCGGCGGGCACCTTCAGCGGCGAGATCGTGGTCTGCCTGCGCGGCATCTATGCGCGCGTGGAAAAGAGTTTCAACGTGCGCCAGGCCGGCGCGGCCGGCTACGTGCTGGTCAACACGCTGGCCGAGGGCGAGAGCATCGTCAGCGACAATCACGGCATGCCGGCGGTGCACCTCGGCTATGCCGCCGGCCAGCGACTGCAGGCGGCGCTGGAGGGTGCGCGGCTGGGCGGCGGTCAGGTCAGCGCCACGATCACGGCCACCCGCCGCGTGCTCGACCCCGAGCTCGGCGACCGCCGCGCGGCATTCAGCAGCCGCGGTGCGGTGCTGCCCTACGGTGGTTGGCTCAAGCCGGACCTCGCCGCGCCGGGGGTGTCGATTCTCGCCGCTGACGATGTCGGCCCGGCGCTGGCCGCGCTCAGCGGCACCTCGATGGCGACCCCGCACGTGGCGGGCGCTGCCGCCCTGCTGGCCGCCGCGCGCCCTGGCTGGAGCGTGGCGCAGATCGAGAGCGCACTGTTGACCACCGCCCGGCCCGGGATGCGGCGCGAGGACGCCGTGACGCCCGCCGATCCGCACGACGTCGGCAGCGGACGCCTGCGGGTCGACGAGGCCGCGCGCGCGCGGCTGTTCCTCGACCTGCCGCGCAGCGCCTTCGTGGCCGGCGACCCGATCGCCGGCAGCGATCCCAGGGCGCCGACCCGCATCAACCGGCCTTCGCTGGTGGACGCCGACTGTGTCGAGCGCTGCACCTTCACCCGGCGGGTCACCGACATGGGCGCCGGCAGCGCGTGGACCGTCGAATCGCGTCTGCCGGACGGCGCACGCGCCGTCATCTCGCCGCAATCGTTCGTGCTCGGACCTGGGCAGGCGCAGGATCTGCAGATCGAGTTCGACGTCGCCGACGGTCGCGTGCTTGGGCGCTGGGTCTATGGCGACCTGCTGCTGCGCGGTCCCGGTGGCGTCGAGCAGCGCCTCGCGGTGGCGGTGTTCTCCAATCCCGGGCCGCTGCCGGTGCGCTTCCAGACTGCGACTCCGGCGACCAGCGGGGTGGCCGAGTTCGGCGTGGAGGGCCTCGTGGCCCTGCCGGAGGCGGTGTTCTCCGCCACTGCGCTCGCCCGGCTGGAAGGCGCCACGCAGACCCTCGTCGGTCGTGGCAGCCGCGACACCTACGAGGAGACCGCGGTCGGCAGCCTAGTCCGCACGCTGTCGATCGGCGGGTCCGACGCCGGTCGCACGACCTTCGCGATCGCCGCCGAGGCGTCTTCGGGCACCGCCCGTGACGTCGACCTGTTCATCGGCCAGGACCAGGACGCCGACGGCGCCCCCGACGAGTTCGAGGAACTGTGCGTGGCGGACGGCCCCACCGCCAGCGAGCGCTGCGCGCTCGACGTGGTGCTCGAGGGCGCGGCCGACCGGCGCAGTTACTGGATCTATGCGATCAACCTGACCCCCGGTGGTGGCGGCAGCGACCCGGTGAACCTGCGCTATTCCGCGGTCCCTGTGGCCGGCCCGTCGGCCGCGGGTGACCGGCTGGTGGCCAGCGGTCCCGGCCGCGTGGCCTCGCGCGCGCCGTTCGCGCTGCGGGTCGGCTGGAACGCGCCCTCGATGCTGCCCGGGGAAACCTGGACCGGCTACGTCTCGATCGGCGCCTCGCGCGCGGCGCCGGGCGGACTCGGGCGCATTCCGGTGCTGCTCGACGCCAGCGCCGCGCTCGCGCAGTCCGCACAGGTGCTCGACCCGCGAGGCGACACCCTGCGCCTGCGCCTGCGGCCGGGCGCGGCGCACGAGCGCATCCTCGTCGACCTGCCGCCCAACGTCGCCGGCCTGACGGTGGGACTGGCCAACGCCGCCGGCGTCGACCTGTTCGTTGCCCGCGACGCCAATCCGGGGACCGCGCCCGAGCCGCGCGCCGCGCCGCCGCGCGCCGCGGCTGCCGCCAGCGCGACGGGCGCGGCCGCCACCAAGCAGGTGCAGTTGGCCGCGCCCGCCCTGGCGCCGGGCCGCTGGTACCTGACCCCGGTGAACACCGGCACCGCCGACGCCGAGGTGGTGCTGACGGTGGGCACGACATTCGCCGGCGACGCGCCTGCACTCGGCGACAACGCCTACTTCAATCCGGACCGCAGCGGCCATGGCGTGCTGCTGTTGCGGGCCGGCAACCAGCTGGCGGCCACCTGGTTCACCTACCGCGACGATGGCGCGCCGACCTGGTACATCGCGCAGGCGCTCGCTCCGTCCGCAGGACAGGGCGTGTGGCAGGCCCCGCTGCGGCGCTCGACCTGGAACGGCAGCAGCAACGGGCTGGCCGAGGTGGGCGAGGTGATCCTCACCCGCACCGGGCCCGACGCCTTCCGCTGGTCGTGGCAGCTCGACGGGCGCTTTGGCAGCGAGCCGCTGGTGGCCGGGATCGTCCCGGCATGCGTCGAGGACGCGACCCGCGACTACAGCGGTGCGTGGTTCGCACCGGCGCGCGCGGGCTTCGGCTACCTGATCTTCACCGTGCCCAGCACCGAGGTGCACACCGCCTTCCTCTACGACGCTGCCGGCAGCCCTATATGGCTCTACGGCCAGGTGTTCCCGTTCGGTTCCGGCACGCTGCCGCTGCAGCAGTACAGCGGCTTCTGCCCACTGTGCCCGGCGGTGGCGCCCGGCACGCGGCAGGTGGGAACCCTGCAGCGTTCATACGTCTCGACGGGGGGCGGTTCGATCCGGGTCGACGCCACGCTGCTGCCGCCGCTGTCGGGCACCTGGGTGGCTGACGACACGGTGCAGCGGCTCTCGGTGGAGCGGACTTGTGCGAGGTGATGGGGTGCCGGTGTGCTGCGCTGCGCGCTGCGCACGGCGTTTCCGACGCCGCAACGCGCCCTGACATCGCGACCGCGCGGGCGCCGAAGCCCGGTGCGGCAGCGGACGGAACCAGCCCTCGCGGCGGCATGGCTGCTGCCA
>DHLY01000163.1:56261-62456 GCA_002405525.1 Proteobacteria bacterium UBA4656
TCCCCGAACGCAAGGTCCACGTCCTCGATGCGTGAGCAGCCGCGCGCGATCGTGTCCACGATGTCCCACTGCACCGCGCCGCGCACTTTGGCCACCGCATAGGGCGTGCGGCGGAAGGTGACCATCGAGTAGCGTGGTACGAATACGCCGGGGTGGCGGTCGGCGAGCGCGCGCTCGACCTGCTTGCGCAGCAGGAATGGCGCGTCGTCGACCAGATCGCGCATCTCGATGTAGTTCTCCAGCGCCATGTCGGCGATGGCGTCGGCATCGGGCTTGCGGCGGCGCTCGAATTCGGCGAAAGCGGCGCGATAGTCGCGACTGTCACCGAGCAGGGCATCCAGCGCGACGCAGTCCTCGAACGCGCAGTTCATGCCCTGGCCGTGGAACGGCACGATGGCGTGGGCGGCGTCGCCCAGCAGCAGCGCGGCGCCGTCGAGATGCCAGGTGTCGAGGCGCAGGGTGCCCAATGAGCCGACCGGGTGAGCCGCGAAGTCGGCCTGCAGGTCGGGCAGGTGGGGCAGCAGGTCGGGGAAGTCGCGCCCGAACAGCGCGGCGACGTCGTCCGGGCCGCGCAGCGCGGCGAAGCACGGCGGGGCGCCATCGTTGGGCAGGAACAGGGTGACGGTGAAGGATCGCTCGGCGTTGGGCAGGGCAATGCACATGTAGCCGCCGCGCGGCCAGATGTGCAGGGCGTGCGGCTCGATGCGGAACCTGCCGTCGGCCGCCGGCGGGATCTCAAGTTCCTTGTAGCCGTGGCCCAGCGGCTCGAAGCGCTCGCCCAGCGGTCGCACCGCCGCCATCGCCGCGCGCAGCGCCGAACCCGCGCCGTCGGCGCCGACCAGCACCGGCGCCTCGACCACGCAGGCATCGCCGGTGCGACCGCATTGCAGCCGCGCCAGACCCGCTTCGAAGTCGGCGCCCACCAGGCGCTGGTCGAAGTGAAAGCGCGCGCCTGCGGCCTGCGCGGCGTCGAGCAGGGTCGCGTTGAGCCGGCCGCGGTGCACCGACCAGATCACCTCGCCGTCGTCACGGCCGTAGCGCAGCAGGTGGGTCGCGCCGTCGAGGTCGTGGACCATGCGGCCGCGCATCATCACCGCCTGCGCCAGAACCGCGCGCTCGAGCCCCGCGACGCGCAGCGCGTTCATGCCGCGTTCGGCCAGCGCGAGGTTGATCGAGCGACCGCCCTCGTGCCCGGCCACGCGCGGGTCCGGGCGCCGCTCGAACACCTCCACGCGCAGTCCGCGGCGGGCCAACAGGGTGGCCAGCAGTGCTCCGGCCAGACCGGCGCCTGCGATGACGATGCGATCGCTCACCGCGAGCGCGACCAGGCCTCGACCGCGTCGACCAGGCGCGCACAATCGGACAGCCGGTTGTACAGCGGCACCGGTGCGGCGCGGATCACGTCCGGCTCGCGCCAGTCGACGACGACGCCCTCGCGCTCCAGCCAGGAATGCAGCGAGCGGCCCTCCTCGCGGCTGCCGCGCACGCGCAGCGACAGCTGACAGCCGCGCTGCGCCGGGTCGTCCGGGGTGCGCACCTCCAGCACCCGGTCGACGCGCTCGCGGATCCGGGCCGCTAGGAAGCCGGTCATCGCGATCGACTTCGCGCGCAGCCGCCCGAGCCCGGCGCGGTGGAACTGCTCGAGCGAAGCGCGCAGCGGCGCCATCGCCAGGATCGGCGGGTTCGACAGCTGCCAACCGTCGGCGCCCGCCGCCGGCACGAACTCCGGCGCCATATGGAAGCGCGTCGCGGGGTCGTGGCCCCACCAGCCGGCGAAGCGCGGGCGCGGGGTGTGCGCGTGGCGCTCATGCACGAAGCAGCCGGCGACCGCGCCCGGCCCGCCGTTGAGGTACTTGTAGGTGCACCACACCGCGAAGTCGGCGTGGCTGGCGTGCAGGTCGACCGGAACGTTGCCGATCGCGTGCGCGAGGTCGTAGCCGACCGCGCAGCCCTTGCGGTGCGCCAGCGGCGCGATCGCCGCCAGGTCGAGTCGCTGCCCGGTGAGGTACTGCACGCCGGGCAGCAGGACCAGCGCGATGCGGTGGCCGTGGCGGTCGAGGGCGTCGGCGATCGCGTCGGCGGTCAGCGTGCCGCCCGGTCCGTCACCATCGACTTCGATCAGGGATGTGGCGGGATCATGGCCGTGGAATCGGATCTGCGACTCCACCGCATGGCGGTCGGAGGGGAACGCGTGGCGTTCGATCAGGATCGCCGGCCGCTCGGGCGTCGGGCGATAGAACGAGACCATCATCAGGTGCAGGTTGACGGTCAGCGTGTTCATCGCCACCACCTCGTGTGGCAGCGCACCCGCCAGTTCGGCGAGGTGGTCACGAAGCGCCGCGTGGTAGTCCATCCACGGCAGGTCGCCGCGGAAGTGACCCTCGACCGCGAATTCGGCCCAGCGGTCGAGTTCGCGCTCGACCATCGACCGCGCCGCGCGCGGCTGCAGGCCCAGCGAGTTGCCAGTGAAGTAGGCCACATCCCGGCCGTCGGGGCCGCGCGGGATCAGGAACTCGTCGCGGAACGCGGCTAGCGGATCTGTCGCGTCGCGGTGCAGCAGGTCGAGACGGTCGTCGTTCATGGGCGCGTGCGGCGTGGTCCTGGATGACGCTACGCGATGACGCCCGCCCTGCCAAGCGGTACCGGTGACGCTGGCACGGCGACGCCGTATCCTCAACGGCTGGGAGCGGCCGGGGGTCGACATGCGGGTCACCATCGAACTGGAAGGCGACGACATTCAGCGCCTCGATGCGGCGCTGGTCCGGGCGCGCCGGCTGGTCGCGACCATGGACGAGGTGGACGTCATCGCCGCTGCGCGGCAATCGATCGAGCAGATGTCCCTGCACTGCGTCCCCAGTTACGTGCGACGCCAGTTCGAAGGTGCGCTGCGACTGGTCGCCATGCTTGAGGACGACGCCTGGGCCCTGCCGCAGCCGTGGCGCGAGGACGTGCTGGTGACCCTGATCTACCTCGGTGACCCGGACGACGTGATCCCCGACGACGCCGAGGTGATCGGCCTGCTAGACGATGCGATCATGCTGGAACTGCTGCTGTGCCGGCAGGCATCGGTGATGCGTGCCTACCAGCGCTTCTGCGCCGAGCGCGACGCGCGGCGCCCGGGGCGTGGCAGCGCGGCCCGGGTCGAGGCGGCCGCCTGGCTGGCGCGGCGCCGTGTCGCCCTGCAGCAGCGGATCGGCGCCCCGGCCGCGCGGCGCCGCAAGGCGCCCGCCAAGTCGCGCACGGCCCCTGCGTCCCCGCGACGCGCGCGCCGCAGTTGAGGGCGCGGAGCATGCGCTGCCCCGCCCGCGTCGATCGGATCCATCACTGCCAACCGCCAAGGACCAGCCGTCACCATGCCGATCATCGCCGCTCTGACCGTCCTCGCGCTGCTGATGGCCGGCATGCGGCTCGCCGAACGGCTGGGGTATCCGTTCTGGTACGGCATCGGGGTGGCGATTCCGGTGGTGAACCTGTTCGTGCTAGGGGCGTTCGCCTTCCTGAAGTCCCCGAAGGAGCGGCGGATCGAGCAACTGGAGTCCGAGCTCGCCGCGGCTCGCCTGGCGCGGCTGGCCGGACCGGCGGATGGCGCTGCATGACCCCACGGTGCGGATCGTCCGCGTCGGGGCAGCGGACGCCGTCGCGCTCGCGGACCTCATGCGCGGGACCTTCCTGGCGGCCTGCGGGTCGCCCGCGCCAGCGGAAGCGGTCGCCCGCCACTCGGCGCGCCACTGCGCCCCGGCCGTGGTGGCGCGCGAACTGGCGGACCCGGCGAACTGCTGTCCGGTCGCCGACGCGGGCTCTCGCTGGTTGGGTTACGCATGGCCGGATGCCGCCACGCCGCTTCCTGTGAAAGTGCAGGTGCCGGCGATCCTGCTGCGCCGTTTCTATCTCCGGCCGGAGGCGCATGGGATCGGGGTCTCCGATCTGCTGTTGCAGTCGGCCGCTGGTCTCGCGGCGCAGTGCGGGACGCCGTCGTTGTGGCTCGGCATCCGGCAGCACGCCGGACGCGCGATCCGCTTCTACGAGCGCCGCGGCTTCGCGCGCCTCGGGGCCGCCCCGTTCGCGCTCGGCGACGCAGTGCAGCAGCACTGGCCGATGCAGTGTCCCGTGGCGCGGGGGGGCTCAGGCGACGGACAGGACGAAGGCTGCGACCACGCGCCGACCCTCGGCGCCCAGCACGTTGAACGTGCGGGCGGCCGCGGCGTTGTCCATGACCTCGATGCCGATGCCGCGGGTCAGGAAAGCGGCCATGAAGGCAGCCGGCGGGAAGGCCTGGCGGCCGCCGGTGCCGAGCAGCACCACTTCCGGGTCGAGGGCGAGCAGGGGGGCGGCCTCGGCCGCACCGAGCGCCGCGGCCGACGCCACCGGCCACGACTCGATCACGCGGTCGACCGCGAGGACGAACGAGGCGTCGAATTCGCGATCGACCACCACGATGCGGTCCGCCGCGCATCGGCGTACGAACAACTGACCGCCCCGCGCCTGTTCGACCAGCTGCATGTCGTTCAGCTCTTCGGCAGCTCGATCGCTGGAGATTCGGGGTTGCGGCGATAAAGGCAGACCATCTTGCCGATCCGCTGCACCACCTCGGCGCCGGTCCGGTTCGCCAGTATGCCGGCCACCTCGGCGCGCGCCGCGCGATCGGCGCCGGCAACGTGCACCTTGACCAGTTCATGGTGCGCCAGCGCGAGCCCCAGTTCGGAAACCACCGCGTCGGTCAGGCCCTTGGCGCCGATCAACACCGTCGGCCGCAGCGCATGCGAGAGACCGCGAAGGTAGCGGATCTGGGGGTTGCTCAGAGCCATGGCGGAGCGGGCGACAAGGGGCTGCGCAGCGTATCATGCGGGGTGCGGACATCGCCCCGCACCGGACCCGTCCATGCCCCGCAGCAAAAGCAGCCAGCGCTGGCTGCGCGAGCACTTCAGCGACCCCTTCGTCCAGCGTGCACAGGCCGAAGGGCTGCGGTCGCGCGCGGCCTACAAGCTGGAGGAACTGATCGAGCGCGACCGGATCCTGAAGCCCGGGATGGTGGTGGTCGACCTCGGCGCGGCGCCGGGCGGCTGGGCGCAGGTGGTGGCGCGGCGCTTGGCCGGAAAGACCGCCGTGATCGCGCTCGACATCCTGCCCATGCCGGCGATCCCGGGCGTGATCGTTCTGGAGGGCGATTTCCGCGATCCCGGGGTCCTGCATCGGCTGGAGGCAGAGGTTGCTGGACGGGCGGTCGACCTTGTGTTGTCCGACATGGCCCCCAACATGAGCGGGGTGGCATCGGTCGATCAGGCGCGTTCGATGGAACTGGTTGAACTGGCGCGCGATTTTGCCCAGCAGCATCTTGCCCCGGGCGGCGCGTTCCTGGTCAAGTTGTTCCAGGGGGCGGGCTTCGACGCCTACCTCAAGGACTTGCGCACCCGGTACGCCAGGGTCACGATGCGGAAACCCGAGGCTTCGAGGGCCCGAAGCCCCGAAGTCTACGCCCTGTGCACCGGCTTCAAGGGAAACTCCGCGGCAAGGTTGTGATCCGAAGACAGGAACGGTTCGATGAACGACATGGCGAAGAACGTGCTGGTGTGGCTGGTGATCGGTCTCGTGCTGATGACCGTCTTCCAGAGCCTGTCCCAGCGCGCCGGCATTACGCCGGAGCTCACCTACTCGGAGTTCCTGCGCGAGGTCCGTTCGGACAACGTCGCGCGGGTGACCATTGCCGAGGACCGGATGAGCATCTCCGGAGAGAAGCGCGACGGGACCGCGTTCCGCACCAATGCGCCGTTCGACCCGAAGATGATCGACGATCTGGTCGCGCACGAGGTCAGCATCAAGCAGGAGCCGCCGCGGCAGAGCAACCTGCTTCTCGACATCCTCATCTCCTCGCTGCCGTTCCTCATCTTCATCGCGGTTTTCGTCTACTTCATGCGCCAGATGCAGTCCGGCGGCGGCGGTCGCGGTGCGATGTCGTTCGGGCGGTCGCGCGCGCGCCTTCAGGGCGAGGATCAGGTCAAGATCACGTTCGCCGACGTGGCCGGCGTGGACGAGGCCAAGGAGGAGGTCAGAGAGCTGGTGGAGTTCCTGCGCGATCCCGGCAAGTTCCAGAAGCTCGGCGGGCGCATCCCGCGCGGCGTGCTGATGGTCGGCTCGCCCGGCACCGGCAAGACCCTGCTCGCCAAAGCCATCGCTGGCGAGGCCAAGGTCCCGTTCTTC
>DHLY01000163.1:62689-62895 GCA_002405525.1 Proteobacteria bacterium UBA4656
CATGTTCGAGCAGGCCAAGAAGCATGCGCCTTGCATCATCTTCATCGACGAGATCGACGCCGTCGGGCGCCACCGCGGCGCCGGGCTTGGCGGCGGGCACGACGAGCGCGAGCAGACCCTGAACCAGCTGCTGGTGGAGATGGACGGTTTCGAGGGCAACGAGGGCATCATCGTGATCGCGGCGACCAACCGCCCCGACGTGCTCG
>DHLY01000051.1 GCA_002405525.1 Proteobacteria bacterium UBA4656
AGCCACAGCATGTGGAAATGCACGGTCTGATGACCACGCGCTCCGGGACGCCGAGCATCAGGAACTGTCCGTCCTCGATCGGCGCCAGTTCGGTGCGCGACTCGGGGCTGCGCACGTACCACAGCTTTCCGTCGCTGCGCTCGATCCGGCGGACCGCCACGTCCGCTCGGTTCCAGTAGATCCCCAGCAGAGCGAGGTGGTCCCTGCCGGGCCGGACCGGTCGCGGTGTCGCGGCGTGGGGGTTCCGGTCCGCGGCCTGTGTCGCCGGATCCGTTCCACGTCCTTTCACGAAGATCTCGGCGAGCTGCATCCGCAGCTGGCCTGCCGGCGCG
This sequence comes from Proteobacteria bacterium UBA4656, assembly GCA_002405525.1. Lineage (GTDB taxonomy): Bacteria > Pseudomonadota > Gammaproteobacteria > Xanthomonadales > Ahniellaceae > UBA4656. Next base: position 333 of record DHLY01000051.1, read on the forward strand.
GCGTCGGAATTGCACAACACCGCGATCGAGAGCTTCTCGCCGGGAACACGCATCAGGTCGGACCTGAAGCCGTCCCACGTGCCGCCGTCGTGCATGACCGCTCGGAGGCCCCGAACCGCATGGTCGTGGACCTGGAGCCCGCGTGCGTAATCGATCGGCTCCCCGCCGTTCAACCTGCCTTTGTGCTCGAGCTGTTCGATCAGCCGCGCGCCGCCGACTTTGGGATCATCGAAGTTGCGCTGCCAGCGGGCGAGGTCGGCCACGGTCGTGTGGAGATCGGAGTCGCCGTAAGGCATCCAGCCCGCCGAACGCCGTTGCAGCGTGCCGTCGCCGAGCAAGGCGTATCCCGACGCCAGGCGAGGCGTGACCCGGCCGAGCGTGTCCTCGAAATAGGTGTCGTCCATGCCCAGCGGCCGGAAGATCCGCTCGCGGGCGAACTGCGCGAGCGTGCTTCCGCTCACTCGGTGGACGATCAGCGACAGAAGGAAGTAGCCCGAGTTGCTGTAGCCGAACCGGCTGCCCGGCGTGAAGTCGAGCGCCGACTGGCTGGCGATCGTGCTCAACGCGTCCCGCGCATCGGCGAGGTCCCACCAGCTCTTGCCGGCCATCCACCACAGCTCGGTGTAGTCGCGCAGTCCGCTGGTGTGATACAGCAGGTGGTCGATGGTGATGCGGTGCCCGTAGTCGCGGAGCTCCGGCAGGTAGCGGCGGATGTCGTCGTCGAGGGCGAGCCGGCCGTCCTGCACCAGGAGCAGGATGCTGGCGGCCGTGAACTGCTTCGAAACCGAGGCGACGTTGAAGACCGTCCTCGCGGGATCGATCGGGACCGCATGCTCCACGTTCGCGAGCCCGAAGGCGCCCTCGTACAGCGTGTTGCCGTCGCGGTAGACGCCGACCGCGCAACCGGGGTGCCCCGGCCTCGCGTGTCCCGCCAGCAGCGCGGCGGCGCGAGCGCCCGCGTCGATGTCCGGGACTGCCGGGATCGCCTGGGCCTGCGGGACCGCGAGCATGCACCCGAGGGCGATCGGAAAAAGGTCGATGCGCATGCGGAGTCCCCGGATGGGTGGAGGTGCGCGCCATGCATCGGCGGCGCGCGCGGCCTGGACCGTGGGGATCCGGGTCAGGGAACGGACGCGGGGGCGGAGCGCGGGTGCGCTCGCGCATGCCGTGCCGCGAGTTCGGCGTCCTGCGCCGCCTGTGCCGCGGCCTGCCGTGCCAGGTCCGCGTTCTTCGCCGCCAGCCCGGCATGGGCCGCGGCCAGCCGGGCGTCGCGCCGCGCCTGTTCGGCGTTCTGCCTTGCCTGCCCCGCGTCGCGTTCGGCCTGGGCGGCATGGCGCGCGCTCGCACGGGTCATGTCGTCGATCCACGCGCGGGCACGTGCGTCGATCGGGCGCTCCACCCCGTCCACCCGGTACGACTCCACGACGCGCCCCTGCGCATCGAGACCACGCCGGTATTCGCGCCGTTCGTCGAGGTCGATCGCGCTGAACGTGCGCGGGTCGCCCGCCTTCCACAGGTCGTGAGCGGACGAGTCGATGCGCGGGGTCGACGCCGGCGCGCGGGCAGGTTCCAGCTGCGCAGCCAGCACTGCGCTCGTCGAGAGCAGTGCGAGACAACCCAGCGGTGCCCACCAGCGGCCCTGCGCGGGGGTTCCGGACAGCAAACGGGTGATGCGTCTCATCAGGGGGCCTCAATCGGCAGCCAGTACCCATCGCGGGGACGCACGTCGCGCCCTCGCCAGTTCCACCAGGGCCTCGGCCAGGGGAATCGCATCCGCGCAGGCCGACGCCGCCAGGGCGTCGCAGTCGTGTTCGCGATCCTCGCGGATGCGTCGGCTCAGCCACCACACGCCCGGGTGGTAGAAGAGCAGCGACTCGATGCCGCACTGGATGCCGTTCCAGACCCAGTCGAGCCGCCGCACGTGCGCCAGTTCGTGCGTGAGCAAGGCTTCGACCTGGTCGCGCGGGAGCCGCATGACCAGCGCCGCGGGCATCCAGATGACGGGCTTGAGCCAGCGCGCGGTGAACGGCACCCGCACGTCGTCGGCGACGTGGACCGCGACCTGGCGCGAGATCCGCAGCGCGCGACGCAGCGCGTCCACGCGGTGCTGCCATTCCGACGGGATCGCGTGGACACTGCGGCGTTCGAGCCGGGCGAGCCACCACAGGCCCCCGACGTGGCGCAGCAGCATGGCGCCGGCACCGAGCGCCCAGAGCGCGGCGAGTCCTGCCGCCCACGCGTTCGCGTGCAGCACGGGAAGGCCCGGCGTGATGTCACGCCCGAGCGCGATCATCGCAGGCACGAGTCCGGGGTTCGCTGCCGCGGCAGGCTGCAGCCAGTCCTGCACGAACCCCCACGCGGGCACGATCGCCATCGCCAGCAGGAACGCCATGCCGATCGCATGGCGCCACGCGGCGCTGTGTCGCCGCAATGCCCGGAGCGCGATCGCGGCGGCCGCGGCGAGCAGGGTGCACTGCCACAGCGAGTTCAGCAGTGCCGCGGCGAGCGCGGGCGCGAGGTCGGACCACAAGGTCGGCAGCGTCTCCATCATCGGCGTCGCCTGGCCTTGGCCCGGGCGATCAGCCGGGCGATGGCATCGAGCTCTTCGTCGCTGGTGGCGTCGCTGTCGAGGGCGCGCTGGACGAGGTTCACCGCGGAACCGGAGAATGCGCGCCGCATCAGGTCGTTCAGCAGCGAGTCCTGCACCACGTGCTCCGCGTGGACGGGCGTGTACGTGTGGCTGCGCTCGGAGTCGTCGCGATGGACCAGCCCCTTCTCGGCCATGATGGTCAGCATCTTCAGCACCGTGGTGTAAGCCGTGTCCTTGGTGCGCGACAGGGCTTCATGCACCTCGCGCACCGTCATCGGCGCCGGCCGGCCCCACAGGACGCGGAGGATCGCCAGCTCGCCTTCGGTGGGATGCGGTGTGGCCATGGTCACGGGGTCCGGAAAACTACGATCGAATTAGTACTAATGTCTTAGTAGATTGTCAAGCGATCGGCGTCGCGGGCGCTTGCCGCGTTGGCGTCGCGCGACGGGTCCCGCGTTCGGCGATCCGATGCGCATGCCTGGTGGATGAGATGCGCCGGGCCGGTGTGCGGTTAGCACGTCGCGGGCGCGCATTTCCGGCGGGCGAGGGGAAGCGTGGCCAGCGGCGTGCCGTTGCCGGCGCCAGCGCACACCGCGATGCACTGTGCGATCCGCGTCACGCGTGCGTGCATGCGTCGGGGCTGACCGTTGAAGTCGCCCTCGCAACGGCCGCAGGCATGGCGTCAGCCGACGCGTCTCCCGGTCGTCCGTTTCGCCGTGCTCGGCCCGAAGGGCCCGCGGCAGACCCGCAGCCCATCACGAGACATCGGGCGCCGAGGGTTCGGGGCAGTCGTCGCAGATGTCCTCCGCGGCTTCGTACATCGCACCGTCCACCAGGTCCAACCATTCCGCGAACGTCGTTGCGCTGCTCGTGTCGACGGGCATCGAGTACCCGACGGAGCTTCCGTCGGGACAAAGCACGGTGACCGTGACTTCGGTGGTCGTCCACGGTGGCCCCGGCGTCCCGATCCCGCTCCCGGTGTAGTGGCACTCGCCACCGTCCTTGCGCTTGACCGTCCGGCAGAGGCAGCCCGGATGCGGTTGGTACCCCGCCGGCACGACCTGACCTGCAAGCGCCGCACACAGCGGACACGGGTCGCCCGACGCCTCGAACACGTGCTCTTCCTCTGCCATCGTCGTTCACCTTCTGGGGTTGAGCCGGGCGATCCGCGCGCGGACCGCCGCTTCCGTCACCGGACCCGATGCACTGGTGCCGCGGGTCGCGACCAGCAGCGCGCGCAGCTCGCGACCACCCTTGCACAGCGTCACCCGTCTCCATGCGCCGGGACCGCCACTGACCTCGTCGCCGATGGCGATGTCGGCGGGAAGCTGCGACGGCGGGATGCGATACACCCGCGCCACGAAGACGTCGTCGGCGAAATCGAGGTAACGCGACACCAGGCGCCAGTCGCCACCGGCCAGCCGCTCGACGACCTGCAGCACGTCGTGCGCCACGGGTGGCGCGGTCTGCACGCGCGCACGCAGCGGTGCGGAGCCCAGCGGAGGCAGCGCTTCGCCGCGCAGCTGCGACAGGCTGCGGATGCGCGCCGGACGCGCAGGCAGCTTGAACGTCCGGCCCTCGCGAGCGGAGTGCGGCACGCTGCGCACGCGGTCGAATCGCTTCACGCGGCCTGGGGCCGGGAAGATCGACACCGTGAGGGGCTCCGGCCCGAGCGCGACCAGGCGGAACCGCCCCCGGACGTCGGTGTCGACGCGTCGCCCGGCAGCGGCGACCGTGACGCCGACCGCCGGCACGCCGGCGGAATCGAGCACCGTGCCGTTCAGCGCGTGGCCCAGCGACACCGCGAGTGCACCGCGCACCAGCGCGATCAGCGCGTCGTCGTCGAGCTGGGCACCGGCCGCGGCGGCAATGGCGCGCAGGGTCGCCAACGGCCGGGTGGCGAAGGTATCGAGGGATTCGATCCGTGCGGCCAGGGCCGCCGACGCCAGCGCCGGCGTGAGGTCCTCGACGTCGAGCAGCTGCGCGTAGCCCACCCAGCGCCGCAGGATCGCGCGATCGAGTCCGGGCACCGTGGCGAGCATGCGCGCCGGATTGGCGCGCAGCAGGTCGGCCGTGCCGAACACCGTCAGGGCGCGCAGCGCCGAGACTGCGGCTGCGCTCGCCCCTGGAAGCTGGTCCACCGTCGTGTGCACATCCGCGCTCCGAGCCATGGTGCCTTGGATTACGCCGGGACGTGCCACGACCTATCAGCCTCGGGACCCAATTCGCCCCGGCGCGCGCGCTCCGCGCGATGGCGCCGCGGGCAGACGAAGTCGCCGTCCCGGTGTGGAATGGACAGGATCGCGAAGCCAGGAAGCCAGGGGCTGCCATCTTCCGCAGGCAGCCACTCGGTGCGGGTATGCTGGGCGGGTCGCTGGCGCTGACCTTCTTCGTCTACGTGATGGTCAACGGCGGCATGATCAGCGGGCTGTTGCCGGTGGTGGGCGTGCCCATGCCGCTGATCTCCTACGGCGGCACGTCCGCGGTCACCCTGCTCGCCGGTTTCGGCCTGCTGCAGTCGATCCACGCCCACCGCAGGCTCGTCGCCACCTGAACCCGAACCCCGCACCCGCCCGGATCCGCGCATGAACCAGCTCGACCAGCTCAAGGCCTTCACCACCGTGGTGGCCGACACCGGCAACTTCCTCGACATGGCGCGCTTCGCGCCGCGCGATGCGACGATCAATCCCTCGCTGATCCTCAAGGCCGTGCAGCATCCGGCCTATGCGCCGCTGGGTATAGGAAGTTCAACCGCCAATTCAATGCAGTCTGCCGGGAAGCCGGAGGTCGCGCAAGGACCCTGTACGGCGCGGTTCGGGGGGCCGGCGC
>DHLY01000089.1 GCA_002405525.1 Proteobacteria bacterium UBA4656
CGCGGCGGCGGGGGTGAAGGTCGGTGCGGTGTTCGCAGTGATCGTGATGTTGGCGGAGGACACGCCGGCGGGCGACGCGAAGGCATGCTCGCGCACCCGGATGCGCGCCTGCGTGGTCGCGGTGCTGGGGACGGTCCATACCCTTGAGCCGGTGTTGGGCACGTTGCTCGCGATCACGGTCGGGAACGTCCCGCCGCCGTCGGTCGACAGCTCGATCGTCACGTTGCGGCTGAAGCCGCCGTTGTTGGTCCAGGTGATGGTGGCAGGCGAGCCGAACGTCAGGATGCCCCCGCTCGGCTGGACGCCGGTGATCGAATCCGCCGTGCCGTTGCCGTCGCTGTCCGGAAACCACCCGATGTCCCGCATCTGCTGGCGCGTGAGGTCGAGATCGAGCGACAACCCGACATTGATGAACGGCTCCATCAACAGGTTGGGCGACGCCGTGGTGTTCCAGTGCGACACCGATGAACCTCCCTGGTACGGGTTGGGTGTGAAAAGTTCCACTCCGCCACCCACAGGATCGCGGGCGGCGGTCAGGAAGCTGGAAGCGATGCGGACGTTGGGGCCTACCCACAGCAGGTTCCCCGGGGTCGTGGCCGACGTGGCGCGTTGCGCCGGGGTCATCTCGGCCCAGCTGAGGCCCAGAGCGCGGTCAAACTGGAAACGTGCCCAGATGTCCGGGATGCCGCCGGCGAAAGAGCCATCCTGGGCGGTGAAGGACTGCGAGCCCAAGCCGTGGCCGAGTTCGTGCAGCACCACCACCAGCAGGTTGGTCGTCCCGGCAGGCGTCGCGTTGTCGAGCCCGTAGTAGAACGTCCTGCCACCGAGGCAGGATCCGCCATCGAGCAGCGCGTTGAATGTGGCAGAAATTTCTGGCGATGTGGGATTTGCGTCGCTGCCGATCAGCTTGTTGGTCAACGCGGCGCCGAACAAGGTTCCGGTGCCCGCGAAACCGCCGCTGAGGCTGAAAGTGCCCACCGAGCCGGCGGCTCCGAGCGTGGCGGCCGTGGGGCTGCAGGGCAGGGGGTCGAAGCGCGAACCCACCGTGATCGGCACCGGGCTGTCGAGGTAGGCGCCCCAGATGGCTGCCGCCCGGTTGAAGACGTTGAGCCGCTGCTGGCCCAAGGTGGTGCCGGTGTTTCCCGCCACAACCGCTCGTGGCGAGGGGTCGTTGAAACCCTCTCCCGGTCCGTCGTTGTTGACGATGTTGATCGTCGCCGCTTTGGCGGACTTCGGGACGTCCGCGGGCAAGATCTGCTCGATCATGGACTCGTAGACCCGAAGCTGCATCGGGCTGATTCCGTAGCGTGCCGCGCGGGCCGCCAGGTCGTTGTCGTCCGGCACTCGCAGCGCGGCTGGAAGCGCTTTGCCGGTCCGTAGATCCCGGCCAAGGAAACGCTGCGCTTCGTCGAGTGTCCCCACGCAGCCGAGCATGGCTTCGCCGTCGGCCTGCAACCGAGCCAGCGCGACCTGCTGGAAGCGGCCGTCGGTCTGCAGTTCTACCAGGCCGTTGGGCAGCATGCGCTTGGCGACGCCTTCGATGTCGCGTCGGGTGACGCTCTCGATGAAGTCCGCGAGTGCCTGGTCTTCCTCCGCAGTCGCTTGGGCGAGCGAGCCCGAAACAGGCAGCAACAGGAGCGCGAGTCCGAGAGCCAAGCCCCGGGCCAAAACGGCGGCGAATCTGTACATTTTTCTACTCCCCCAACGCCCCATGGGCGCCCTCATCTCAAAAGCTATGGGCGCATTTGTGATTTTCGCGTGACGAATTAGCGGCGGTTTTCGATCGTCCCACGATGCGCACGCAGTCGCCCACGCCCCGCGGCCTGCGCCTGGCTTGACCGGGCCGGCCGCCATCGCCATGGTGGGGCCCCCACGGAGGTGCCGCATGGTCGACCCGCAGCCGTCCCCGCCAAGCCCTCCGCTCCGCCGCTGGCGCCTGCGTGCCGTCGGTATCGTCGCCGGCTCGGCCGCCGCCGCCCTGCTGGCCCTGATGGCGTGGTGGGACCACGAGCCCGAGCCCTTCGACGTGCTGGCGCGCGCCCAGGCGCACGCGGCCGTGCACGGGCACCGGGCGGTGACCGGCACCGCGACCGCGTCCACCCTGATCGAGGTCGCGCGCACCCTGCTTGAAAAGCGCGGGGGCTATCTCGCCAACGACGTCGGTCCGCCGGGCGTGCTGATGGACAACCTGCCGAACTGGGAACTCGGCGTGGTGCTGCAGATCCGCGACCTCTCGCGCGCCCTGCGCGAGGACTTCTCGCGCGCGCAGACCCAATCGGTGGAGGACATCGACCTGCGCGAGGCGGAAAACTTCTTTTCCTACAAGCGCGAGAAGTGGATCCTGCCGTCCTTCGAGAGCGGCCTGGGCGGCGGCATCGAGAAGACCGAGGCCTACCTGACCCGCCTCGGCGACGATCGGGTCGACGACGCGCAGTTCTATGCCCGTGCCGACAACCTTGCCCGCTACCTGGAGCTGGTCGAGAAGCGGCTCGGGTCGCTTTCGCAGCGGCTCTCGGCCAGCGTCGGGCAGGAACGGATCAACACCAACCTGGCCGGCGACCCGAATGCGCAGCAGTCGACGCCGCAGGCGCCGGAGCAACTGGTCAAGACGCCCTGGCTGCAGGTCGACGACGTGTTCTATGAGGCGCGCGGGTCGACCTGGGCGCTGGCGCACTTCCTGCGCGCCATCGAGCACGACTTCGAGCCCGTGCTGCGCGACAAGAACGCCCTGGTATCCCTGCGTCAGATCATCCGCGAACTCGACGAGGCGCGGTCGCCGATCTGGAGCCCGGTCATCATGAACGGCAGCCAGTTCGGTATGTTCGCCAACCACTCGCTGGTGCTCGCCAACTACATCTCGCGCGCCAACGCCGCGATCATCGACCTGCGCGAGCTGCTGGCCACGGGCTGACCTCGCGGTCGGACCGGCGGGTGTGATTCATCATTGTTGTCTCGCCACGATCGCCGTTCCGCGCTATAAACCGACGTCCGATCGGCTGCAGCGTCCGCGCCGGCCGTCTGCTTGGAACGACTTGGGGGGTCATCGGTGTCGATACGTGCCTTGGCGGCGTCGGCCGCCCTTCTCGCCTGTGCCCTCGGCGCGCCCGCGCAAGCCCAGGATCCCGAATTCCTGCTGTCCAAGCAGCTGGTTTCGCCCGCCGCCGGATCGACCGTGCCGCCCGGCACGGCGGTGCGGTACCGGCTGACCTACCGCTGCAACGGCCTTGCGGCGACCACCTGCGGCTCACTGGCGGTGGTCGACCTGCTGCCGCCGCAGCTCGAGGTGGTCGGCTGCGATTTCCCCAACTTCACCGTCACCGCCTGCGCGCCGGGTTCGTCGACCATCACCGCCAACCGCGCCGTGCTGAACGCCGGTACCACCGGCGAGGCCTTCATCGACATGCGGGTGCGGCCCGGCGCTGCGCCGGCGACGGGTGTCGTCAACACCGCCGAGGGCACGATTTCCCTGCCCAGCACCAGCCCGCCGCAATTGATGCCGGTGGTGGCCGTCAGCCCGCCGATCAACATCGCCGCCGGCAGCCAGCGCAACTACAGCATCGCCAAGGTGCGGGTCGATCCGATCGGCTCGCTGGTGATTTCCGACCAGCCGACCTTCGTGACCGATCGCGTGCAGTTCTGCGCCAACAGCGGCATCGACCTGCTCGAACTGGGCGGCGCGACGATCTACGACGACGTGCCGGCGATCGCCACCAACATCCGCACCCTGCGGCCGGGTGGGACGCCGCCGATCGGCGAGACCATCGTCGGCAACCGGGTCACCTGGACCATCCCGCCCGAACGGCTGGACATCGACGCCCTCTATCCGCCGGGGTCCAACCTCGGTGCCCCGTCCTGCCTGACCTTCTTCGTCACCTACGATCTGCCGGCCGGCGCCGCGATCGCGCCCGACCGCGCGCACGTGCGGACTACCGACCCCGCGTATTGCTCGGCCGCCGGGCTCGGCGTGCCGCCGATCGGCGACACCGCCAATCCGCAGTGTTTCGGCGCCACGTCCGGGGTGCGCGGTCCGTCGCAGGCGATTCTCAGCCCGTTCGGCAAGACCGGCAATGACGCCACGCCCAGCGACACGCCCAACGACTCGGGCATCGGTCGCATCAACTGGGGGCTGTCCGGCGGCTTCTCCAGCAACGTCGGCCTGCGCGACCTGTCGTTCTACGACATTCTGCCGGTGCCCGAAACCGGCCCCGGCGGCACCACGCTGCCGCGGCTGGCGGTGACCGCCTTCGTGCCCGGCAACTGGGCCTCGGGTGCGCCGCTTTACGACGTGGTGGCCGACATCTACGTGACCACCGTCGACCCGGCGCCGGAGGATGACTGCGGCGGCGCGGGCTGGGTGGCCCTCGGCACGGGGCTTGCCGGCGGGAATGCGACCACCTTCACCACCGGCATGGCCGGCGCAACCGGGCTGTGCTGGTCGTTCCGGAATGCCGCGCCTGGCGGCGTGGCCAACGAAGTACCGCGCGACTTCCGCTTCACCGGCCAGCCGCGGGTGACCCAGGCGGTGCCGGGGTCCATCCTGCCGCCCCCGCTGCCGGATGCGCTGGAGCCCGACAACTGCTTCCGTGCGCGCTGGACGCCGGCTGCCGCCGCGCCGCAGACCCAGCGGCTGTGCAGCACCCATCGCATCGAACGGCCGCGACCCGGCGTCAACCCGGTGAAGGGGATCCAGTCCGCACCCTCGCCGCTGCGCCCGCTCGACACCATCGTGTTCCGGGTCGGCGTCGACCACGCGGTCGGCGACTCGACCGGCGACATCGTCGATCCGGTGATCGTCGACGTGCTGCCGGTGCAGTTGCAGTATCTGTCGTTCAGCGTGGTGCAGCCGGGCGCGCCGGTACCGGTGGTCACCACCGTGCCGAACTTCCGCGGGGTGCCGGACCAGACCCTGGTGCGGATCGCCTACACCGGCACCTTCCCGCGCACCGCCGCGCAGATGCCGCGGATCGACATCACCACCCGCGTGCGTGCCTTCACCGCCGACGGCACGTACACCAATCGACTCAGCGTGTTCGAGAACGGCGTGCCGCCGCGCACCTGCGCCGGCGCCGAAGTCGCCGACACCGAGGACCGCGACGGCGACGGCAACACCACGGAACTGCGCTGCGACCGCGACGCGAGCTTCACCATCGCCCAGGCCGCGGTGCTGGACGGCAGCAAGTGGATTTCCGGCAGCGGACCGTTCGTCGATCCGGCCGACCCTCTGGTCGACGACCCGACCGAGCCGACCGCGGTAGCGCC
>DHLY01000149.1 GCA_002405525.1 Proteobacteria bacterium UBA4656
CCGGCAGGAGGCGCGCGTGGCCCGTATTCCGGAAGACCAGATCGAGCGGCTCAAGGCCGAGGTGAGCCTGGTGCGCCTGATCGAGGCGGCGGGGCATCGCCTGAAGCCGCAGGGCAAGGACCTGGCGATGCGCTGTCCGTTCCATGAGGGTGACGACACGCCCTCGTTCATCGTCACGCCGTCGAAGAACGTGTGGCACTGCTTCGGGTGCCAGACCGGCGGGACGGTGATCGACTGGGTGATGCGCACGCGGTCGGTGTCGTTCCGGCATGCGGTGGCGTTGCTGAGCGGCGAGAGCCCGGCACTCATGGCCCCGGCGACGCGCTCGGTGCGCACGGCGAGTGCGGCGTTCGTGCCGAGCGCGGACGATGCCGCGCTGCTGGGTCAGGTGATCGCCGAGTATCACGCGACCTTGAAGCAGAGCCCGGAGGCGCTGGCGTATCTGGCGCGGCGCGGACTCGATCATCCCGAACTGGTCGACACCTTCCAACTCGGCTACGCGAACCGCACGCTGGGCTATCGGCTGCCGGAGAAGAACCGGCTGTCGGGTGCGGCGCTGCGCGGCGCCTTGCAGCGGATCGGGATCCTGCGGGCGTCCGGACACGAGCACTTCAACGGCTCGCTGGTGGTGCCGGTGTTCGACGCCGAAGGCAGCATCGCGGAAGTCTACGGGCGCAAGATCGGCGCGAACCTGCGGCCGGGCACGGCGCTGCACCTGTACCTGCCGGGGCCGCACCGGGGCGTGTTCAACGCCGCAGGGATCGCCGGTCAACCGGAGGTGATCCTGTGCGAGGCGCTGCTCGACGCGCTGACGTTCTGGTGTGCGGGGTTCCGGAACGTGACCAGTGCGTTCGGGGTGTCGGGGTTCACCGATGAGCTGCTGGCCGCGTTCGTGGCGCAGGGCGTGAAGCGGGTGCTGATCGCCTATGACCGCGATGAGGCCGGCGATACGGCGGCCGCGAAGCTCGCGCCGCGGCTGATCGAGCACGGCATCGCGCCGTGGCGGGTGCTGTTCCCGAAGGGCATGGACGCGAACGCCTATGCGTTGAAGGTGACGCCGGCCGCGAAGCGCCTGGCCCTGGTGCTGGAGCGCGCTGAGCCGATGGGGGCGAACGCAGCGCCGCGTTTGACGACGCATGCCACGCCGGCGACCGACATTGCGGCCGCGGCGGACGATCCGAAAGCGGTCAGCAGGGAGGAATCCGCGCCACCCGTGGGGTCGACCGCCAGCGAGGCGTCTGCGGCTCCGCTGGCGCTTCCATCCTTAGCTGCTGCGGTGATCGCGGCCCCACCGTCGCCCGCACCGTTGCCGGCCGCATCGCCGATCGGCCCACGCGAAATCGTGCACACCTTCGGCGATCGCCGCTACCGCGTGCGCGGTCTGGACCGGAACCTGAGCTACGAGGTGTTGAAGGTCAATCTGATGGTCAGTTCGGCCGATCGTCTGCACGTCGACACCCTGGACCTGTACCAGGCCAAGGCGCGGGGCGCGTTCGTGAAGCAGGCCGCGGTGGAACTCGGGATCGAGGAGTCGACCATCGCGCGCGATCTGGCCGCGCTGCTGGTGGCGCTGGAGCAGGCGCAGGCAGCGGCGATCGAGACGAGCCTGAAGCCCAGCGTGCCGATCGCCGAGCCGCTGTCGGTGGAGCAGCACGACGCGGCGATGGCGCTGCTGCGCGATCCCATGCTCGTGGAGCGCATCGTGGCCGATGTGGCGGCGATCGGCGTGGTCGGTGAGGCATCGAACGCCCTGGTCGGTTATCTGGCCTGTGTGAGCCGAAAGCTCGACAAGCCGCTGGCGGTGCTGATCCAGTCGACGAGCGCGGCCGGTAAGTCGACGCTGATGGATGCGCTGCTGAGCCTGATGCCGGAGGCTGAGCGGGTGCACTACTCGGCGATGACGGGGCAATCGTTGTTCTATCTGGGCGAGGGCGACCTGCGGCACAAGATCCTGGCGATTGCCGAAGAGGAAGGCGTGCGCCAGGCCAGCTACGCATTGAAGCTCCTGCAGAGCCAGGGCGAGCTGACGATCGCGAGCACGGGCAAGGACCCGGCGACCGGCAAGCTGGTGACCGAGGCATACCGGGTCGAAGGCCCGGTGATGTTGTTCCTGACCACCACGGCGATCGAGATCGACGAGGAGTTGCTCAACCGCTGTCTGGTGCTGACGATCAACGAGTCGCGCGAGCAGACGGCGGCGATCCAGGCCCGGCAGCGCGCCAGCCGCACGCTGGACGGGCTGCTGGCCCAGGCGCGCCACGATGAGGTGCTCGCGGTGCATCGCGCCGCCCAGCGCCTGCTGCGGCCGCTGGCGGTGGTCAATCCGTATGCCGACCGGCTGACGTTCGCCTCCGAGCAGGTGCGGATGCGCCGGGACCACCAGAAGTATCTGGCGCTGATCGATGCGATCGCGCTGCTGCACCAGCACCAGCGGCCGATCCGCAGCGTGCCCCGTGGCGACGGTGCGATCGACTACGTGGAGGACACGCTCGACGATATCGAGCTGGCCAATCGGCTGGCGCACGAGGTGCTGGGGCGTTC
>DHLY01000098.1:0-44328 GCA_002405525.1 Proteobacteria bacterium UBA4656
CCGTGCACTACAACATGGGCGGCCTGCAGACCAACCACCACGGCGAGGTGGTCACGCTGCGCAACGGCGATCCCGACGCCGTGGTCCCGGGCCTGTACGCGATCGGCGAGGCGGCCTGCGTGTCCGTTCACGGCGCGAATCGCCTGGGCTCGAACTCGCTGCTGGATCTCGTGGTGTTCGGGCGCGCGGTGGCCAACCGCTGCGCAGAGACGATGCGCCCCAACCAGCCGCACCTGCCGCTGCCGGCGTCAGTCATCGACAAGGCGCTGGCCAACCTCGACGGACTGCGCCACGCCAAGGGCGGCACATCGACCGCGAAAATCCGCGCCGACATGCAGCGCGTGATGCAGGGCAACGCCGCCGTGTTCCGCACCGGCGAGACGCTCAAGGACGGCGTGGCGAAGATCAACGAGGTCCACCAGTCCTTCGCAGACGTCAAGGTCTCCGACCGCTCGCTGGTCTGGAACTCCGACCTGATCGAAACCCTGGAACTGCAGAACCTGCTCGGCCAGGCGGTGGCGACCCTGGTGTCGGCGGAAAACCGCAAGGAGTCGCGCGGAGCGCACGCGCGCGAGGACTTCAGGGATCGCGACGATCAGAACTGGCTCAAGCACACACTGTGCTGGGTCGACGAACAGGGCAAGACCCGGATCGACTACCGGCCCGTGCACCTGAACACGTTGACCCGGGACGTCGATCCGGTGCCGCCGAAGGCACGCACGTACTGAGCGGACGCCGCAGACCATGGCCGAATTCAGCCTTCCGAAGAACTCCAAGGTCCAGCCGGGCAAGCACTTCGCCGCCCAGGGCGCGAAGCGCAGGCAGGTGTTCAGGATCTACCGCTGGAACCCGGACGACGGCGCCAACCCGCGCACCGACACGTACGAGGTCGACATGGACGCGTGCGGGCCGATGGTCCTGGACGCCCTGATCAAGATCAAGAACGAGATCGACCCGACGCTGACCTTCCGCCGCTCCTGCCGCGAGGGCATCTGCGGCTCCTGCGCGATGAACATCGACGGCACCAACACGCTGGCCTGCACCAAGGCCTGCGCCGATGTCTCGGGCGAGGTGCGCGTCTACCCGCTGCCGCACATGCCGGTGATCAAGGACCTGGTGCCGGACCTCACGCATTTTTATGCGCAGTACGCCTCGATCAAGCCGTGGCTGCGCACGCAGAGCCCGACCCCGGCCGACCGCGAGCGCCTGCAGTCGCCGGATGACCGCAGGAAACTCGACGGACTGTACGAGTGCATCCTGTGCGCCTGCTGCAGCACCTCGTGCCCGTCGTACTGGTGGAACGGCGACCGCTACCTGGGCCCGGCGATCCTGCTGCAGGCCTACCGCTGGATCGTGGATTCGCGTGACGAGGACACCGGCGCGCGGCTCGACGACCTGGAGGATCCGTTCCGCCTGTACCGCTGCCATACCATCATGAACTGCGCGAAGACCTGCCCGAAGGGACTCAATCCCGCCAAGGCGATCGCGGAGATCAAGAAGCTGATGGTGCAGCGGCGCGGGCTCTGAGGCGGCGCGAATGGATGTGCCGCGGGTGGCCCGTCTGCGCTGGCGCTGCCGGCGCGGCATGCGGGAGCTGGACCAATTGTTCGCCGGGTGGCTGGACCATCACGGCGCCGCCGCCGACCCGGCCACCGTCGACGCCTTCGAGGCCCTGCTGATGGTCGAGGACAGCGAGCTCTGGGCCTGGTGCATGGGCCGCGGCGCGCCGGAGCGCGCCGACTGGCAGGTCATCCTTGGCCAGATTCGAAGCCCCGCTGGTGTTTGAGTTGCGTGCTTCGCGCGGCTTCCGCGCCGGGCTGGCACTTGCGGTCGCCGCGGCCGTCGGCGCGGTGCTGCTTTCGGACCTGCCGCGCGCGCTCGCGGTCGTGCTGGTCGGGTTCGCGCTGTTCGTCGGCGGGCGCGCATGGCGGGCACAGGAGCGGCTTTCCGGGCTGTTCCTGCGTCTTTCGGCGGACGATGCCATTGACTGGCGTCGGCCCGACGGGGTCGAAGGGCACGGCCGACTGTGTGACCACGCTCGCCTCGGGCCCCTGGCGGCGCTGACCGCGCGTGCCACGGACGGGCGGTTGCACCGCTTCGCGGTCTGGCGCGACATGCTCGAACCCGACGGCTGGCGGCGCCTGAACGCCGCACTCGCACGCAGGGGCGCGGCGGATTCCTACAAGTCCTGAGCCCGCGTCCGGCTAGACTGCGCGGCGTCCCCACTCTGCCAACGCCCATGTTCCGTCCCCTGCCGTGGTTCATCGGCCTGCGCTATCTGCGCGCCAAGCGCCGCAACCACTTCATCTCCTTCATCTCGATGGTGTCGATGCTGGGCATTGCGCTGGGGGTGGCGGCGCTGATCACCGTGATCTCGGTCATGAACGGATTCGAGAAGGAACTGCGTGCGCGAATCCTCGGCATGGTCTCGCACGCCACGGTGTCCGGGGTGGGGGAGGGGCTTGCCGAATGGCCGCGCGCCATCGAGGTTGCCAAGGACACGCCCCACGTGCTCGGTGCTGCTCCGTACGTGGAGCGCGAAGTCATGCTGCAGGCCGCGCGGGTCAGCGGCGGCGCGATCCGCGGCGTGCGGCCCGACCTCGAACCCGAGGTCAGCGAGATCGACCAGCGCATGGCGGAGGGCGAGTGGTCATCGCTGGTCGCAGGCAAGTACCATATCGTGCTCGGGCGCGAACTGGCGCTGTGGCTCGGCGTCGGCATCGGCGACCCTGTGATGGTCTACGCCCCGATGGCTCGCTCGACCCCGATCGGCACCATGCCGGTCACGCGCCGCTTCACCGTCACCGGCATCTTCGAGGCCGGCATGGCCGAGTACGACCGCTACCTCGCGGTGGTTCACATCGACGACGCCGCGCGCCTGTTCCGCATGGGCGAAAACGTCAGCGGCGTGCGCCTGAAGCTGGACGACATGTTCCGCGCGTGGGCGGTGGCGCGCGACCTCGCCGAGCGTCTCGGCGGCTACTACCGGGTGCGCGACTGGACGCAGGAGCACGCCAACTTCTTCCGCGCGGTGAAGACCGAGCGCGTGGTGATGTTCGTGATCCTGTCGCTGATCGTCGCCGTCGCCGCCTTCAACCTGGTGTCCACCCTGGTGATGCTGGTCACCGACAAGCAGGCCGACATCGCCATCCTGCGCACGCTGGGCGCCAGTCCCGGGACCATCATGGGGGTGTTCGTCGTGCAGGGCATGGTGTCGGGCGTGATCGGGATCGTGGTCGGCGTGGTCGGAGGGTCCCTGCTGGCCGCCAACGTGCAGGCCGTGATGGCCGCGATCGAACGCGGCTTCGGTTTCCAGCTTATGCCGGCAGATGTCTATTACATCAGCGACCTGCCGTCCGAACTGCGCTGGGACGACGTGGCGTCGATCTGCGTGGTGGCCTTCGTTTTCTGCCTGATCGCGACCCTTTATCCCGCATGGCGCGCCGCGCGCACCCCGCCGGCGGAGGCGCTGCGCCATGAGTGAGGCCGCGCCCGTGCTGCGCGCGCGCGGCATCGCCAAGACCTATGCGGAGGGCGATCTGCGCACCGAGGTGCTGCACGCGGTGGACCTCGAAGTACAGGCGGGCGAGACGGTCGCCATCGTCGGCGCATCGGGCGCCGGCAAGAGCACGCTGCTGCACATCATCGGCGGACTGGACCTGCCCACGGCCGGTGAAGTCGAGATCACTGGACAGCGCATGTCGGCGCTGTCCGACCACGCGCGCGGGATGCTGCGCAACCGCGCGCTGGGCTTCGTCTACCAGTTCCACCATCTGCTGCCGGAGTTCACCGCGCTGGAGAACGTCGCCATGCCACTTCTGGTCGCGGGCGCACCGGTCGCGGACGCCGCGGCGCGCGCTGGCGCGCTACTGGATCGCGTGGGCCTCGGCGCGCGCAGACGCCACAAGCCGGGCGAGATGTCCGGCGGCGAACGCCAGCGCGCGGCGGTCGCGCGTGCGCTGGTGACGCGGCCGGCCTGCGTGCTGGCCGACGAACCGACCGGCAACCTCGACGAGCGCAACGCGCGCCAGATCTATGACCTGATGCTGGAACTCAATCGCGAGGCCCGTACCAGCCTCGTGCTGGTGACCCACGATCGTGCGCTGGCGCGACGCATGGACCGCGTCCTCGAACTCGGCGGCGGCGGGCTGCACGCCGTGCCCGACTGACCGCACCCACCCCGGCATGGACGCCGACCGCATCGCCCCGTTCGGACGCGCCGTCGCGCTGGCGCTGCTCGGCGGCTGCCTTTGCGCGTTCCTGCTGGCGACCCTGCCGCCCATCGCAATCTGCGTGGCGCTGGGGGCGCTGGGCGCGCTGGGCTGGCAGCGTGGCGGACGGGCACGGGCAGTGGGCGCGTTCGCCTTCGGCTTCGGCTGGGCTCTGGTGCACGCGCATTCTGCGATGGCCCAGCGGCTCGATCCGGCACTCGAGGATCGCCCTCTGCGGGTAAAGGGCGTCGTCGTCGGTCTGCCGGAGGCGGGCATCGAACGGCAGCGCTTCGAGTTCCACACCGCGTTCGCGGCGATCCACGGGCAGCCTGTCGACCTGCGCGGCACCCTTCGTCTCTCCCGGTGGCGCGACCCGGCGCCTATCCGCGCTGGCGAGCGACTGGAGATGATCGTGGTCCTGCGGCGTCCGCGCGGGCTGCGAAACCCGGGCGGGTTCGACTTCGAGCGCCTCGCGCTCGAGCGGCGGTATGCAGCGACCGGGCATGTGCGCGAGTTCCTGCAGCGCGGCACCATCGAGCCGGGTGTCGACGCTTGGCGCGAGGCCGTCGCCCACCGCATCGCCATCGCGGTTGCCGACCTGGAGGCGTCGGCGCTCCTGCGCGCGCTCGCGGTCGGCGATCAGGCGGCGATTCCGGACTCCCTTTGGCAGGTGTTCCGGGCCACCGGTACCACCCATCTGGTCGCGATTTCGGGCTTCCATATCGGGCTGGTCGGAGCCTTCGCAGCACTGATCGCCGGGCTGGTCCACCGCCTCTTGCCAGGCGCGGGCCGGCGGATACCGCGACGCTCCCTCGCGGCCTGGGCAGCGCTGGCGGGTGCCGGCGGGTACTCCCTGCTGGCGGGCCTGTCCTTGCCGGTGCAGCGCACACTGGCCATGCTTGCTGCGGTGCTGATCGCAGTGGTCCTGCGTCGCCGTCTCGGCGCGGGCGGGGCGCTGGCGCTGGCGGCGCTGGCGGTGTTGCTGTTCGATCCGCTCGCGGTGCTCAACGCGGGCTTCTGGCTGTCGTTCGGCGGGGTGTTCTGGCTGCTGTTCGCGCTGGACGGCCGCCCGCCCGGCGGCTGGTGGATGGCCTGGACCCGTGCCCAGTGGGTGGCGTCCGTTGCGCTGCTGCCCCTCGGGGTGGCGTGGTTCCAGCAGACCTCGCTGGCGGGACCGCTGGCGAACGTGGCGGCGATCCCGTGGGTGAGTTTCGTCATGGTTCCTTTGCTTCTGCTGGCGATCGGACTGGCCCCGTTGGCTGTCGTCTCCGATCTGCTGATGCGCGTCGCAGCCCACGCCGCCCGGGCCTACCTCGATCTGCTGCAGTGGATCGCGACGTGGCCGCTGGCAGCCATCGACCTGCCGCCGCCCGACCCGCTCACGCTCGCTCTGGCGGTCGCGGGTGCTGCGATCGTGCTGCTGCCGCGGGCGGTGCCCGGTCGCCTGCTGGCGCCGCTGCTGTGGCTTCCGATGCTTTGGCCGCGGCTACCGGGACCCGCCCCTGGCAGCGTGGACCTCACAGTGCTGGACGTGGGGCAGGGGCTCGCGGTGGTCGTGCGCACCGCCGGCCACGCCCTGCTGTACGACACCGGTCCGGCGCGGCCCGAGGGCTTCGATGCCGGTGCGGCGGTCGTCGTGCCGGCGCTGCGGGCGATCGGCGTGCGGCGACTCGACCGGGTGGTGATCAGTCATGGCGACGGCGACCACGCAGGCGGGGCGGAGGCGGTGCTGCGGAGCCATCCGAGGGCAGACGTGCTGGCCGGCCCCGGCAGCGGGCGAGGCCGGACCTGCGAGGCCGGCATGCGTTGGACCTGGGACGGGGTCGATTTCGAGATCCTGCATCCGCCGGAGCATTTTCCGCCGCTCGGCAACGAAGCCTCGTGCGTGCTGCGGGTCGCCGCCGGCGAGCGTGCGGTCCTGCTGCCCGGCGACATCGGCGCGATCGTCGAGCAGCGACTGGCGCGCGCGGCCCCGGTCGTGCGCGCCGACGTGCTGGTGCTGCCGCACCACGGTAGTCGCGGCGGGTCGAGTCCGGCGCTGGTCGCCGCGGTTGCGCCGCGCATCGGCGTGGCATCGGCCGGGCACCGCAACCGGTTCGGCCACCCCGCACCGGAAGTCGTCGACCGCCTGCGCGGCGCCGGCGCCGACGTACTGCACACCGGCACCAGCGGTGCGATCCGGTTGCGGCTGTCGCCGTCCGGCGTGCAGGTCCGCGCGCTCGAGCGGCGGTCCGTTCCACGGGCGTGGCAGGAGCCCTGAACCGGGGGATCGTGCAGCAACGTCCCCCGCGGTCGCGCTGCTATGATTCCTGCTCCTTCCGGTGCGGGGTCGTCGCGTGCTCGAGCTGCTGTTGGCGGGTGGATGGGGCATGGTGCCCATCGCGTTCTGTTCCGTGCTGGTGCTCGCGATCGTGGTCGAGCGGTTCTGGACGCTGCGCGCGAAGTCGGTGACACCGACCGGCCTCGGTGCCGAGGTGCGCGACTGGGCGGCCGGACGCCGCATCGAAGCCGGCCACATCGACGCGCTGGAGGCGGGGTCGCCGCTCGGGCGGCTGCTCGGCGGCGTGCTGCGCGCCCGTCATCTGGGCCGCGATGCGGTGCGAGAAAGAGTCGAGGACATCGGCCGCCAGGTCATGCACGACCTCAACCGCTTTCTCACCACGCTCGGCACCCTGGCCCTGATCTCGCCCCTGCTCGGGCTGCTCGGCACGGTGATCGGCCTGATCCGGATGTTCCTCGCCGCCATGGTGCATGGCGTCGGCGATGCGCAGCACATGGCCGGCGGTATCGGCGAGGCGCTGGTCTGCACCGCGGCGGGGTTGTGTGTGGCAGTGCCCGCGTACGTGTTCCACCGCTATTTCCGCTCCCGCATCGCCGGCTACGGCATCGCGATGGAGCGCGAGGTGCTGGCCCTGCTGGACGCGCTCGATGCACCGTCCGCCGCGCGGGGGGCGACGCGGTGAGGATCGCGCCCCCGGGCCACGAAGACGATTTCGAGATCAACGTGATCCCGCTGATCGACGTCATGCTGGTCCTGCTGATGTTCCTGGTCCTGACGACCACGTTCTCCAATTCGACGCGGGTCCGGATCACCCTGCCGGAGGCATCCGCCGAGGCCGCGTCGACCGAAGGCCAGGAACTGGTGCTGCTGATCGATCGCGAAGGCCGCTACTACGTCGGGTCCAGCGAGGTGCTCAATCCGTCATTGGAGACCTTGCGTGCTGCGCTCGCGCAGGCAGCCGGCAACAACCGCGGCCAACGCGTCGTGCTGCGCGCCGACGGCCGCACGCCGCACCAGGCGGTGGTGACCGCGATGGACGCCCTGGCGCAGCTCGGTTTCGCCAATCTGCAGATTGCCACCGTTCCGGCCGAGGCCGGGCGGTAAGCGCATGGACGCGGCAGCGCCGGACGCCGGACCGCGCGTGTCCAGCGCGGCGACCTACCGGCGGCTGCTGGGGTATACGGGCGCGCACTGGCCGCTGGCGACGCTGGCATTCTGCGGCATGCTGGTGGAGGCCGCGGCGGCGGGGGCCTTCACCGCCCTGATGAAGCCACTGATCGACCAGACCTTCGTGGCGCCGGATCCGGCCGTCGCGGCGTGGCTTCCGTTCGTCATCGTCGGTCTGTTCCTCGCCCGCGGCATGGCGACCTTCGTGACCGACTACGGAATGGCGCGCATCGGCCGCGGGGTGGTGCAGACGCTGCGCGAGCAGGTGCTGGCCAAGTACCTGCGCATGCCGTCTCGCTGGTTCGACCAGCGACCGGGTGCGGTGCTGGTGACGCGCCTGACCTACCACACCGAGCAGGTCGCGCAAGCCAGCAGCGACGCGGTGAAGGTCGCGATCACCGATCTGCTCACGCTCGGAGCGCTGCTGACGGTGATGCTCATGCAGAGCGTCAGGGTGACCACCGCGATGCTCATCATGGGACCCCTGATCGCCGGCATCATCACGGTGGTCGGGCGGCGCTATCGGAGGATCAACACCCGGATCCAGGCCTCGGTGGGCGAACTGGCGCACATCGCCGAGGAAGCGGTTGGCAGCCAGCACGTGGTCAAGGTCTATGGCGGGCAGGAGCGCGAGGTGGCGCGTTTCGCGGCAGTGGCCGAGCGCAACCGCCGGCTGCAGGTCAAGGTCGAGGCCACCAAGGCGGTCAGCTCCGCGCTGGTGCAGCTGCTGGCGGCGATTGCGCTGGCGGTGATCATCTGGGTCGCGAGCCAGGAGGCGATGGCGCAGCGGCTGTCGGCGGGCGCCTTCGTGTCGCTGATGACGGCGATGATGGCCATGCTGCCGTCGCTCAAGCGCATCACCAACGTTCAGGGCATGATCCAGAAGGGCGTGGCGGCGGCGAGCGGCCTGTTCGAGGTGCTGGATGCCGAGCCCGAGTCAGATCGCGGCACCCGTGCCCTGGCGCGAGCCGAAGGCCGGATCGTGTTCCGCGACGTTGCGGTGCGATACGCCGTTGACAAGCCGCCGGCGCTCGCCGGTCTGTCGTTCGAGGTGGCTCCAGGGACCGTCACTGCGATCGTGGGTCGATCCGGAAGCGGCAAGTCGACCCTCGTTCGCCTGCTCCCGCGGCTGTACGAGCCGGACGCAGGCACAGTGTTGCTGGACGGCGTGCCGATCTCGGATTACCGGCTGGAGGACCTCCGACGCCAGATCGCCTTGGTCAGCCAGGACGTGCTGCTGTTCGACGACACGGTCGCAGCCAACATCGCGTACGGCAGCCCCTGCGCGGTGACGCGCGAGCGGCTGGTGGACGTCGCAACCGCGGCCAACGCGCTCGATTTCATCGAGCGCCTGCCGCAGGGCTTCGATACCCCGATCGGCTCGGGCGGAATGCTGCTGTCCGGTGGCCAAAGGCAGCGACTCGCGATCGCGCGGGCCCTGCTCAAGAATGCGCCGATCCTGATCCTCGATGAAGCGACGTCCTCGCTTGACACCGAATCCGAGCGCCTGATCCAGGACGCGCTGGAGCGCACCATGCGCGGCCGCACCACGCTGGTGATCGCGCATCGTCTTTCGACCGTGGAGCACGCGGACCAGATCGTGGTGCTCGACCGCGGGCAGCTCGTCGAGCGCGGGCGCCACGCCGAACTGCTGGCGCGCGGCGGCCACTACTCCCGGCTCTCCGGCCTCGAGCTGCGCGGCGACTGAGCGGTGCCCGATGCCTGCTCTGCGCGAGCGACTGGAAGCGATCTGGTATGGCGGTGCTCCCCCACCTTGGCCGCTGCGCGTGCTGGAGCTGGTCTACCGGGGCGCACTGGGCCTGCGGCGATGGCTGTACGGGGCCGGGATTCTGGGTAGCGCGCGGATCGGGGTCCCGGTCCTGGTGATCGGCAACCTCACCGTCGGCGGAACGGGAAAGACGCCGCTGGTGGCGGCCCTCGCCGTCGAGCTCCGCCAGCGCGGCTGGCATCCGGGAATCGCACTGCGCGGTTACGGCGGACGCCGGCGGCGCCCTGGCATGGTCGAACCGCACGCCGACCCGGCGGCGCACGGCGATGAGGCGCTGCTGCTGGTGCGCGCCACCGGCGTCCCGGTCGCCACCGGCCGCCGCCGCGCCGCGGCGGCGGCACTTCTCGCACGGCGCGGCTGCGACGTCGTGCTGTGCGATGACGGGCTGCAGCACTGGGCGCTCGCCCGCGACCTCGAAGTGCTGGTGGTGGACGGCAATCGTCGGTTCGGCAACGGACACCTGCTGCCGGCCGGCCCCCTGCGGGAGCCGGTGTCCCGCGCCCTGGGCGTGGATCACATCGTGACCAACGGCGGAGCGCCGCGCGCGGGCGAAGTGTCGATGCGCGTCGTCGGCCAGCGCGCGCTCGCGCTCGACGGTTCGGGCCGTGCGCTGGCGCTGGATGCGCTGCGCGGCCGCGAGGTGCACGCGGTGGCCGGGATCGGCAATCCCGACCGGTTTTTCGCCCTGCTGCAGGGCTTCGGCATCCGGGTTCGACCTCATCCCTGGCCCGACCACTATCCGTTCGAGGGTCGAGAACTGGCCTTCGATGACGATCTGCCGGTGCTGGTCACCGAGAAGGATGCGGTGAAGTGCTCCCGCTTCGCCGATGCCCGGACCTGGGTGGTGCCGGTCGAGGCGGAACTGCCGCTCGCCTTCATCGATCGTCTGCACGAACAACTGCACGCCCTGTCAAGGAGGGTCGCGTGATCGACCGGTTCGTCGTCGCCATCCCCGCGCGGCTCGGGTCCACACGCCTGCCGCGCAAGCCGCTGCGGCTGCTCGGTGGCCGTCCGCTGGTGGCGCATGTGGTCGAATGCGCCCGTCGTGCCGGCGCCATGGAAGTGGTGGTGGCGACCGATGCAGCGGAGATCGCCGCCGTGGTGTCGCCGCTGGGCGTTGCAGTGGCCATGACGCGCAGCGACCACCCGTCCGGCACCGACCGCCTCGCCGAGGTCGCCCACCTGCGCGGCTGGGACGACGACACCGTGGTGGTCAATCTGCAGGGCGACGAGCCGTTCGCCCCGGCGAGCGGGATCGTGGCCGTGGCGGCCGCGCTGGCAGGCGACCCCGGTACCGACATGGCCACCCTCGCCACGCCGATCGACGAGGTCGGGCAACTGTTCGATCCGAACGTGGTCAAGGTCGTGCGCGATGCGCGCGGCCGTGCCCTGTACTTTTCGCGCGCCGCGGTGCCCTGGGCGCGCGATGCGTTCGCCGTCGATCGCACGCGGCTGCCCGGCAGTGTCGTGTTCCTGCGCCACATCGGCATCTATGCCTACCGGGCCGGATTCCTGCGGCATTTCGCCAGCTTGCCGCGCGGGTTGCTGGAGGACGTCGAGGCGCTGGAGCAACTGCGCGTCCTCGAGGCGGGCCACGCCCTGGCCGTCGGCCTCGCCCCTGAGCCCTTCCCGCCCGGGGTCGACACCGAGGCCGATCTGGCGCGTGCCGAAACGCGGCTCGCGGGCTCTGTCGACGCGTCCCTGCAGGGCGTCGAGGGGAGATCCGGATAGCGCGCCGCATGGTTGGCAGTCGTCGCGAATCGATCCGTCCGGCGAACGGTTCAGACGACGCGTGTGGCGACAGATCCCGACTGGCGCCGCGCAGAAGGCGCAGGAAGGCGCCGTCTCGACCCGCTGCGAGATGAAGAAATCATGCCGCCGGCGGCTGGCTGGATGCCGCGCTGCGTAGACGCGCACCATAGACGGTCGTCGCGTGAACATTTGTTCACATGTTCGACGTCCGCTGGGCGGTGGAGCCCCTATGCTTCTGACGGGGATCAGCGGGCAGTGGGTGGGCCGTGGACAGCAGCGTTTCCGTTCCGGAGCTTCCGGACGGACTGGAATGGGTGAACGTCGACCAGCCGGTGCGCCTGCGCGCGCTGCGCGGCCGGGTCGTCATCCTTCACTTCTGGAGCTATAGCAACACCCATTCGCAACACAACATTCCCGACCTTCGGCACCTCGAGGTCAAGTACCACGACGGACTGTGCGTGGTATCGATCCACTGCCCGAGGTTTCCCGCCGAGCGCGAACCTGCGAACGTGCTCAAGGCGGTCAATCGCGCCTTCATCCGCCACCCGGTCGCGTCGGATCCCCACTTCCAGGCATGGGACGTCTGGGGCGTCAATGCCTGGCCCACGCTGGTGGTACTCGACACCTCGGGCCGTCCGGTGCGGACGTTCGTCGGCGAGGGCCATCGCAGCATGCTCGACCCGCTGGTTAACGACCTGCTGGAGGACGCGGCTGCGCGCGACGCCCGGGTGTACGAGTCCGTGCAACCGGCGGCACGGCCGGAGTCGAAGCTGCCGCTGCGGTTTCCGGGACGGGTGCTGGCGACCGAAAGCCTGCTCTATGTCGCCGACTCCGGGCACAACCGGATCATCGAAGTCACACACGACGGCCGCGTGCTCCGCCAGTTCGGATCTGGCAACCCTGGTTTCTGGGACGGCAAGGGTGGCGATGCCGCATTCAACGACCCGCAGGGCATGGCGATCGTCAAGGACCTGCTCTACGTGGCAGATCGCGGCAACCACGCGATCCGGCGGGTGCGTCTGCACAACGGCGAGGTTGACACCCTCGCCGGCACCGGTCAGCAGGGACTGGAAGCGGTGGTGGACTCGCCAAATCTTCGGGGCACCGGTCTCAACGCGCCCTGCGACCTCACGGCGGCCGCCGAGCAACTGTTCATCGCGATGTCCGGCTCGAACCAGGTCTGGGCCATCGACCTCGCGCGCCGGATCATAGGCCGCGTGGTCGGCACCGGGGCCCATGACCTACGAGACGGCGGCATCGACATCGCAGCGTTCGCACGCCCGTCCGGCGTAGCCGCAGGCGTCCAGGCGCTCTACGTGGCCGATGCCGATGCGTCGGCAATCCGGTCGGTGCGCCTGCTCGATGCCCATGTACGCACGCTCGCCGGCGCAGGTCTGTACGAGTCAGGTGATACCGACGGCGTCCCGAACCGGGTTCGCTTGCAGGGACCGACGGCGATCGCTCTCGATCCCGGTGGGTCGATCCTCTGGATTGCCGACACGCTCAACGGAAAGATCAAGGCGCTGTCGCTGCGCGGCGGCGGCGTGCGTACGCTCGCCGTGCCTTACCGACTGCATGAGCCCGGGGGCATCGCGAGCGCCGCGCAGTCGCTGTGGGTCGCCAACACCAACGCCCACGAGGTGCTGCGCATCGACACCGGAACCGGCCAGATCCGGCGCGTGCCGATCGGCGACTAGGGAGCCTCTGAGCAAGGATCCGCAACCGCGCCGGACGTTGTGCGGCCGGCCGATAAGGAGCGCGTTGCCGGGCGTGGTGGCTCCACGCACAGGGCGCGCAACGCGGCTGGATGGCCGCAGAATCCCAGCCCCGGGGGTGGCTTCTGTGTGCGCCCGCACCCGCGTTGGCCGCCTTGGCCGTGGAACCACCACGCCCGGCGGCACCCGCCTTGGTGCGGACAAGCACGGAAGCAACGCGAGTGCAACGCCTTGTTCAGAGGCTCCCCAGCCGATCCCCGGATTGCCTTGCCGCGCGCCGGTCCGCCGAGGACGTTGCACGCGCATCGTCCGCGAAGCCGCGCCTGATGCTCGCCCCGCGCAGCGCGGGCGCAAAAAGCGTGTCCGGCCTGACACGATTTCGAAGGCTTGTAGCGTGCTGCCCGGCCATCCGCGCGCCAAGCGCCGTCGGTGGCGCCGAGACCCCGGTCGTTGCACTCGCGGAAGCCGGCTGGTAGACCCTTGAGCGATGACGGAAGCGTTCGACGGCAAAGCGGTTGCGCAGGCGCTGGGCGCGGGCCCCGGCGTCTATCGCATGCTGGACGACCAGGGCGCAGTCCTCTATGTCGGCAAGGCATCGAGCCTGCGCAAGCGCGTCGGCAGCTATTTCTCGCGCCCGCAGCTGCAGCCGCGCCTGATGGCGATGGTGTCGCGCATCGCCGCCATCGAGACCACGGTAACCCGGACCGAAGCCGAGGCGCTGCTGCTGGAAAACGAACTCATCAAGTCGCTCAAGCCGCGTTACAACGTGCTGTTGCGCGACGACAAGAGCTACCCATGGATTCATCTAGCCACCGATCAGGAGTTTCCCCGCCTCGGTTTCCACCGCGGCGCGCGGGGCAGGGCGGGGCGCTACTTCGGTCCATTTCCCAGCGCGCACGCGGTACGTGAGAGCATCGATCTGCTGCAGAAGCTGTTCCGCGTACGGCAATGCGAGGACAGTTTCTTCCGCGGCCGCTCTAGACCGTGCCTGCAACACCAGATCGGACGCTGTACCGCCCCTTGCGTCGGTCTGATCAACCATGAGGAGTACGCGCGCGATGTGCGCCACACAGCGATGTTCCTCGACGGCCGCAGCACGACGGTCACCGGCGAACTGGCGGCCGAAATGGACGCCGCCAGTCGCGCGCTGGACTTCGAACGTGCGGCACTGCTCCGCGACCAGATCGCCACCCTCAAACAGGTGCAGGCCAGGCAGTTCGTCAGCACTGCGGAGCAGGAGGCGGATGTTCTCGGCTGCGCGGTGGGCGACGGCATGGCATGCGTGCATGCGCTGTTCTTCCGTAACGGGGTGAGCCTCGGCGGACGCTCGTTCTTTCCCCGCGCGCCGGCCGATGCCGATGCGACGACCGTGCTCGGCGCATTCGTCTCGCAGCACTATATCGAGCACCCGGCGCCTCATCTGGTGCTGCTGTCGCACCCGATCGAGGACGACGAACTGCTGTCCGCCGCATTGTCCGAGCGCCGCGGCGGAAGGGTGGAATTGCGGCATGCGCAGCGCGGCGAGCGGGCGCGGCTGGTGGAAATGGCGCTGCGCAACGCCATGCAGGCGATCGCCACCCAGAAACTGAGCCGCGATACCATCGAGGCGCGCTGGAACTCGCTGGCGACGCTCCTCGGCCTCGAGACCCCGCCGGCCCGCATCGAGTGTTTCGACGTCAGCCACATACGGGGTGAGGCCACGGTGGCGTCCTGCGTGGTGTTCGACCGCAGCGGGCCGGTAAAAGCGCAATATCGTCGCTACAACATCGATGGCGTGGCGCCCGGCGACGACTATGGCGCGATGCGCCAAGCCCTGCAGCGGCGCTTCCGCCGCGCGCAGAAGGAGCACGGACCAATACCGGACCTGCTGCTCATCGATGGTGGGCGAGGGCAATTGGCCCAAGCCGAAGCGGTTCTATCCGAACTTGCGGTTCAGGGAGTCGCGGTGGTCGGCGTCGCGAAGGGGCCGGATCGCCGGCCCGGTCTCGAAGAACTGGTTCTCGGCGGTCCGAGCGGCCGTGCGCTGCGGCCGCGCGAGGATGATCCGGGGCTGCATCTGGTGCAGTGGGTGCGCGACGAGGCGCACCGCTTCGCCATTACCGGGCACCGCGCTCGGCGCCAGAAGACCCGCGATACCAGCACGCTGGAGGGGATCGCCGGGATCGGCGTGCGGCGCCGATCGCTGCTGCTCAGGCACTTTGGTGGCCTCGCCGGCGTGCAGGGCGCGGGCGTGGAGGAACTGGCCGCGGTGCCCGGCATCGACCGCGCGCTGGCCGCGCGCATCTATCAGGCGCTGCACGGATGAGGGCAAATGCGGCAGACTACGCCGCTGCCGGCGCTTCCGGCGCCTGTCGCCCGGTATCCGCGATCCAGTCGTCGCCGGGACGGCTGGCACCGCGGCTCGAGGGCGCGAACGGGTGCCGCGGCGCGTATGGGAGCCCAATCTGCGATGCCCTGATGCGATGCCGCTGACCATTCCCAACCTTCTGACGCTGTTCCGCATCGCGCTGGTGCCGATGATGGTGGTGGCTTTCTACCTGCCGTATCCGGGTATGAACCTTCTCGCGGCCAGCTTGTTCGTCGCCGGCGCGCTCACCGACTGGCTCGACGGATGGATCGCGCGACGTTGGGGCATGACATCCGCGTTCGGGGCTTTTCTCGACCCGGTGGCGGACAAGATCGCCGTCGTGGTCGCGCTGTTCCTGATCGTCCAGGCCGACCCGACGCCCCTGATGGCGGTTGTCGCCGCGATCATCGTCGGCCGAGAAGTCACGATCTCGGCGTTGCGAGAGTGGATGGCGGCGATCGGCGAGCGAATGGCCGTCGGAGTCGCCGCGATCGGCAAGATCAAAACCATCGTGCAGATGGTTGCGATCAGCGTGCTGCTGTTCCAGCACCCGAAGTTTCCGCTCCTTGCGTTACCGCTCTATGAGACCGGGCGCTGGCTGCTGGTCGGCGCGGCCGTGCTCACGCTGTGGTCGGCTGCGCAGTACCTCAAGGCCGCATGGCCACTGATTCGCGATCGTCAGTGAGCAACGGCGCGAGTTTCCCCGAGGGGTTGACAGCCCCGGGGCCTTCCGTATGATGCGCGTTCGCTGCGGGAATAGCTCAGTTGGTAGAGCACGACCTTGCCAAGGTCGGGGTCGCGAGTTCGAGTCTCGTTTCCCGCTCCAGATTCCGTTCAAGCAGGACCTCGGCGCCCCCGGGGTCTTGTCGTTTCTGGCGGCGCCATGCGCCGTCGCGCCATCACGGCCTGGTGGCAGAGTGGTCATGCAGCGGCCTGCAAAGCCGTGTACGCCGGTTCGATTCCGACCCAGGCCTTCACCATCGCGAGTTCGGCGCCGGCCGTCCGCACCGCTGTTCGATTGTCGCGATTGGTAGCCCGAGGCACGGCGAGAGGCCCGTACACCTGCCTCCTAGCGGTTTCGGGGCAGGGGCCGTCGAGGGCTATGATTGCGGCGCGCCCGGGTGGCGAAATCGGTAGCCGCAAGGGACTTAAAATCCCCCGGCCCGCAAGGGCCATGCCGGTTCGAGTCCGGCCCCGGGCACCATTATTCGGGATGCGCACGGCCAGAGAAGTCTTTTTGCGCCGGTGTCTGCACGAACGCAAGACGATGAACGGCTGCGGCGTGCTGAAGCCGCCAGCGGGCCGGCCGAACGTCGCTTCCAGCGCAGTCGTGGACGGCCCGGGGTACCATGGCGATCTCGCAGCAACCGGAGCGTGAGGTGGTGGAGCGATTGAGTCGTCTTTCCCGCAGTCTGTGGTTCCGCGGGCTCGTCACGCTGGCGGCGCTCGGATCGACGGTGGCAATCGGCCCTTGGATGGTGGTTGCCGTGCTTTCAGCAGCCGGCGTTTTCTTCGAAGGTTCGTGGGCGGCGGGCGTCGCGCTGGGGTCCTTGGGCGCTGGCGGATTACTCGGCTTGGCCGGGCTTTGGCTGGGAGCGGCTTTGCCGGTGCAGGTCGTTGCATCGCATGCATGGCTTGGCCGCATCGTGCAATGCCTGCTCTCCGTCGGCACCGTTGCCGCGCTGGCGGTGGCCGCATGGCTCGCGGCCGGCGGAGCCCTGATGGCTTCGGTGCTGATGTGTGGAATTGCGATCGTCGGCGGCGTGTTGCTGGTCGGTTGCATCGAATCGGTGAGGAGGCTTCCGGAGCAGCCACCCCATGCGTCGTGCTGACTTGACATAATATGTATTAGACGCATAACGGCACTGCGCCGTCGCAACGCCCCCAACAATCCCCGCGCAACGGTCGAACACGGCCGACCCCGCACCGACCATTGCCAGCCATGGAACACCGCAACAATCCACTTCTCGCGCTGCAGACTCCGGACGTGTTGCAGACCCACGCGCTGTTGGACGGCACATGGATCGCCGGCCCCGCGAGGTTCGACGTGATCGATCCGGCGACGGGAGAAAAACTCGCCGACGTCCCGCTGCTCGGTGCATCCGAAGCGGATGCCGCGATCGCAGCCGCCGCAATCGCCCTGCCGCCTTGGCGGGCCAGGACGGCCAGGGACCGGGCCGGGATCCTCCGGCGCTGGTTCGACCTGCTACAAGCGCACGCCGACGACCTCGCTCGGATCATGACCGCCGAACAAGGCAAGCCGCTGGCCGAGGCGCGCGCCGAGGTCACTTTCGGCGCGAGTTTCATCGAATGGTTCGCCGAGGAGGCGCGCCGCGTCTACGGCGAGACCATCCCGACCAACGATCCGAACAAGCGCTACCTCGTCGTCCGGCAGCCGATCGGGATCTGCGCGGCGATTACCCCCTGGAATTTCCCGATTGCGATGATCACCCGCAAGGTCGCGCCCGCGCTCGCTGCCGGCTGCACCGTGGTGGTCAAGCCCGCCGAGGCCACGCCCCTGTGCGCGCTGGCTTTGGCCAGACTCGCCCACCAGGCGGGTTTGCCCGCGGGCGTGCTCAATGTCCTGACCTCGGACGCGAGCGGCTCGGTGGCGATCGGCAAGGCCCTGTGCGCCAGCCCGCTGGTGCGCCACCTCTCCTTCACCGGCTCGACCGAGGTCGGTCGCCTGCTCGCGGCGCAATGCGCGCCGAGCGTGAAGAAGTTGAGCCTCGAACTGGGCGGCAACGCACCCTACATAGTTTTCGACGATGCCGACCTCGACAGCGCGGTCGAGGGCGCGATGGTCAGCAAGTACCGCAACGCCGGACAGACCTGCGTCTGCGCGAACCGCTTCCTCGTGCAGGCGGGGGTCTACGAGGCCTTCGTCGAGCGGCTGGCGGCCAAGGCGCGCGACATCCGGCTCGGTACCGGCTTCGAGCCCGGGGTGGCCCAGGGCCCGCTGATCGACGACGACGCGGTCGCGAAGGTCGAGTCCCACGTCGCCGATGCTCTCGCCAAGGGCGCACGTTTGCTCGCTGGCGGTCGCCGTGCGAATGCGGTCGGTCCGCGCTTCTTCATGCCGACCGTGCTGGCCGACGTCACGCCGGAGATGCGTTGCGCTCGCGAGGAAACCTTCGGCCCGGTCGCCGCGGTATTCCGCTTCGAGACCGAAGCAGACGCCATCGCACTGGCCAACGCCACCGAGTCGGGGCTTGCCAGCTACCTGTACAGCCGCGACATCGGGCGTATCTTCCGCGTCGCCGAGGCGCTCGAGTACGGCATGGTCGGCGTCAACACCGGGCTGGTGTCGACCGCCGAAGTGCCGTTCGGCGGTGTCAAGCAGTCGGGCCTGGGCCGCGAAGGCGCGCGCCAGGGAATCGACGAGTATGTCGAGACCAAGTACCTCTGCCTCGGCGACATCCTGAAATGATCCGCCGCGCCGTGCCGCCGGTGCGTTGTCATTCCTCGCTCCACCCCCGCGCCCGCGCCACTGCGCGCGACCATTGGCGCATCGCCTCCCCTGCCTGGTCGCGGCCGATGCCGGGCTCGAAGACCCGTTCCGCCTGCCAGGCCCCCGCCAGATCCTCGGCCGTCGACCAGAAGCCCGTGGCGAGGCCAGCCAGATAGGCCGCACCGAGCGCGGTGGTCTCGGTGACCCGCGGCCGGACCACCGGCACGCCCAGCAAGTCGGCCTGGAACTGCATCAGCAGATCGTTGGCGGTCGCCCCGCCGTCGACCCGCAGTTCGATCAGCGGCTGGCCGGCGTCAGCCTGCATCGCGGCCAGCAGTTCGGCGCTCTGGAAGGCGATCGATTCCAGCGCCGCGCGGGCTAGATGGCCACGATGGCTGCCGCGCGACAGGCCGAGAATGGTGCCGCGCGCATAGGCGTCCCAGTGCGGGCTGCCGAGCCCGGTGAACGCCGGCACCAGGAACACGCCGCCGTTGTCCGGCACGCTGGCCGCGAGCGCCTCGACATCGGCAGAGCGCTCGATCAGTCCCAGTCCGTCGCGCAGCCACTGCACCACCGCGCCGCCCACGAACACGCTGCCTTCGAGCGCGTACGAGCGTGACCCGACGTCCCACGCCACCGTCGTCAGCAAGCGGTGGCGCGAACGCAGCGGCCGCGAGCCGGTGTTCATCAGCATGAAGCATCCGGTGCCGTAGGTGTTCTTGGCCATTCCGGGCCGGAAGCAGGTCTGGCCGAACAGCGCGGCCTGCTGGTCGCCCGCGATCCCGGTCAAGGGAACCTCGTGACCCTCGATCCGCGCCACCAGGCCCGTGTCGGCGGAGGATGGCAGCACCCGCGGCAGGCAGGCCGCAGGAACGTCGAACAGCGCCAGCATCTCCGGATCCCAGCCGCCTTCCAGGTTCATCAGCAGCGTGCGGCTGGCGTTGCTGGCATCGGTCACGTGCGCCTGTCCGCCGGTCAGTTTCCACGCCAGCCAACTGTCGACGGTGCCGAAACACAGTTCGCCGCGCTCCGCCCTGGCGCGCGCGTCCGGCACATGGTCCAGCAGCCAGGCCAGCTTGGTGCCGGAGAAGTAGGGATCGATCAGCAGGCCGGTCCGCTGCGCGACCCGCGCCTCGTGCCCTGCCGTGCGCAACGCGTCGCAGCG
Organism: Proteobacteria bacterium UBA4656; assembly: GCA_002405525.1. Classification (GTDB taxonomy): domain Bacteria; phylum Pseudomonadota; class Gammaproteobacteria; order Xanthomonadales; family Ahniellaceae; genus UBA4656. The sequence continues at coordinate 19,879 of DHLY01000098.1, forward strand.
TTCCGCCGTGCGTCGATCCTGCCAGACGATGGCGGGCGCCACCGGATGCCCGGTGTCCCGCTCCCACAACACCACCGTCTCGCGCTGGTTGGTGATGCCGACCGCCGCCAGATCGCCCGCCGCGACTCCCGCGCGGGCAAGCACCTCCGCGATGGTCACCGCCTGCGAGACCCAAATCTCGTTGGCGTCGTGTTCGACCCAGCCTGGCCGGGGGAAGTGTTGCGTGAACTCGCGCTGCGCGACGGCGACGATCCCGCCGCGCCAATCGAACAGGATCGAGCGCGAACTGGTGGTGCCCTGGTCCAGGGCGAGGACGTAGCGCGACATGTGTGCTCCCTTCGGGCTGCTTACGCCACCGCCGGCCGGCGCGCGGCGATCCAACGGTCGAGGATGGCCGGCGCCTCCGGGCCGAGATGCAGTCCCAGCTTGCTGCGCCGCCAGAGGATGTCGTCGGCGGTGCACGCCCACTCCTCGCGTAACAGATAGTCGATCTCGGTCGCGTACAGGCCGGGCAACACCGCATCACCAAGATCCGCCATCGCCTTCGCGGCGCCAAGGATCCTCTCCATGCGGGTGCCGTAGGCTCGCGCCAGCCGCAAACACAAGGCGGATGGCAGCCACGGCCAGCGCGCTGCGGTTTCGCGCTGGAAACGATCGAAGTCCGCGCCCGGCAGGTCGCCGCCCGGCAGCGGCACGCCCGCCGTCCAGGCCGTCCGGTTCCCACCGAGCGCCGTCGCGACGCGATCGACCGCCGCTTCGGCCAGTACCCGATAAGTGGTCAGCTTGCCGCCGAACACGGACAGCGCCGGCGCGCCTTGCTCATCCAGGTCGAGCACGTAGTCCCGGGTCACGGCCGAAGGATCGTCGGAATCATCGTCGAGCAAGGGGCGCAGGCCGGCGAAACTCCACACCACGTCCGCCGCCGCGATGCCCCTGGCGAAGTAACGATTTGCCATCATGCACAGGTATTCGATCTCGGCACCGCTGATCCGCGCCGCGCCGGGATCGCCCCCGTGTTCGACGTCGGTGGTGCCGAGCAGCGTGAAGTCGCCCTCGTAGGGCAGCGCGAACACGATCCGCCGGTCCGGGGCCTGAAAGATGTAGGCATGGTCATGATCGAACAGGCGCCGCACCACGATGTGGCTGCCCTTCACGAGGCGCACCCTGTGCCGGGCAGCCAGCGGCGAGCGGCGGTGCAGGAAGTCGGCCGCCCAAGGCCCCGCGGCGTTGACCAGCGCCCGAGCGCCGACCGCGGTGCGTCCGCTCGGACCCGCCAGCAACGCGTGCCAGCCGCCGTCGCGCGTCACCGCCTCGCAGCGGGTGCGGGTCAGCACCGTGGCGCCGCGCTCGCGCGCGTCGATCGCGTTGAGCACGACCAGTCGTGCGTCGTCGGCCCATCCATCCGAGTATTCGAAACCGCGTCGGAACGCAGGTCTCAGCGCCCTGCCCGCTGGGTGGCTGCGCAGGTCGACGGCGCGCGACCCGGCCAGGCGGTCGCGACGCGCAAGGTGGTCGTAGAAGAACAGTCCGACGCGGATCATCCATGCCGGCCGCAGGTGCGCATCGTGCGGCATCACGAAGCGCATCGGCCACAGGATATGCGGGGCAGCAGCGATCAGGCGCTCTCGCTCGGCGAGCGCCTTGCGCACCAGACGGAACTCTCGATGCTCGAGGTAGCGAAGGCCGCCGTGGATCAGCTTGGTACTGGCCGACGAGGTGTGGCCCGCCAGGTCGTCCTGCTCGACCAGCAGCACGGACAAACCACGGCCGGCCGCATCACGGGCGATGCCGGCGCCATTGATTCCGCCACCGACCACCAGCAGGTCGTAATCGCCGTTCATGCGCGCGGGTTCCGTGCCGATGCGCCGCGCGGCCGCGGGGCGGGCGCCGTCGCTCATCCGGCAAGGCGTGCGGCCACCGCCCGCGCGGTGACGTCGCTGACCCGCACGTTGGATTCGACCGTCACGCCGGCGATGTGGGGCGTCAGCAGGAGGTTCGGTATTCCGGCGAAGGCTTTGCCGCCGGCGGGATCGACCGGTTCGCACTCGAACACATCGAGCGCCGCTCCGCCCAGGCGCCCGGACCGCAGGGCGTCGACGAGGGCCGCTTCGTCCACGATTCCACCTCGCGCCGCGTTGACGAGGATCGCATCCGGCTTCATTCGCGCCAGCGCGTCGGCGTCGACCAGCCGCGTGGTCTGCGGCGTCAGCGGGACATGCAGGCTGACCACGTCGCTGGTCGCAAGCAGGTTGGCCAGGGTCAGGTTGTCGACGCCGGCCCACGCGGGATGCGCGGCGGGCAGGAATGGGTCGTGCGCGGCAATCGTCATTCCGAGCGCGCGGGCGCGGCTCGCGGTCTCGCGCGCGATGGCGCCGAAGCCGACCAGGCCGAGGCGCTTGCCATGGGCCTCGCGTCCCATCAGGCGCTGGCGCGGCCACTGCCCGGCAACGACCGCGGCGCTCGCGAACCAGGCGCCGCGCAGCAGCAGCAGCGCGGCCGTGACGACGTACTCCGCGACCGAAAGGTCATTTGCGCCGGTGGCGGGGAACACGTCGATCCGGCGCGACCGGCACGCCTCCACGTCGATGTTGTCGAGGCCGACGCCGAGGCGTCCGACCACCGCCAGCGCGGGGGCCTGGTCGAGCAACGGACCGCGCACCTGGGTGCGATTGCGCACGATCAGGCCCCGCGCGCCGGCCAGCGCCGCACGCAGCGCGTCGGGCGAGTCGACCAGCGTCGGGTCGTAGCGCACATCGAAGCCCGACAAATGCGCGCGGATGGCGGCCTCGTCCATGAATTCGGTGATCACGATGTCTGCCATCAGTCCCCCATCTGGCGCGCACCTGCCGCGCCGCGTCAGGCCGCGGGCGCCAGGTTGCGGATTTCGTCGTGCAGTGCGCGCGGAACGCTGATGCCGTCACGCATGGCGCGCGCACGCAGCGCCAAGCGTCGCTCGCCCGGAAGACGTACGTCCGGGTCGGCGGCGATCATTTCCAACAGAGTGCCCATGCGGGCGATGTAGGCGCCGCCGGACAGCGCCCGGGCATCGATCGCGATCAGCAACTGGCCGACGCCGGGCGGCCCGCCTCGGTCGTCGAAGAAGGAGCTGGCTTCCCAGGCCCAGCTGGAACCGGTCAGTGCGGCGGCGAGGACTTCGACCATCAGCGCCAGCGCCGCGCCCTTGGGCCCGCCGATCGGCAGCAGCGTACCGGCCAGCGCCGCGCCGGGATCGGTGGTGGGCTGCCCCGCCGCATCCAGCGCCCAGCCCTCGGGAATGGCGCTGCCCGACTTCTGAGCGGCGACGATCCTGCCGCGCGCGGCGACTGACAGCGCGAGATCCACCACCAGCGGCGGATGCGCACCCGGCAGCGGAGCGGCGAAGGCGAGCGGATTAGTACCCAGCATCGGCCGCCGGCCGCCCCATGCCGCCATGGCCTTGGGGGTGTTGCCCACCACGAGCGCGACCAGCCCCTCGACGGCCAGCCGTTCGGCGTGTGCACCGGCCTGGCCGAAGTGGTGCGAGCGGTGCAGTGCGGCCACCGCGATACCGCACTCCCGCGCCAGGGGCGCCAGCGCCACCAGCGCGGCGTCGATCGCCGGATAGGCGAGGCCATGGCCGGCGTCGACGCGCAGCGCCGCCGTGGCGACGCGTTCAACGCGCGGCATGACGCGCCCGTCGACCTTGCCGCAGCGAACGTGCAGAGCGTAGGACGGCACACGCGACAGCCCGTGCCCAGCCTGCCCGTCCGCTTCAGCCGTGACCAGCGCACGCGCAGTCGCCAGCGCACCGGTGGCGGACGCGCCACTAGCCTCGAGCGCGGCGGCGCACAGCGCTTCGGCATCGCGCAGGCTGAGCCGGACCGTGTCCACCGCGGCGATCGCTCTCAGGCGCTGCGATACAGCTTGGTCATCACGAACTCGCGATGGCCGAGCGCCTCGGCGGCGGTGAGTCGGCCATTGGCCGTGCGAACGATCATGTCGATCAGCAAGTCGCCCGCTTCGTCGATCGTCATCTCGCGGCGAACGATCCCGGAGACATCGACATCGACGTGCTCGGACATGACGCGGACTGTGCGCGGATTCCCGGTGACCTTGATCACCGGCATGATGGGGTTGCCGATCACGTTGCCCTGGCCGGTGGGGAAGATGTGCACCACGTAACCCGCCGCCGCCTGCAGCGTGCAGCACTCGGCCGCGGCCGAGGAGGTATCCATGAAGTACAGCCCGGGCCCTGCAGACGGCGCCTCGGCGGGCTGCAGCACGTCGATGAAACTGACCTTCTTGCCGATCTTCTCGAGGTTGCCGAGCGCTTTCTCCTCGATCGTGGTCAGGCCGCCGGCGATGTTGCCCTTGGTCGGCTGGCTGTCGGAAAGGTCGGAGGTCTTGTGCGCCTCGATCACGTCATCCTGGTAGGCCTTCCAGGTCCGCATGAACTTGTCGCGCACCGCCGGCGAGGCGGCGCGCGCGGCCGCCAGGTGCTCGGCGCCGGTCAGTTCGGAGGTCTCGCCGAAGCAGCCGTAAAGACCGGCGGGAACCAGCTTGTCGTACATGTTGCCGACCGTCGGACAAGAGGCGAGCCCGGTGGTCGTGTCGGATTCACCGCACTTCGCGGCGATCCACAGTTCGGCCAGATCGCACTCCTCCCGAACCTGCTCGGTCGCCCAGTGCACGAACTCCTTGGCCTTGCGCGACGCCGCGGCGACGGTGGCGATATCGCCGTTACCTTCGATCCAGAAACCGGCCACCGGCTTGCCGGTCGCGGCGATCCCGTCGACGATCCGGCGCGTCCAGCCCGGTTCGATACCGATCACCACGCAGGCGGCGACGTTGGGGTTGGCGCCGGTGCCGATCATGGTGCGGAAATGCAGTTCCAGGTCCTCGCCGAACTGCAGGCGACCATACGCGTGCGGCAGCGCGATCGTTCCCTGGATATGCGCGGCGACGGCCTCGCAGGCCGCGTTCGAGATGTCGTCGACCGGCAGGATCGCGACGTAGTTGCGGACGCCTACGCGACCGTTCCCGCGCCGGTAGGCCCAGATCTTCCTGCGCATGCTCATGTCGTGGCCCCCGGGCTACCAGCGCTTGGTCTTGAGATTGTGGACATGAACATGCTCGCCGCGCTTCGCCGGCGCCACCATGCGCCCGATGTCCTGCCCGTACTTGATGACGGTATCGCCGGGCGCGAGGTCGCGCAGCGCGACCTTGTGGCCGATCGGCACGTCCATCGACACCGGCATCCGGAAATCGGTGTTGTCGTGGGTCACCACGCAGAGCATCTCGGTGCCGGCTGCGAGGCCCTCGACCACCACGACTCCCACGTTGTCGGCCGGATCGTGGACCAGAAGATGGGGGATGCTCACCGCGGGCCTCCTTCGGCAGTCCTGCAACTCTTGTAGAACACATCATACAGCAGAGGCTGGACGTCGGCGCAAGGCGCGCGTACCCTTTGGATTCCGAGTCCGACGACGCGCTTGCCGCCATGGACGCATCGCCCCAGTACCGCCCGCTCTACCGGCAGGTCTACGACTTCCTCGTGAAGCAGATCGCGGAGTCCGCATGGCGGCCGAGCGAGGCGCTGCCCAGCGAACAGGCGCTGGCCGGCCAGTTGAACGTCAGCCAGGGGACGGTGCGCAAGGCACTGGACGCGCTGGCGGTCGAGAAGGTGATCGAGCGCCGTCAGGGCAAGGGCACCTTCGTCGCCGAGCACACGCAGGAGCGCGCGCTGTTCCGCTTCTTCCGCCTTTCGGAGCCCGGCTCGGAACGCGCAACGCCGACCAGCGCGGACGAATCGGTGCGGCGCCGCGCGGCGCGGGCGCCTGAACTTCGCCGACTGCGGCTCGACGCCGGCGAGCAGGTGGTGGAGGTCGTGCGGACCCGCATGGTAGGCGGCAGGCCGGCGGTGTTCGAGCGCATTATCCTGCCGCTCCGGCAGTTTCCCGACATCGACCGCAGGCTGCCGCTGCCGAATGCGCTTTACGCGATGTTCCAGCAGGAGTACGGCGTCAACATCGTCAGTGCCGAGGAGGAACTGCGGGCCGATGTGACGCGCGCCCAGGACGCGCGTCGACTGCCGCTCGCCGTCGGCGCGCCGCTGCTGCACATCGACCGGGTCGCGATCGCGATCGATGGCAGCCGGGTCGAGTGGCGCATCAGCCGCTGCGACACGTCGCGGCTGGTCTACGCCGTGACCCTGTCCTGAACGGCGACGGATGCGGGCCGCGCCCATGTCCAGGGTCCTCTGTGTGGGTCACGCAGTGCAAGACTTCGTGTTCCGCGTGCCGGAACTCCCTGCCACGGCGCGGAAGCACCAGGCTTCCGCCTTCGCCTGCGTCGGCGGCGGCCCGGCGGCCACCGCGGCGGTGGCGATCGCGAGACTTGGCGGCGAGCCCCTGCTCGCGGCGCGCCTGGGCGACGATGCGGTCGCCGGACTGATCGAGGCGGAACTCGTCGGCCACGGCGTGGACTGCGCGTGGCTGCGCCGATTCCCCGGCTGCGCGTCCTCACTGTCGGCGGTTCTTCTCGATGCCGCCGGCGAGCGCATGATCGTCAACTATCTCGATGTTCGCATGCAGGTTGCCGCCGACTGGCTGCCGGACCCTGGTGCCCTCGGCTGCGCCGCGGTGCTCGCCGACAGCCGCTGGCCGGAGGGCGCGCTGGCTGCGTTGACGGCTGCGCGGGCCGCGGGTCTGCCTGGCGTACTGGATGCTGACCGGCCGGTACCGGCGCAGCGCGCCGTGCTGGCCGCGGCGAGCCACCTCGCCTTCTCGCACGAGGCGTTGGCCGATTTCACCGGCGAGACGGACCCGGTGCGCGCGCTCGGCCTCGTGTCGCGCGGACTGGACGCCTGGTGCTGCGTCACGGTCGGCGCCGAGGGGGTGCATGTCCTGTCCCGCGGCGAGTACCGGCACCTGCCCGGGCATCGCGTGACAGCGGTCGACACGCTCGGTGCAGGAGATGTCTGGCACGGCGCGTTCGCGCTGGCGCTGGCTGAGGGCGCCGAAAACCTCGACGCCGTGCGCTTCGCGTCCGCCGCCGCCGCCCTGAAGGTGCAGCGCGGCGGCGGCCGCGCCGGCGCGCCGACGCGCGCCGAGGTCGACGATTTCATGGCTTCCCATCCGGAGTAGCGGCATGCAGCTGTCCGCAGGAAAGTACCGTGGCATGCGCCGCCTCGCCGACCGCCAGGGCCGGTTCAAGATGACTGCGGTCGACCAGCGGCCTCCGATCAAGAACCTGATCCGCGAGCGCCGTGGCACCGCGCAGGCCGTGTGGGAGGACGTCGCCGGTTTCAAGGAGCTCCTGATCCGCGAACTGCAGGGCGAATCGACCGCGATGCTGCTCGATCCGCATTATGCCTACCCCCGCGGGGTGACGATGCTGGACGCGTCGCTCGGCATGATCCTGACCCTCGAGGACTCGCTTTTCGTCGAGACGCCGGGTGGGCGCCTGTCGGCCGAGATCGACGACTGGTCGGTGGAGAAGATCAAGCGTGCCGGCGGCGACGCCGTAAAGGTGCTGACCTGGTACCGCCCGGACGCCGATGCGGCGGTGCGTGAGGCGCAGCAGGCCTTTACCGCGCGTGTCGGCGAGGCCTGCCGCCGTTACGACCTGCCCTACGTCTTCGAGTTGCTGGTCTATCCGCTGGCGCGCGACGCCGAGCAGACCCCCGAGTACGTGGAGATGAAGACCAAGCAGCCCGAGCTGGTGCTCGACAGCGTGCGCACCTTCGCCGATCCGGTGTTCGGCGTCGACCTGTTCAAGCTGGAGAGCCCGGTCCCCGCAGCCGACCTGCCCGAGCCGGGCACGGCCGGCGCGGACCACGCGCAGGCGCTGTTCGACGAACTCGGCCGTATCGCCGGCCGCCCCTGGGTGATGCTCTCGGCAGGTGCCGGGATGCAGCAGTTCCGCCGCGTGTTGCACTACGCCTACGCCGCGGGCGCGTCCGGCTACCTGGCTGGCCGAGCGATCTGGCTCGACGCCTTTCAGCGCTTCCCCGACTGGCGCGCGGTCGAGGCTGGCCTGCGCGCGGACGCGGTGCCGTACATGCAGGAACTCAATGCACTCACCGACGCCGCGGCGCAGCCGTGGCACGCGCACCCCTGCTACGGCGAGGGCGGTCCGCGGGTGCTGCCCGAGGATGCCTCGTTCCGTCACTACTACCCTGGATTCGGAGCCTGACATGGCACTGACCTTCGGCGTCGCGGCCCTCGCGAGACCGACCTTCGACGTCCCTTTCGCCGAGGAGACCAAGGCGCGCGCCTTCGCGGCGCTGGACGCCGCCGGCATCCGCACCGTCGGCCCGCGCGAACTGCTGTTCGACCGCGCCGCAGCCGAACGGGCCCTCACCGAGATCGCCGCCGCCGGCGAAATCGACCTGATGCTCATCCTGCAGGTCACCTTCACCGACGCCACGATGACGGTCGAGATCGCGCGGGGCGCGCAGGTGCCGCTGGCGATCTGGGCGCTTCCCGAGCCCCGCGCCGGCGGACGTCTGCGGCTGAATGCGTATTGCGGGCTCAACCTGGCCGCGCATGCGCTCGGCCGCGCCGGCGTGCCGCACGGGTGGCTGTACGCCGATCCGGACACGACCGGGATCGGCGACAGCCTGCGCGCACTGGCGCGGACTGCGGCAAGGACTGCAACGCTGGCGCGACCGCCGGTCGCAGCCGGCGTCGAGGTCGACCACGCCGCGGCCGAGCGTGCGCTGGCGAAGCTGGAGGGCGGCAAGGTCGCCGTGGTCGGCAAGCACCCCGACGGCTTCGACACCTGCGAGTACGACGGCGGCCTGCTGCAACGCCTTGCCGGCATCGAGGTGGAGACGATCCAGCTGGCGCAGCTGTTCGAAAAGGCGCGGGCCGCCGACGCGGGTCGCGTCGCCGCCGTGCGCGCCGCTGCCGCGACCGGACTGTCCGGGCTTGATGCGGTCGACCAGCAGCAACTCGACCGCTCGTTCCGCGTCTTCTGCGCGCTGCAGGACGTGCAGCGCGAAACCGGCGCGCAGGGCATGGCCGTGCGCTGCTGGCCGGAGATGTTCACCGAGTATGGCTGCGCCGCCTGCGGGCCGATGGCGATGATGAACGGGCAGCGTGTGCCGTCGGCCTGCGAAGCGGACGTCAACGGCTCGATCACTCAGCTGCTCATGCAGACTCTCGCCGACGAGCCGGCATGGATGGCCGACCTGGTGGACATCGACGGGAGGGACGACAGCGCGGTGTTCTGGCACTGCGGACTGGCGCCGCTGTCGATGCGCGACCCCGAAGCTGAGGCGCAGGCCACCATCCATACCAACCGCAGAATGCCGCTCCTGCACCAGTTCCCGCTCCGACCCGGGCGCATCACCCTGGCGCGCCTGTCGCGGTCGCGCAACGAGGTCAAGCTGATGATCGCCGGCGCGGAGGTGGTGCGCGCTCCGATGGCCTTCACCGGCTGCTCCGGCACCGTCCGCTTCGACCGCCCGGCCGGCGAGGTCTGCCGGCGCATCATCGAGGAGGGCCTCGAGCACCATTTCGCCCTGGCCTACGGCGACCATCGCCCTGCCCTGCGCGGCGTCGCGCAGCGCTGGAACCTGCCGCTGCTGGAATTGGCGTGAACGGCCTTCCGACCGGCATCGAACCTCCCGACTGGGGCCGCATCCCCGCGCTTGCGGTGGACGGCGTGGCGCAGGCGCAGGCCGACGGCAGCGTGCGGGTGCCGACCACTGCGGGCGACCTCACGATCACGCTGCATGCGTTCGGCGCGCGCCTGCGGCTGGGTCCGGCGGCGCGCGACTACGGGATCCTGGTCGCGGATCCGGCATCGCTGCCGGTCGAAATCGAAATCGCAGCCGACCGCACGCGGATCAGCGCTGGCGAGCTTGCGTTGATCCTCGAGCACGCGCCGCTGGCCTTCATCCTGGACCACGGCAGGCGGCGCGTGCAGTCGTCCCCGAGCGACGCGCACTTTGTGCGCCGGCATCGCATCCCGCCGTTTGCGCGCCTCGAACATGGCTGGCTGGTCAGCCTCGAACTGGGTCACGCCACGCGCGTCTATGGTCTGGGCGAGAAGTGGGGCCGGCTCGATCACCGCGGGGAATTGATCCGCTCCTACAACCACGACGCCCTGGGCGTGAACTCGGAACGCAGCTACAAGAACGCGCCCTTCGCCTGGAGCCCGGACGGCTGGGGCGTGTTCGCCCACACCGCCGCGGCGGTGACCCACGGCGTCGGCTTCGCGCCCTGGTCACAGCGGGCCTATGTGCTGGAGGTGGACAGCCCGTCCCTGGACCTGTTCCTGCTCGGTGGCCGCGACGGCGCGCAGCAGCTCGCCCAATACACCGCGCTGACCGGCCGCGCTCCGGTCCCGCCGCGCTGGAGCCTGGGGCTTATCCTGTCGAAGGCGTACTACCGGGACGCTGACGAGATCCTCGCGGTGGCGCGCGAGGTTCGCCGGCGGGGGATGCCGTGCGAGACGATCACCTTCGACGGCCGCGCCTGGCAGGACACCGAGACCCGCTTCGCCTTCGAATGGTGCCCACGGCGCTACCCGGACCCGAAGCCGGTGCTCGATGAACTGAAGGCGCTCGCTTTCCGGATCTGCGTCTGGGAGTACCCGCTGGTCTCGGTGAAGAATCCCCTGTTCAACGAGCTGGCCGCGCGCGGCTGGCTGATCCGGGACGATCGCAGCGGCGACGCCTTTCGCTACCAGTGGGACCTCGAGCCGTTCGGGCCGGTCCTGACGCCGTTGCCCGAGTCCGGGCTGCTCGACTTCACCCACCCGGAGGCTTATGCCTGGTGGCGCGATCGCCACCGTGTTCTGTTCGAGGCCGGCGTCGACATGATCAAGGCCGACTTCGGCGAGCAGATCGGGCCCCACATGGTGGCAAGTGACGGTTCCTCCGGCAGCGAACTGCACAACGCGTATGCGCTGCTTTACAACCGCTGCGTGTACGAGGCGGCCGAACGCTACGCGCGCGACGGGGCGTTCCTGTTCAGCCGTTCGGCCTGGGCCGGCTCGCAGCGTTACCCCGCGCAATGGGGCGGCGATCCGCAGGCCGACTGGGGCGGACTGGCGGCGAGCATCCGCGGCGCGCTGTCGTGGGGCATGACCGGCGGGCCCTACTTCGCCACCGATGTCGGCGGCTTCTATGCCGACCGGCGCGACCCCGAGCTCTACGTCCGTTGGGCGCAGGCCGCGGTGTTCGCCGCCCATATGCGCCTGCACGGCATCGGGCCGCGCGAACCCTGGAGTTACGGGGCGGAAGCGGAATCCGCGGTCGACCATGCACTGCAGTTGCGCGAGCGCCTGCTGCCCTACATCGAGCGTTGCATGGCAGATGCGCACGCGACCGGTTTGCCCGTACAGCGCGCGATGGTCCTCGCCTGTCCGGACGAACCCGCGTCCTGGGCCTTTGAGAACCAGTTCTTCCTGGGGGCTGACCTGCTGGTCGCGCCGTGCCTTGCGCCGGGTGGCGCGGTGGAGGTCTATCTGCCGACGGGCGACTGGCAGCGCTTTCCGGACGGGGACTCGTTCGCCGGTGGGCGCAGCCACCGACTTCTACTGGGACTGTCCGAGATCGCCGCGTTCACGCGCGCCGGCAGCCCTCCGCTTCCGATCGCGGCACAGGCAGTGTGGGCTTGATGCCGCGATGCATGCGGCATCGAGGCGATGAAGCGATACCGTCGCGGCGCTGCGGACCGCGCGCAGGGACCGTGGTTTCGTGCATGAAACGCGTGTGTTAGTGTCCAAACGCCATCGTCCAACAGGGCATGGCACCAACCTGGGGAGGTGCATCCAATGAACCAATCGAAGCTCAACCTTCTGCCGCGTCATCGGCTGGCAGTCGCCATGATCGCCGCGCTGGCCAGTGCCCAAGCGTCCGCCCAGCAGCCCGCCGCCGAAGACGAGCAGGCGACCCTGCTGGACACGCTGGTGGTCACCGCGCAGAAACGCGAACAGTCCTTGCAGGAAGTGCCGGTGGCGCTGACCTACGTCGACGGCAGCCAGATCGAGACCCTCGGCGGCTACAACGTGGAGCAGCTCAAGCTGCTGGTGCCATCGCTGAACATCCGCAAGACCAACACCGCACTCAACCAGGCTTTGTTCCTGCGCGGCGTCGGCACCATCAACTTCGCGATCGCAGCCCAGCCCAGCGTCGCCTCCGTCCTCGACGGCGTGGTGCTGTCCTCGGCCGGCGAAGCGTTCGGCGATCTGTACGACATCGAGCGCATCGAGGTGCTGCGCGGCCCGCAGGGGACGCTGTTCGGGAAGAATGCATCCGCCGGCGTGGTCAACATCGTGTCGAAGATGCCGACCGACGACTTCGGCGCGTATTTCGACTTGGGCTGGTTCGAGGACAACGAAAAACGTATCCGAGCGGCCGTCAACGCGCCGTTCTCGCCGACGCTGCGCTCGCGCACCACGGTCACGTGGGGTGACTTCGACGGCTACATCGACAACCTGAGTTCGACGCCCGCCGGCGGCAAGCTCAACGGCTACGACCGCAAGGGCATCCGTACCGTCTGGCAAGCTGATCCGTCCGACAGCACCCAGCTCACCTTCATCGCCGACTACCGGGATTCCGACGACAACTGCTGCGTCGAGGTGATCGGCACCGCGCCGACCGGCGCCAACGGCCCCGCGCTCAACTCCCTGTTGCGCACCAACTTCCGCGGCGACGCGACGCGCGAAGTGCGGCAGAACCTGGAGATGCGCTCGACCGAGGAAGCCTGGGGGCTTTCGCTGCAGGCGGACGTGAGCCTCGAGAATTCGACGCTGACTTCGATCACGGCGTACCGCACCTGGGACACCACCGAGTTCCGCGAAGGCGACTGGCTCGACACGCCGGCGGCCTACGTCGGCAATGCCTTCGCGCAATTGCATGATTTCGGCCCGCAGGAAACCGACACGTTCTCCCAGGAGCTTCGCCTCGCCGGGTCGACCGACATCGTCGACTATGTCCTCGGAGCCTTCTACTCCAAGACCGACGCCGAGCGGTTCTTCCGCCGCGACACCATCGTCTGCCGCTCGACCACATCGGCTCCGGACTCGACCGGGCTGGCACCCTGCCGGCCCGGCAGCTCGGTGGTCGAAACACCCTCGGCCAACGCCCTGTTCGGCGCCGACTTCAAGAACCTCGCGGTATTCGCCGACGGCACCTTCCCGGTGACCGACAGCTGGAACCTGATCGGCGGGCTGCGCTGGACGAAGGACGAGATCAGCTACCAGCACAGGTACAACTTCTCGCCGATTCCGGGCCCGGGCATCCGCACCCAGGCCGGCGGAGGCACGGCGTTCCTGAGCGGCGAGGACGACTCGACCAACGTGTCCGGTCGCGCGGGCCTGCAGTGGGACGTGAACGACGACTTCATGAGCTACCTGACCTACTCGCGTGGCTACAAGGGTCCGGCCTTCAACGTGTTCTTCAACATGGGCCCGAACAACACCCCGGTGATCGACGCCGAGACTGCCGATTCGTACGAACTCGGGTTCAAGTCGACGCTGGGCGACGGCCGTTACATCGTCAGCGGCGCCGCCTTCTCCGCGACCTACGACAACTTCCAGGCCAACAACTTCCTGTTCCTCAACGGCGCGCTGATCACCACCCTGACCAACGCCGGCGAGGTCAAGACCGAGGGCCTCGAACTGGAGATCCTCGCCCGGCCTACCGAAGCCCTGTCGATCAGCGGCGGCGTCGCCTACACCGATGCGCGGGTGGAGAGCTTCCCGGTTCCGGCGACCGCGCCGCCAGGCACGTTGCCCACGGTGCGCAGCGGCACCCAGCTCCCGCTGGCGCCCAAGCTCAAGGCCTCGCTCGCCGGCCAGTATCAGTTCGATTTCGACTCCTTCAACTTCTCGCCGGGTTTGGTCGTCGCCTACCAGGATGAGCAGTGGTCCGACCTCAACGAGCCCGCGGCCCTTCGAATTCCAGGCTACACCACGGTCGATCTGACCTTCACCTTCGCCGACAAGGACGACCGTTATCGGCTGACGCTGATCGGGCGCAACGTCACCGACCAGCAGTTCGTGGCGCTGCGCACTGCAGGCGGGCCGGGCGGCGTGCCGCGCCTGCAGATCCCCCGCGATGCGGATCGCTACTTCGGGCTGCAGTTCCGGATGAACTTCGGCGCGCCGTAACTCGCCGCGTAGCCCTCGGGCGGACCCCTCCAGCGGGGGGTCCGCCGTGTTCCGCCGATGCGCAACCCGCGCCCCAATCCCTTGCTGGCAACCCTCGATCGTTCGATCGCAGTGCTGGCCACCGTGAACCAGCCCGTGGCGCGCGCGGGCCGGCGGGCTGCGGGGCTGCTGGTCGCGTGCATGCTGGCGCTGGCCCTCGTGCAGATCGTCTCGCGCGCGATCTTCGGACACACTCTCGACTGGGCGGAAGAACTGGCGCGCTTCATGCTGGTGTGGGCGGTACTGCTGGTCGCGCCGTTCGCGCACCGCAGCGGCGCCAAGGTGGCGATCGATTCGCTGGCGCGGTCGCTGCCGCCGCGCCTCCTGCTGATGGTCAGCGTATTGCTCAACCTGCTCGCCGGCTGGATCTGCTTCATGCTGCTGGCAGAGAGCTTTGCATTCTGGCAGCGCGGCCTGTCGCTGTCGGCTTCCGCACTGCCGATCCGCATGGCGTGGGTCTACGCCATCGTGCCCGCGGCGCTCTTGGCCATGATGCTGGTCGCTGCCGAGCTGGTGCTGCGCCTGGTCGCCACCGCGTTCCGACCCGATCCGAAGCTGCGCCTGATCGGATCGGTCGCGGCCGTCGACGAGGACTGACGCGCGTGTCGACTGCCTTCCTCTGGTTGTTCATCATGCTGCTCGCGCTCGGCATGCCGGTGGTGTTCGCTCTGCTGGTCGGGCCAGGACTCAGTCTGCTGCTGGACGGCCAGCAGCCGTTCTTCGCCGCACTGCTGTCGCGGCTGTACAACGGCGTGGACAGCTTCCCGCTGCTGGCGGTGCCGTTCTTCATCCTCGCCGGCGAACTGATGAACTCCGGCGGCATCACCGCGCGCATCGTGCGCTTCAGCCAGTCACTGGTGGGCCACGTGCGCGGCGGACTCGCGCAGGTCAACATCATGTCGTCGATGCTGTTCGCCGGCATCTCCGGCTCCGCGGTCGCCGACGCCTCGGCGATCGGCAAGATGCTGATCCCGGCGATGGAGGCCAACGGCTACCGGCGCAGCTTCGCCGCCGCTGTCACCGCCGCGGCGGCGGTGATCGGGCCGATCATCCCGCCGTCGGGGATCATGATCCTGTACGGCTTCGTGATGAACCTCTCCATCGGCGCCCTGTTCGCGGCCGGCGTGGTGCCCGGCGTACTGATGGGTCTCGGGCTGATGGCGGTGACCCGCCTGCTGGCGAGCCGCTACGACCTGCCGGTCGCGGCACCGCGGGCCACCTGGGCCGAGCGCGGGCGCTCCTTCCGCGGCGCGATCGTCGCTTTGGTGATGCCGGTGATCCTGCTCGGCGGCATGCTCGGCGGGATCTTCACCGCCACCGAGGCGGCCGCCGTGGCCGCCGGCTACGCTCTGCTGGTCACCCTGTTCGTGCTCAAGAGCCTCAAGGCAGGCGAACTGCCTGGAATCTTCGTCACCACCGCGCTGCAGTCGGGCGTGATCCTGCTGCTGGTCGGCGCGGCGGTGACCTTCGGCTGGCTGGTGACCATGTCCGGCATGGCCGACAGCATGGCGGCGATGCTGCTCGGTGTGAGCGACAATCCGCTGGTCCTGCTGCTGCTGCTCAACCTGCTCCTTTTCGTGATTGGCATGTTCCTCGACGCCGGCCCGGCGATCCTGATCCTGGGCCCGGTGTTCGGTCCGGCCTTCACCGCGCTCGGCGTCGATCCGATCCACCTCGCGCTCGTGATGTGCATCAACCTCACCGTCGGGCTGACCACGCCGCCGATGGGCCTGGTGCTGTTCGTGACCGCGTCGATCGCCAACGAGAAGGTCGAGGCCATCGTGCGCGCGCTGCTCCCATTCCTCGCCGTGCAGGTGCTGGTGATCGTGGCGGTGACCTGCTTTCCTGCGCTGACCCTCACGCTGCCGCGCTGGCTGGGGCTGGTCCAATGAGTCGCCCGCGATGAACGGCACCCTGGTCGCCCGCGCCCTGCTGGTCCTGATCCTGCTCGGCGGCCTCGCCGGCATCGTGGCCTCGCGAGCCGAGCGCACCGAACTGACGATCCGCATCGCCTTCCTCGCCTCGAAGGACGACGAGGACTATGTCGGCGCCCTCGCCTTCAAGCAGACCGTCGAGGGGCTGCTGCAGGGGCGGGCCACGGTGAAGATCTATCCGTCCGGACAGTTCTGCGGCAGCGAACGCGAATGCATCGAAAGCATGCAGAGCGGCGTTCTCGAGATGCACCAGACCACGGTCGGCGGGCTCGCGGCGCTGTATGGCGCGGTGCAGGTGCTCGATCTGCCCTACTCCTTCCGCGATGATGCGGTCGTCGAGTGCGTGGTCGACGGCCCTATCGTGAGGGCGATCGGCGACGCGATCCTCGCCGACGGCCTGGGCCTGCGGCTGATGGCGGTGGGCAACACCGGTGGCTGGCGCAGTTTCGGCACCACGCGGCAGCCGGTTGCATCGGCCGACGAACTGGCCGGCTTGCGTATACGCACCCTCCCCTCGGCCCTCGAACAGCAGATGGTTCGCGACCTTGGCGCGTCGCCGATGGCCCTGCCTTGGTCGGAGGTCTACAGCGCCCTCAGCGCCGGGCTGCTGGACGGCATCAAGAACAGCGCGCAGGACATCGTCGGCATGAAGCTCGACGATCACGTGCGGCATCTTTTCCTCGATCGGCACAGCTACATGGCGGCGCTGTGGTGGTATTCGGAGAAACAGTGGCAGGCGCTGCCGGCCGATGCGCAGCATGCCGTCCGCGAGGGCTTTCGCGCACTGGCGACGGCGACGCGCAAGGCGGCGAGCGATCGCGAACGCCCGGCGATGGAAGCCTTCGAACGCCGCGGCGGCAGGGTGACGGTCGCCACCCCGATCCAGCGCGACGAGTTGCGGCGACGCACTGCCAGCCTGCGCGACTGGTACCAGGCGCGATTCGGGGACGCCTGGCTGAGACAGCTCGACGCCGAGATCGCGCGTTGCGAGGCTGCTCACCCTACCGACCAACCCTGACTCCGACGGAACACCCGCATGCGCATCCTGTTCGTCGATGCCGGCAATTACTGCCGGTCCCCCGCCGCCGAAACCGTCGCCCGCACCCACGCCGCCCGCGCCGGGGTCTCGGACCGGTTCTCCTTCGGTTCGGCGGGACTCAAGGACAAGCACGCCGGCGACACCGCCGATCCGCGGACCATCGAGGCCTGTCGCGTGCGCGGCTACGGGCTCGACGACTTCCGGTGCCGCGAGATCACGGCGCATGATTTCGCGGACGCGAACCTGATCCTGGCCATGGACCGCGAGAACCTGGCCGCGCTGGAGGCGCGCCGGCCCGACGGCAACCGGACCCCGATTCGGCTGTTCCTTGGCGAGCACGAAGTGCCGGATCCATACTTCGGCGACACCGATGGATTCGACACGATGATGGAGCAGATCGAAGCCGGCGCGGCGAGCCTGCTGAGCCACCTCGCCGACGCACCCGCGTCCGGGCGCTAAACCGGCGGCGAAGCGCAGGGCTGATCTTCGCGCCGCGCCGTGGGTACGGGCACTCCCGCGGGTTGCCGCTGCGCCGCCGGAAGATGCCGGGCAACCGGTTCAACCTGGCCGCGGTCCATGGCAGGCTGACGACATGGCCGCACTGCTCCGCATCGCCCTGCTGCTTACGATCGCCTGGATGGGATGGACCGCGCTGTTGTACTTCGGCCAGCGCGGGGTGGCGTTCCCCGGCGCGGGCTTGCGGTCCGGACCGACGGCGCCGCCGGAACTGGCGACCGCCGTCATCATCGACCGCGTCACGCCCGCTGGACACGCCATCTTCCTGCGCTCCGTCACCGCCTGGGCAACGGCCCCGGCGATCCTGTTCGCCCACGGCAACGCGGAGTTCGCGGCACAGAACGTGGCGTCGTTCCGGCCTTGGGCGGATGCGGGCTTGCATGTCCTGCTGGTCGAGTATCCGGGCTACGACGGCGCCCCTGGCAGACCGACGCAGGCCACGATCGACGCCCTGTGGCTCGCGGCCTTCGACTGGCTTGCGGCGCGCCCGGAGGTCGATGCGCGACGGATCGTCGGCTTCGGACGCTCGCTCGGGTCCGGGCCGACCGCCGCGCTCGCCGCTCGGCGGCCGCTGGCCGCCGTGGTGCTGCAGTCGGGGTTTGCCGACACGGTGCGCTTCGCGCACGCCCGCTTGCTGCCCGGTTTCCTGGTACGGGACCGGTGGGACAACGTCGGCGCGCTGCGCGCCTTCGGCGGCCCCGTGTTCGCCAGCCACGGGCGGCACGACGCTATCATTCCGCCGTCGCATGCGGAATCGCTCGCCGCGCTGCCCAACGTGCACCTCGAATGGCAAGACTGTGGCCACAACGATTGCCCGCTGTTCGATGCCGCATACCGCCAACGCGCTCTGGCGTTCCTTGCCGCCGCCGGCGTGTTGCCTTCGGGGCCGGGCACGCCCGCCGCACCCTCGGCCCGGCCGCCCGGTTCAGGGGCGGTCCAGGAAAGCGCGCCGGTACTCGCGCGGCCCCAGGCCGGTCCGCTTCGCGAGCTGGCGATGGAAGTGGCCCAGTGTCGGGAATCCGCAGCGGCGCGCGACCTCGGCGATCGGCCGCTGCGAGTGGCGCAGCAGCAGGCAGGATTCGGCGATCCGCACGTCGTTGAGGTAGGCCGAGAAGGGCCGCCCGGCGCGGCGCCGGAATGCGCGACTGAACGAGCCGGGGGCCACGCTGAGTCGCCGAGCCCCTTCAGCCACGGTGAGAGGGCGGTCAAAATCGCGGTGGATCCACGCCAGCACGCGGCCGAGGCGAGGGTCCTCTCCGGGCAAGGCGGCGGTGCGTGCGCCGGGGGCCTGCCGGACGAGGCCCGCTTCGGCGTTCGCGATGCGCCCCACCAGCGCCAGCGCGCGGCCGAGCCGTTCCAGCCCGTCGCT
Source organism: Proteobacteria bacterium UBA4656 (assembly GCA_002405525.1). Taxonomy (GTDB): domain Bacteria; phylum Pseudomonadota; class Gammaproteobacteria; order Xanthomonadales; family Ahniellaceae; genus UBA4656. The sequence continues at coordinate 38,885 of DHLY01000098.1, forward strand.
GTCGGCGATGGCCTGCAAGTCCGCGATCGCCGCTGCGCGCAGCGACCCCTCCAGTAGCGCCGACCGCGCCCCCTCGGCGAGACAATCCCGAGCAGCCTTCAGTTCAGGCAGCAGTCCGAGTCCGGGCGGCAGCGTCAGGTGCAGCACCAGCGCGGACGCACCTCCGCCATCGCCGCGGCTCCACCACACATGCGGCACTCGTGGAGGTACCAGCACCACGTCCCCCGCAGCGAACGGTGACACCTGGCCGTCGATCACGCGCACACCGGCGCCATCGCGAATCCATGTGACTTCGAGCGCCGCATGGTGGTGATAGGGGCCGTCGAAGCGCTCGCAATCCAGGATCAACAGCTGCGTGGTCGCTGCGACGTGCGCCAAAGGTTCGGGAATCGCACGCATGAAAAGCTTGCCTTGCCAGAATCGGCACAGTATGGGTCATACCCGGATGTCGTGCTGCATCATGCACCGACCATGATGTGGTACCGACGTATCCGCCCCGTCCGATGCCGCTGACGACCGATGGACCGCCCCTGACCGCCTGCCCCTGGTGGCGCGGCGCGGTGCTGTACCAGGTCTACCTGCGCAGCTTCGCGGACGGCGACGGCGACGGGCTCGGCGACCTCCGCGGACTGATCGGCCGACTCGACCATATCGCCGGCCTGGGCGTCGACGGGCTGTGGCTGGGGCCCTTCTACCCCACGCCGGACCGCGACTTCGGTTATGACGTCAGTGACCACTGCGCGGTGGACCCGCGCTTCGGCACGCTCGACGACTTCGACCACCTCCTGCGCGAGGCCCATGCGCGCGGGCTGAAGGTGATCATCGACCAGGTCTGGAGCCACACCGCGGCCGAACATCCGTGGTTCACCGACAGCCGCGCCTCGCGCGACAACCCGAAGGCCGACTGGTACGTGTGGGCCGATCCACGCCCCGACGGCAGCCCGCCCAACAACTGGCAGAGCTGGATGGGCGGCAGCGCCTGGCGCTGGGAGCCGCGCCGCGGCCAGTACCACCTGCACAACTTCCTGCCCACCATGCCCGACCTCAACCTGCACCATCCGCCGGTGCAGGAGGCGCTGCTCGCGATCGCCGATTTCTGGCTGGCGCGCGGCGTCGATGGATTCCGCCTCGACACCGCGAACCTGTACTTCCACGACCGCCAACTGCGCGACAACCCCGCGCTGCCGCCGGAGCGCCGCGGCCGCAGCCCGGTACTGATGCAGGAGCACCGCTACAACGCCGACCAGCCCGAGACCCTGCCCTTCCTCGAAGCGTTGCGCCGGCGCCTGGACGCGCACGGCGCGCGGATGGCGGTCGGCGAGATCGGCGGCGCCAACTGGGACGCCCGCATGGCCGAGTACACGGAAGGCACCGGGCGCCTGCACTCGGCGTACTCCTTCGCGTTCCTCGGCGCGCGCCCCGGTCCGGCGGAAATTGCCGCGCGGCTCGACGCCTGGTCGAACCGCAGTGGCTGGCCGAGCTGGGCCTTCTCCAACCACGACGTGCCGCGGGTCGCCACGCGCTGGTCGGGCCCCGGCGCCGCCGCGTTCGACTTCGGCGGCGGCGGCGGCGCCGACACGGCGCGTGGCGCGGTGCCGCCGGAGACCTGGATGGCCCTGTTGCTCGCCCTGCGCGGCACGATCTTCATCTACCAGGGCGAGGAACTCGGCCTCGAGGAGGCGCAGGTCCCACCGGAGCGGATGCGCGATCCCTTCGGCCTCGCCCACTGGCCCCTGCTGCGCGGCCGCGACGGGTGCCGCACGCCGATGCCGTGGCAGGCCGATGCAGCGCACGCGGGCTTCAGCGCGGTGGAACCGTGGCTGCCGGTCGCCGACGGCCATCGTGCGCGTGCCGTCGACCGCCAGGCGGCCGATCCGCACTCGATGCTGTCGACCACGCGCCGCTTGCTGCACCTGCGCCGCGCCCACGAGGCGCTGCGCCACGGCGAACTCGCGCTCGCCGCCGCGGACGACGGTCTGCTGCACCTGGTGCGGCGCGGCGGCGCATCGGTGGTGCAGGCGGCCTTCAACCTCGGCACGACAGCGCGCCGCATCGCCATCGCCGCGGCCGGCCGGCGCACGCTCTGGTCCGGCGGCGCCCTGCCCGCGTCCACCCACCTCGACCTGCCGCCGGGCGCCGCCTGGTATGGCCTCGGAGAACCCTGATGCACTGGCTCGACGAACCCGCATCGACCACCGCCGCCGAGCGCGCGGCCTTCGCACGCGACGGCCACCTCACCCTGCGCGGCCTGCTGCCGGCGGGCGACCTGGACCGGATCGGCCGCGAGATCACGCGGCTCACGCTGCAATTGAACACGGAACAGCGCACGCTGGACGAACGCGATACCTATGGCCGCGCGTTCCTTCAGGTGATGAACCTGTGGGAGAAGAGCCCGCTCGCGGGACGCTTCGTGATGGGCCAGCGCCTCGCGCGCGTGGCGGCCGAACTGCTCGGCGTGAGCGGCGTGCGTCTTTACCACGACCAGTCGCTCTACAAGGAACCCGGCGGCGGACTGACGCCTGCGCACGCGGACCAGTTCTACTGGCCGCTGGCCAGCGACCGCACGGTGACGGCCTGGATCCCGCTGCAGGACGTGCCGATGGCGATGGGGCCGCTGGGCTTCTACAGCGGCAGCCAGCGCGTCGCGGAAGGGCGCGACCTCGGCATCTCCGACGCCAGCGAGGACGACATCCCGGCGCGAATGGCCGCGCTGGGGCACCCGTACGCGTGCACGCCGTTCGCGCTGGGCGACGTGAGCTTCCACCTCGGCTGGACCTTCCACCGCGCGGAACCGAACACCTCCGACCGGCCGCGCTCGGTGATGACGGTGATCTACATGGCCGACGACATGCGCCTGCTCGATCGCCTCAACTCGGTGCAGGAAAACGACCGCGCCCAGTGGTGTCCTGGCGTCGCCGCAGGTGCGCGGGTCGATTCGCCGAAGAACCCCGTGGTGTGGTCGGCCGCGTGAAGCCGCTCCGCCTGCTGGCGCTGGCCACCGTGCAGGGCCTGCCGCGCGGCTCCAGCGGCGCGCGCGCCACGCTGGACGCGCAACTGGCGATGCTGCCGGCGCACGGCGTCACCGGCGTGCTGGCCTGGGACCACGCACCCGCGATCCGCGCCGCGGGGCTCGCGCTGCACGCGATGGCGCGCCTCGATGCGCCGGCCGACGCCGGCACGCTGGTCGCCCGCCACGCGGGCGAAGGCGCGGCGAGCACCACCCTGCACGTGGGCACCGCCTTCGACGACGATGACCGCCTCGACCGGTACGCCGATGCCTTGCTGTCCGCCGCCGACCGCCATCGCCACCCGGTGCTGGTCGAAACCCATCGCGCGACGGTGACCCAGGATGCCTGGCGCACGCTGCGCTGGGTCGCACGCTTCCCGGCGCTGCGGTTCGCGCTCGACGCCTCGCATTGGGTGGTCGCGGGCGAACTCGACTACGGCGGCGGCTTCGACGCGCGCCTGCCCTTGCTCGACCCCATCCTGCGCCGCAGCCCGCTCGTGCAGGGACGCATCGCCAGCGGCGGCGCGATCCAGGTCGGCGTCGACGATCCCGGGCCGTGGCGCGCGCAGGCCGCGGCCTTGTGGGCGCGCGCGTTCGCCCTGCGCAGGGCCGAAGCGCCACTGGAGCCGATCGCGTTCTGCCCCGAACTGCTCCCCCACGTCATCGGCTCCCCGCCGCGATGGATCGGCTATGCGCCGGTGCGCCGCGGCGATACCGAGCCGCTGGGCATCCAGGAGACCACCGATCGTTTCGCCGAGGCGCTGCACCTGTTCGAACTGGCGGAACACTGCGCCAGCAACCCGCCCACCTTCGCCTGAATCCGCACGATGAAGACCCTCCGGATGCTGTGCGCGATCCTGCTGGCCGTTGCCCCACCGGTGCTGGCGCAGCGCGCGGGCCACGTCGACGACGTCGATCCGCGGATTGGCACGCGGGGCACCGGGCATGTGTTCCCCGGTGCCCTGGTCCCGTTCGGCATGGTGCAGCCAGGCCCCGACAACGCCGACCAGGGCTGGAGCTTCAGCAGCGGCTACCAGTACGACGCGCCACGCATCCTCGGCTTCTCCAACACCCACATCAGCGGCGCCGGGATCCCCGAACTGGGCGACGTGCTGCTGCTGCCGAACGGCGGACCACGGTGGACCGCGGCGACGCGCACCTTCGACAGCGACTACCGCAAGGACACCGAAGTGGCGCAGCCCGGCTACTACGCCGTGCGCCTGGCGGCGCGCGCGGTGCAGGTCGAACTCACCGCCACCGAGCGCGTCGCGCTGCACCGCTACACCTTCGACCGCGCCGGCCGGGTGCAGGTGCTGGTCGACCTGCAGCATGGATTGCGCTTCAAGACCGCGCCACGCGTGACCCGTTCGCAGCACGACGTCGGCCGCGATGGCCTGCGCGCCACCGTGCATTCGTCGAACTGGGTCGACCGCCAGGCCAGCGTGGCGTTGCGCTTCGACCATCCGGTCGCCGAGTGGCGCGCGCTGCCCGCACGCGAAGACGACCGCGCACCGCGCATCCTGTTCACCTTCGACCTCGGCGACAGCCGCACGCTGCAGGCGCGCGTCGCACTGTCCACCGTCGACGAGGCGGGTGCCGCGGCCAACCTCGCGAGCGCCGACGCGCTCGATTTCGAGGCCGCGCGCAGCGCCGCGCGTGACGCATGGCAGGTCCTGCTGTCGCGGATCGCGATCGACGCGCCGCCCTCGCAGCGCCGGGTCTTCTACTCCGCGCTCTACCGCACCCTGATGCATCCCTCGCAGATCGCCGACGTCGACGGTCGCGTGCGCGGGCCGAAGGGCGAAGTGATCGAGGCGCCGGGCGGCGTGTACTACTCGACGCTGAGCTTGTGGGACACGTTCCGCGCCTCGCATCCGCTGTTCACGCTGGTGGTGCCCGAGCGCGTGCCGGGCTTCGTCAACACTCTGCTCGCGCACGAAGCGCAGATGGGTTACCTGCCCTTGTGGACGGCGTGGGGCCGCGAGACCCACACCATGATCGGCAATCCGGCGCTGCCGGTGATCAGCGACGCGATCGCCAAGGGCTTCGACGGGATCGATGCCGAGGCCGCGCTGGCGGCCATGCTCCGCACCAGCACCGCGGAGCGCCCGCACGCCCCCGCGTGGGCGCAGCGCGGCTGGGCGCTGCTCGACCAGCACGGCTACCTGCCCTTCGACGCGGTGCCCGGCGAATCGGTGAGCAAGACCGCGGAGTACGGCTACGGGGACGCCGCGGTGGCCGAGGTCGCGCGCCACCTCGGTCGGCTGGCGGATGCGGAACGCTTCCAGCGCCGGGCCGGCGCATGGAAGGCGCTGTTCGATCCCGAAACGCGAACGCTGCGCGGGCGCGACCGCAAGGGCGCCTGGCGCACGCCCTTCGATCCCACCGCGGCGACCAGCCCGATGAACAATCCGGGCGACTACACCGAGGCCAACGC
>DHLY01000098.1:44455-44652 GCA_002405525.1 Proteobacteria bacterium UBA4656
GAGGCCAACGCCTGGCAGTACACCGCCACGCCCGCGCTGCACGACCCGGCGGGCTTCCGCGACCAGCTCGGCGGTCGCGCCGGACTGGAGGCGTGGCTGGACACGTTCTTCTCGCTGCCGCTGCCGGACCCGGACAAGCACCTCGGCCAGGAAGCGTTGATCGGCCAGTACGCGCATGGCAACGAGCCCAGCCACCA
>DHLY01000098.1:44886-46446 GCA_002405525.1 Proteobacteria bacterium UBA4656
CCCCCCCCCCCCCCCCGGCCCTTCCCCCCCCCCCCCCCCACGAGCTGGGCATCACCTACCCCGCGCCGCTGGTGCCGCGCGCGCGCCTCGCGGCGGGTCCCGCCGGCCAGACCCTCGACGTGCTCGCGGCGCCGGTCGACGGCCCGCGCATCGACGGCCAGGCCGTGCCACGCACCGGCGTGCCGGACGCCCGGCTGCGCCACGCGCGCCAGGTCGTGCTGCCCGACCGGAACCTCGCGCCGTGAATCGCGCCGCGACCGCCCGACCTGCCACGGTGCGCCGGTTGCGCACGACCACGCGTTTCCTGCTCGCCCTGCTCGGCATGCTGGCACTGGCCTGGGGTGGGGCCGCGTGGTTCTTCTCGACGCTTGTCGCGCAGCCCGCGTGGCGACGGCCTGACCCCGCGGTGCACGCGCAGGCGATCGAGACCCTGCGCCACTCGGCGGGTGGCACGACCTTCAGCGTGCGCACCCCCGATGGCCTCACGCTGCGCGGCTTGCACCTGCCCGCGAGCGCCGACAACGATCGCTTCGTGGTGATGCTGCACGGGTACGGCGGCAACCTGCGGGAGTACGAGACCCAGCACCGGTTCTGGCACGCGCTCGGCTTCGATGTGTTCCTTTACGACCAGCGCGGCAGCGGTGCAAGCGACGGCGATTTCCTGTCGGCCGGCCTGCACGAGAGCACCGACCTCGGCGCGGTCGTCGCCGAAGCACGGCGCCGCATGCCGGCCGGCGCGCGGGCCGGCGTCTACGGTCGCTCCGGGGGTGCCGCCACGGCGGTGATGTACGCCGGCCAGGGCGGCAGCGCGGATTTCCTGGTCGTCGATTGCGCGTTCAGTTCGTTTCCGGACCAGTTGCTCGACCGCCTGCAGGCGGAGCACGGCTACCTGCCTCGACCCCTGCACGGACCGATGCTCGCCACCACGCTGCAACTGGTGCAGTGGCGTTTCGGCGTCGACCTCGCGCAGGCCGAACCGCGGCGCCACGTCGCGGGCATCCGCGCGCCGGTGCTGTTCGTGACCACGGCCGGGGACGACTACATCCGCCCGGCGATGACCACCGCCCTGCACGACGCCGCCACCGCGCCCAAGCGTTTGCGCATCTTCCCGCAGGGCGGCCACGGCGCCGGCCTGCAGGCGCAGCCGGCGGACTATCGCGAGGAGGTGCTGCGCTTCCTGCACGAACTCACGGCGATCGACTGATGCGAGCGCAGCGCGCGTCCTGCCCGATGCCGCGGTCGCAGGACGGGCAGCCCCTGCCACGCCGCGACCGCCGCGCGATGAACCGTCGCCATGCGTGAGTCGCAGCGGCGCCTGTCCAACGGCTTCCTCGTCCTGCTGGCGCTGCCGACCGCGGCGATCGGTTTCTGCCTGTCGTCGGCCGTGGCATCGACCAGCTGGCTGCTGAGCACGCGCTATGACCTGCATCTGGAGAACATCGCGCTGATCTGGTTGATGGGCCCGCTCAGCGGCCTGCTCGTGCAGCCGCTGGTGGGCTGGCTCAGCGATCGCACGTGGTGGCTCGGCGGTCGGCGCCGGCCCTATCTGGTCGCCGGCGG
>DHLY01000098.1:46633-47927 GCA_002405525.1 Proteobacteria bacterium UBA4656
ACCGGATTCGGCCTGCTGACGGTGGCCGTGGTCGTGGTGCTGGTGAACGACCTCGCGACCAACGTCACCTTCAACCCGGCGCGCTCGCTGGTGGCCGACGTGACCCCCGAGGGCTCGCACCGCGTGCGGGGCTACGCGTGGATGCAGGGCGTTTCCGGGGTGTTCGGCATCGGCGCCTACCTGGTCTCCATCGTGTTCGGCAACGAGGTGCTGTTGCTCACCACGGTCGCGGTGACCTTGCTCTTGACCGTGGTGCCGGCGTTCCTCGTCTCGGAGCCGCACCCCGCATCGCGTGGCGAGCCTGTCGCGGGCGAGGCGGCGCATCGTGGCCGTGCACCGTTCGGCGCGCTGTGGCCGATGGCCGGCTTCGCGGCCTACGGCGCGTTCATCGCCATCGATCGCACGGTGTTCGAGAGCGCCCTCGCCGCGGCGTCCCTGCCGCTGTTCATCGTGGTGCTGGTGCTCGGCGTCGCCTGGGGTGCCGGGCGGGCCTGGCGCGATCGCCGGCGGCCGTCGGCACCGGATCGACTGGGCACGCTGCTGTTCGCGCACGGCATGGCCTGGCTGGGCGTGCAGGGCCTGTTCGTCATGGGGTTCTTCTACGTGCGCGACGTCGTCGTCGCCGGCGCCGACGGCCCCTTGCTGGCCGACGCCTTCTACCGGCTGTGGAGCGACACCGAGCCGACCGCGGCCGACAGCGCGGGGCGGGTCCTGTCCGTCGGCTTCCTGCTGATGAACGTTGTGGGCGCCCTGCTGCCGGTGCTGGTGCTCAAACCGCTGTGCGAGCGCTGGGGCAAGGTCGCCGTGCATCGCGCCGCCATGGGCGCCATGGCGCTCGCGTTCGCGTCCGTCGCGCTGGCGCCACCCACGGAAACCTACTACTACGTCGGCATGCTGCTGGTCGGCATCGGCTGGTCGTCATTGATCTCGATCGTGTTCGCGATCTTCTCGGAGTCGGTGGACGGCCGGCACATGGGCGTGAGCATGGGCGTGTTCAATTCCAGCCTGGTGCTGCCGGCGCTGGCGGTCCCCGGCCTGGTCAAGCTCGCCAAAGCGCTGGGCCTGCAGCACGACGTGTTCCTGCTGTTCGCCGCCAGTCTCCTGCTGTCCTTCGTGTTCTGGATGTTCGTCGCCGAGCACCCGCCCCACCACCGACCGGAAGCCCCCCGATGAGCCTCGCCCTCCGCCTGCCCTGCCTCCTCGTGCTGCTGATCGGCAGCACCACGGCCGCGGCCTCCGCGGCCGCGATCCGCGCCTTCCCGCCTTCGTGGTGGATCGGCATGAACGATCCCCG
>DHLY01000098.1:48121-84902 GCA_002405525.1 Proteobacteria bacterium UBA4656
GGCGTCGTCCGGGTCGGCGATCGCACGCTGGACAGCCCGAACCATCGCGTGGTCGACCTGCGCATCGACGCGGCGGCGACGCCCGGCGACATCGTGCTGCGCCTGCGGGGATCGACCGCCGAACGGGTGGTCGTGGTGCCGCTCGCGGCACGACGCCCCGGCAGCGCCGCGCGCGAGGGCTTCGGACCGCGCGATGCCATCCTGAACCTGATGCCCGACCGGTTCGCCGACGGCGATCCCGGCAACGACCGCGTGCCCGGGATGCGCGAAGCGGCCGACCGCAAGAACCCGGGTGCACGGCACGGCGGCGATCTCGCCGGGATGTCCGCCGCGCTCGACTACATCGCCGGCATGGGCTTCACCATGGTCTGGCCGACGCCGGTGCTGGAGAACGACCAGCCGGCCTTCTCGTACCACGGCTACGCGATCACCGACCTGTATCGGGTGGACCCGCGCTTCGGCAGCAACGAGGACTACCGCGACTTCGTCGCCAAAGCCCGCGCCAAGGGCATCGGCATCATCCAGGACATCGTCCCCAACCACATCGGCCACCACCATCCGTGGGCCGCCGACCCGCCGACGCCGGGCTGGATCAGCAACGGCAACCGTTTCGTCGAGACCCACCACGGCCGCACCGCGGTCACCGACCCGTACGCACCGGCCGTCGACCGCGAGAACTTCCAGCACGGCTGGTTCCACCCGACGATGCCCGACCTCGACCAGCGCGATCCGGTGCTGGCGCGGTACCTGGAACAGAACGCGATCTGGTGGATCGAGTACGCCGACCTCTCCGGCCTGCGCGTGGACACGTACGGCTACTCGGACACGGCGTTCCTGCAGGGCTGGGTGCGCGCGATCCTCGCCGAGTACCCGCGCTTCACCATCGTCGGCGAGGAATGGAGCGCGAATCCCGCCGTCGTCGCCCACTGGCAGGCACCCGGGCGCGACTGGTCGGGCAGCACGCGCGGCACGCCGAGCCTGATGGACTTCCCGCTCAGCGAGGCGATCCGCAAGGCGCTCACCGAGCCGGAGGGTTTCACCACCGGCATGGGCCGCATCCACGAGATGCTGGGCAACGATCGCCTGTACGCCGCTCCGTCGCGCCTGGTCGTGTTCGAAGGCAACCACGACAAGCCGCGCATCTTCAGCGTGCTGGGCGAGGATCCGGCGGCGCTGCGCATCGCGCTGGGGCTGGTGGCGACGCTGCCGCGGATCGCGCAGTTCTACTACGGCACCGAGGTGCTGATGACGAGCACGGTCGAGCGCGACGACCTCGCCGCCCGCCGCGACTTCCCGGGTGGCTGGCCGGGCGATGCGGTGTCCGCCTTCACCGGCGCGGGGCTCAGCAAGGCCCAACGCGACCTGCAGGACTGGATGCGCCGCCTGCTGCGCTGGCGCGCCGGATCGCCGGCGATCGCCACGGGTCGCTTCCTGCATTACCAGCCGCGCCAGGGCGCCTACGTCTACTTCCGTCGTGCGCCGGAACAGGCGGTGATGGTGGTGGTCAATCGCAACGATGCGCCGCTGGCCTTCGATCGCACGCGGTTCGCGGAAGGGCTGCAGGGCGCCCGCACCGGCACCGACGTGATGACCGGCGCGCCGATCGACCTCGCGGACGGCGCGCGCTTCCCGCCGCAGAGCATCACGCTGGTGGTGCTCGCGCCGGACGGCGGTTGACCGGGCGGACAGGTCGGCGGCCCGCGGCCGCCGCGGCTCAGTGGAAGTCGCGCGAACGCGCGTCGAGCCCGGACAGCAGCGGCGTCCAGTCGTGCAGGCGGTGCGCGACGAGGTGGCGCACGCCATCGGCGACCTGCAGTTCGCCGTCGACCGCGAGCACGGTGGACTCGACCAGTTCGCGACGCTGCCTGGCGGCGAGCTTGAGCCAGACCACCACGTTGACCGTGCCGGTCTCGTCTTCCAGGGTGACGAAGGTGACGCCGCTGGCCGTGCCCGGCCGCTGGCGCACGGTGACCAGGCCCGCGGTGCGCGCGGGCGCGCCGTGGCCGAGTTCGCCGAGTTGTGCGGCGCTGCGCGCGCGTCGCTTCGCCAGCGCGGCGCGGATCAGGGCCATCGGGTGCTTGCCGAGCGTGTAGCCGAGGTGCGCGTAGTCGCTGAAGGTGTCCTGCGCCGCGGTCGGTGGCGCGAGCGACACGGCCTGTTCGGCGATCCGCGCGCCGTCGAGCACGTCCGGCATCGCCTCGGCGCCGGCCACGGCCCAGTGCACGCGGTGGCGGTGGCCGGCGAGGCTGCGCAGCGCGCCGGCCTCGGCCAGGCGCTGGCGTTCGAAGCGGTTCAGCGCGGCGCGCTCGACCAGGTCCTGCACGTCGCGGAACGGCTGTTCCTGGCGCGCGGCGGCGATGCGCCCGGCGGCATCGGGCGACAGGCCGCGGACCATGCGCAGGCCGAGGCGCAGTGAAAGCGGCGAATGGCGAATGGCGAATGGCGAATGGCAAGCAGCCTGCGCTGCTTCCTCGCTCCCCTGCGCTTCCCATTCGCCATTCGCCATTGAGCGCGCCGCAGGCTCGCGGTCCATTCGCTGCTCCGAGCGCGCCGCAGGCGCGCGGTCCATTCGCTGCGCGGAGCGCACCCGCGGTTCCTCCAGCGAGCAATCCCACCCACTCCACGACACGTCCGCCGGCCGCACCTCGACGCCGTGGCGCTGCAGGTCGGCGAGGATCTGCGGCGGCTGGTAGAAGCCCATCGGCTGCGCGTTGAGCAGCGCGCAAGCGAACACTTCCGGGTGATGGCACTTCAGCCAACACGAGACGTAGACGATCAGCGCGAAGCTCGCCGCGTGCGACTCGGGGAAACCGTAGGAGCCGAAGCCCTTGATCTGTTCGAACACCTGCAGCGCGAAGGCTTCGTCGTAGCCACGCTCGGTCATGCCGGCGACGATGCGCTGCTGGAAGGGATCAAGCCCGCCGCGGCGCTTCCAGGCCGCCATCGAGCGGCGCAGCTTGTCGGCCTCGCCCGGCGTGAAGCCGGCGGCGACGATGGCGAGCTGCATCACCTGCTCCTGGAAGATCGGCACGCCCAGCGTGCGCCCGAACACCTCGCGCAGCGCTTCCGAGGGATAGGTGACGGGCTCGAGGCCCTGCCGGCGGCGCAGATACGGGTGCACCATCTTGCCCTGGATGGGACCGGGGCGGACGATCGCGACCTCGACCACGAGATCGTAGAAAGTCGCGGGCTTCAGGCGCGGCAGCATCGCCATCTGCGCGCGCGATTCGATCTGGAACACGCCGAGGGTGTCGGCACGCTGGATCATGGCGTAGGTCGCGGTGTCCTCCGGCGGCACGGTGGCGGGCGCGAGGTCGACGCCGCGGTGCTGGCGCAGCAGGTCGAAGGCGCGGTGCAGACAGGTCAGCATGCCGAGCGCGAGGCAGTCGACCTTCAGCAGCCCCAGCGTGTCCAGGTCGTCCTTGTCCCACTGGATCACGGTGCGGTCCGGCATCGCCGCGTTCTCCACCGGCACCAGTTCGTGCAGCGGGTGGTGCGAGATCACGAATCCGCCAACATGCTGCGACAGGTGCTGCGGGAAGTCCTGCAGTTCGCGCGACAGGGCGAGCAGCTGGCGCAGGGTGCGCGAGGCGGGATCGAAGCCGCGCTCGGCCAGGCGGGCCTCGATGTCGCTGATGTCGTCCCACCACGACAGCGCGCCGGCGAGCTGTTCCAACTGGTCGGCCGACATCCCCAGCGCCTTGCCGACGTCGCGCACCGCGCTCCTGGGCCGGTAGCAGATCACGGTGGCGGCGAGTGCGGCGCGCTCGCGGCCGTACTTGCGGTAGATGTACTGGATCACCTCCTCGCGCCGCTCGTGCTCGAAGTCGACGTCGATGTCGGGCGGCTCGTTTCGCTCCCTGGAGATGAAGCGCTCGAACAGCAGGTTGCCGCGCGCGGGATCGACCTCGGTGATGCCGAGCACGAAGCACACGGCTGAATTGGCCGCTGAGCCGCGCCCCTGGCAGAGGATCCCCTGCTGTCGCGCGTAGCGCACGATGTCGTGCACGGTGAGGAAGTACGACTCGTAGCGCAGTTCGGCGATCAGCGCGAGTTCGTGCTCGACCTGGGCGCGCACCTTGGCCGGCACGCCGGTCGGGAAACGCCAGCGCAAGCCGTCCTCGGTCAACTGGCGCAAGTGGGTGGCGGCGGTGAGGCCCGGCGGCACCAGTTCATGCGGGTATTCGTAGCGCAGCTCGCGCAGGTTGAAGGTGCAGGCTTCGGCGATGCGCGCGGCTTCCGCCATCAGTTCGCGCGGGTAGATCGCGGCCAGCGCCTCGCGCGTGCGCAGGTGGCGCTCGCCGTTGGGGAACAGCCGCGCGCCGGCCTCGGCCACCGTGGTGTTGTGGCGGATCGCGGTGAGCACGTCCTGCAGCGCCTTGCGTCGGCGCACGTGCATGTGGACGTCGCCGCAGGCCACCGCCGGCACGCCGTGGGCGTGCGCGAGTTCGATCAGCGCCGCGAGGCGCTCCGCGTCGTCGGCGGCGCGGTGCAGTTCGACCGCGAGATGGCAGCGATCGGGGAAGAGGTCGCACATCCAGGCAAGAAAATCGGAGTCAGAGGACCTTTTTGCCGCAGAACGATATCGGCCCTTTGCCGTTTCCTCTGGTGGAGAAAAGGTGCTCTGACTCCGGTTTTCATGCGTCAGGAAGATCGCCCGCAGTCCCGCCCGCGGCAGCGCCTCGAGGTCATCGCACAGCAGGCGGTAGCTGCCCTTCTCCGCCGAGCGTCGCGCGTGGGTGATGATGCGGCAGAGGTTCGCGTAGCCGGCGAGGTCCTCGACCAGCAGCACGCAGCGCGGTCCGTCGACGAGCGCGAACTCGGCACCCACGATGAGCCTGAGGCCGGTCTCCTGCGCGGCCTCGTGGGCGCGCACGATGCCGGCGAGACTGCATTCGTCGGTGATGGCGAGCGCGGTGTAGCCGAGTTTCCGCGCGCGCTCGAACAGTTCGCGCGCGGTGGATGCGCCGCGCTGGAAACTGAAGTTGGAGACGCAGTGCAGTTCGGCGTAGGGCGGCGCTTCGACGGCCTTCGGACGGCTGGGCGACACGGCATGGCTTCCGCGGCGGGAAGCGCCCACGCTCGCCGTGCGCGGTCTCAGAACCTGCGAGGAAACCCGCTTCCTGCGGGTTTCTTCGGTCGCTGTTGCATCCGATCCGCAAGTGGGCACGGCCTCGCCCGACCGCGAGCCCGCGTCGCGGGCTCGTGGTGTCCGCGACTTCGGATGCGTGCCGCGCGATGCCACGGGCCGGCGGGCCATGGCGGTCGCGCGTCAGGCGAACAGGCCGTGCACGAACCAGCCGTCGCGCGGCGGCCGTTCGCGATAGGCCCACAGGCGCAGGCCCTGCGCGGTGGCGATGCGGAAGTAGTCGCGCGACACCGGCGCGCCGTCCCACCAGCCGGACTCGATGCGCTCGGGGCCCTCGAAGCCGATCGCGCCACCAGCCTGGCGCAGCCACCAGTCCAGCGGCTGCGCGGGTTCGAGCAGGAACAGCGGGCGTTCGGCGCCAGCGGCCGGCGGCGGCGGTTCGCGCACGGCGTCGGGCTTCGCGGTGGGGCCCGCGCGTTCGACCGGCAGCGGCCGCTCGCTCGCCGGAGGGCGAGCGCCCGCGCACTCGGGGCGATGGTCGTCGTGCAGGGCGAGCCGGCGCACGGCCTGCGCGCCCAGCCGGCTCGACAGGCGTTCCAACACGCGGCCGATGTCCTCGCGCTCGGTGGCCGCGGCGAAGAGATCACGCGCGGCGCCGTCCTCGGCCGCGCACTCCGGCGCCTCCAGGCCGATCGACAGCACCGGCGCCGGCAGCGCGAGGCGCTCGATCTGCGCGCGCGCCAGCGCGCGCAGGTGTTCGACGTCGGCGCTGGGGCGCACCAGGCCGAGGGTGACGAGGGTCGGCGGATGGCGTTCGTGGCGCAGCGCGAGCACCGCGCGCTGCAGGCGCAGCTGGCGCACCGCGAGCCAGGCCCCGAGTTCACGCAGCAACCGGCCGACCGGGAAGGCCAGCGCTTCGCCGTGTTCGACCGCATACGGCAGTTCGAGGCCGGCGGCGAAGCGCTCCGGTGGGCGGAAGGGTTCCACCGGCTCGGGCCGGCGGCCGAACAGGCGATCGAGCCAGTCGACCACCTCGCGGCCGAAACGCCGCGCCAGTTCGGCGCGCGGCAGGCGCAGCAGGGCGTCGAGCCGCCGCACGCCGATGCCGTCGAGCCCGGCGCGCGCGGCGGCGGGGATCTCGGCCAGATCCAGCGGCCAGCTGGCGATCAATCCCTGCAGGGTGTCGACGCGGCGCACGATGCGGCGCTCACCGCGCCGCGCCAGCAGGCGCGCGGCCGCCGGGGTGGGACCGATCGCGGCGGTGGTGGCATAACCCTGGGCCTCGCAGGCGGCGAGCAGCGCGCGCGACAGCGGCACCAGCCCGTCGAACAATCGCTGGCTGGCCTCGACCTCCAGCAGCAGGCTGTGGTCGCCCATGAAGCCGACATGGGAGGAAAAGCCGAGCGCGACCAGCGCCAGCGCACACAGCGCCTCGCGTTCGCCGGCCGGCGAACGGGGCAACAGGCGCAGGTGGTCGCACAGCGCGAGCGCGGCGGCCACCGTGTGGCCCTCGCGCACACCGGCACCGCGCGCGGCGTCATTGGGCAGCGCGATGCGCGGCGTGTTGCCCTCGACCGCGGTCAGCGCGAAGGGGCCGTCCTGCGCGGCAGGACCGAGTCGGTCCAGCGGCAAACGCGGAAAGCGGAGGGCAAGCCAGAGCATGGCGGCGGCGGCCCGCTCACGATCGACGCAGGCGTTCGCGGCGCGCCACCGCGCGCCAGTCGGACGCGTCGCCCTCCTCGCGGCCGTCGATCCCCCGTCCCGGCTGGACCGGGCCGCGGGCCGGCGGCAGCAGCGCGCGCAGCGGGGACGTCGCCGCGGCGCCGAGGGTGGCGACGCCGGACTTCGACCCCGCGGCCTTCGCCGGCGCGTCCTTCGCTGCAATGCCGTTCGATGGCGCGCCGTTCGGAAGCGCCGATGCCGTCGCTGCGACCGGCGCGGGCGCCACCCCGCCCTCGCCCGCCGGCGCGTCGGTGCGCTGCGCGGCCTGCGCCGCGCGCCAGCGCGGTTGCTTCGCCAGCAGGCGCAGGCGCTGGCCACGCTCGGCGCGCCAGTCTCCACCGCGGCATTTGACGATCTCGAAGGTGCCGTCGGCGTCGATGCGCAGGCGCAGCGCGGCGGGCGACAGGCGCTGCGCGGCCGTTTCGGGCCGGAACAGCACGGCCAGCGACTGGCCGCTTTCGGCTGCGAGCTGCAGGCGGCGCAGCGCGTTGGCATCCTCGCCGTCCCACCAAAGCAGCACCGCGCCGCAGGCGCCGCCGCGCAGGAGTTGCTCGGCCGCCCACAGCGCCTGCTGCGCGCGCGCCGGCGCGTGGCGCAGTCCGGGCTGCGGCGGTTCGACCACCAGGCAGCGTTCGATGTCGACGCCGGCGGAGGCCAGCGCCGGCGCGTACAACGGATGCGGCGGCGCGACCCAGGCCAGCCAGCGCGCGGATTCGCGCAGTTGGGCCAACGCCGGCAGCAGCAGGCCGATTTCGCCCATGCCGGGCTGTGCGCAGCAGACCTCGGTCAGCACGCCCAGCGGCCAGCCACCGCCGGGCAGCAGCGCATCCAGCGCGGCGTGCCCGCTGGCGATCGCCGGCTGCGCGCGCGACCGGCACGGGCCACGCCAGACGTCGGGGCGTTCGAGCAGCGGGTCGAGGCCGGCCTTGTTCATCGGCTGCCGACCGTGGTGCGCAGCACGCCCACCACCACGCCTTCCAGCGCCATCGGCTCGCCGGCGGGATCGACCTCGATCGGCGCGAAGTCGGGATGGGCCGGCAGCAGTCGCACCTGGCCGCCGCGGCGCTGCAGGCGCTTGACCGTCGCCTCGTCGCCGATCCGCGCCACCACCATCTCGCCGTCGCGCGCCTCCGGCGTGCGGCGCACGGCGACCAGGTCACCGTCGAGGATGCCGGCGTCGCGCATGCTCTCGCCGCGCACGCGCAACAGGTAGTCGGCGCGGCTGGCGAACAGCGAAGGATCGATCACTACCTGGCGCTCGACGTGCTGCTCGGCGAGGATCGGCGCGCCGGCGGCCACCCGGCCGACCAGCGGCAGCGTGGCAGCAGCGCCCGCGTCCTCGCGCGCCGCGGACGCGCTGCGCGCGCGGCCCTTGCCGCGCAGCACGCGGATCCCGCGGTGCCCGGCCTCCAGCGCGATCGCACCCTTGCGCGCCAGCGCGCGCAGGTGTTCCTCCGCCGCGTTGGCGGAGCGGAAGCCGAAGGCCTGCGCGATCTCGGCGCGGGTCGGCGGATAGCCGCGCGCGGCGACCTCGCGCTCGATGAGGGCGAGAATCTCGCGCTGGCGGGGGGTCAGGTCATCGGTCGGCGGCATACTGTACATTTATACAGCGGTTGCCCCGCCCCCGCAAGGGTTCCCGATGCCAGCGCCACGCCGGCTCGGCGGGCGGCGCATAGTCGGCGGTTTCCCGCCGTGCCGCGCCGCCCATGCCCGCCAACACGCCCTGCCCCATCGCCCACGTCCAGACCCGCCGCCGCCTCGAGGCCCTGGGCCATCTGGTCGGCGACACGCCGATGATCGCCGTCGCGTGGCGTTCCGCGGCCGCGCGCGCACGGTCTACGCCAAAGCCGAGTACCTGAACTACACCGGCAGCATCGAGGACCGCATGGCGCTGCACATCCTCGCCTGTGCGCACGCGCGGATGGCGCTCGCCCCCGGCGCGCCGATCGCGGAAGCCCCCCAGCGGCAACACCGGCATCGCCTTCGCCGCCATCGGCCGCGCGCAGGGCCATCCGGTGACGATCTTCATGCCCGACTGGATGAGCCAGGAGCGCAAGGACCTGATCCGCAGCCTCGGCGCCACGGTGCGCCTGGTCAGCCGCGATGAAGGGGCTTCCTCGGCAGCATCGCGCTGGCCGAGCAGTTCGCGCAGCGACATCCCGGCGCCTTCCTGCCACGCCAGTTCGACAACGACAACAATAGCGCCGCGCACCGCGCCAGCACCGGCCCCGAGATCCTCGCCCAGCTGGCCGCCATCGGCCGCGTACCGCAGGCCTTCGTCGCGGTCGTGGGCACCGACGACACCATCATGGGCTCGGGCGCCTTCCTGCGCGAACACTGCCCCTCCATCCGCATGCACCCGCTGGAACCGGCGAATTCGCCCTCCCTGTCCACCGGCTGCAAGGTCGGCCGGCATCCCATCCAGGGTATTTCCGACAAGTTCATCCCGGCGATCTGCCGACTGGGCGAACTCGATTCGGTGATCGCGGTCGACGACGGCGATGCGATCCGCATGGTGCAGCGCCTTTCGGCGGAACTGGGCCTGCCGGTGGGCATCTCCAGCGGCGCCAACCTGCTCAGCGCCCTGCTCGCCGCCGAGCCGCTGGGCGACGACCGGTGGTGGCGACGATCTTCTCGACGACAACAAGAAGTACCTGTCGACCGACCTGATGCGCCACGAGCCGGTGCAGCCGGACCACCTCACCGACCAGGTCGTGCTGCGCGAATTCCGCGTGCTGCCGCGCGCAGGGCGCTGAGAGGCCGTGAAAAACAGCCTCTCAGACGGGCCATGCACGCAAGTGCATGATCCGCGAGAGCGCGTCCGGACATATGCCGGACGCGCGACTGGAAAAATCCACAGGATGTGGGTTTTTTCGTGGGCGCTGAGCGCTCAGCCCACCGCCGGCCGCTGCCAGGATTCGCGGAAACCCGCGACGTCGAGCGTCCAGTCGCCGCTGGAGCCGTCGGTGAAGGCGACGGCGAGGAACCAGCCGGCCAGGTTGGCCGGGCGCCGCGCGGCATCCGGATCGGCGTAGGCGAGCGCGGCCAGCGGCGCGCCGTCGGCGACATCCGTGATCCGCGCCTGCAATCGTGACGCGGCATCGACCGACAGGTCGAGCGCATACCAGCGCTCCTCCAGCAGCGACGGGCTCCAGGAGCCCGGCACCAGCCGGTTGCCGCCGTACCAGAAGCTCTCGACCTGCGCGGCCGGCGGCTGCGGGCAGCCCTGCGGCGTGCCGCTGACGTTGCCGATCGCGAGCCCGAGGCCTTCCAGGCTGCCCGGCGCGGAACGGTCGGGCGGCAAGGTCACCGCCGCGCGCAGCGCCAGCGCCGCGTGGCTGCCGGGGTTGCGGGTGAACCAGCCGCGCGAGCGCAGGCGCAGCGACAGTCGCTGCACGCTGCCCTCGACCACCGCGCGGCGGCGGTTGAACCACAGCGCGGGCGCCTCCAGCGGCTGCCAGCCGATCGCGCCCGACTCGCGCAACCGGTGCCGCAGGGCGCCGCCGCGCCAGGCGATCTCGAAGTCCAGCGCCGTGCCCTCGGGCACCATCAGGCGCGGGTCGGCGGCGGCGGGCGTGTGCATGGCGCCACTGTGTGCCGGCACGGCGCCGCGCGCAAGCGCGCTATCGTTGGCGCATGTGCGGACGCTACGCCCTGCATGGCCCGTTCAACCGCCGCGACCCGGACTGGGTCGCGCGCTGGATGGAGCAACTGGTGTCGGTGACCGGCGGCGAGGCGCGCTACAACACTGCGCCCGGCACCGAGGTGCCGGTGTTCCTCACCATCGACGGCGAGCCCGCGGCGCGCATGCTGCGCTGGGGCCTGGTGCCCTCGTGGTCGAAAAACCCGAAGATCGCGTACCGCACGATCAACGCGCGCTCGGAGACGGTGGCGGAAAAACCCGCCTTCCGCGGCGCCTGGCGCGCCAGCCGGCGCTGCATCGTGCCGGCCAGCGGCTGGTACGAGTGGCAAGCCACGGCCGACGGCAAGCAGCCCTGGTACATGGGCGCCGCGGACGCGGCGAATCCGATCGGCTTCGCGGGCCTGTGGGACCACTGGCGCACACCAGAGGGCGCGCTGCTGCACTCCTGCGCCATCCTCACCGTGCCGGCGGCGGCATCCATCGCTCCGCTGCACGACCGCCAGCCGCTGGTACTTGATCCGGCCGACTGGCCGGCTTGGCTGGCAGCACGGCCGCCCGTGGCTGCCGATCTGCTCCGTACCCCGGCCATGGCCTGGCGGTGGTGGCCCGTCTCGCGGGCGGTCAACAGCGCCCGCCGCGAGGGGCCGGATCTGCTGCAGCCAGTGGCCTGAGTCGGCATCACGCTGTTGCGGGCCAAGTACCTGATCCGGCTTTGCCTTTCGGCGCGGACGTGGTTAGACTATGGGGCTCGTTTTCGCCCATCCCCATCTGGAAGGTCGCGTCATGAAAGTCCTGTCCTCGCTGAAGTCCGCGAAGAGCCGTCACCGCGACTGCAAGGTGGTGCGCCGCCGCGGCAAGCTGTTCGTGATCTGCAAGTCGAACCCGCGGTTCAAGGCGCGCCAGCGCTGAGCCGTCGCGGGGCGCCACGGCGCCCCGGTTCGCAGTGTCCCGGAAGGCCGGCCTTGCGCCGGCCTTCTGCTTTTCCGGCGCCGCAAGCAGGAAGAAAAAGGCCGGCGGATGGCCGGCCCTTCGGGCCGCGCAGGACACTTTTGCCGCAGGCTCAGGCCCGCGGCAGGAACAGTCCCGGGTGCGGGCGCGGGGAATAGCCGGGGAAGACGCGCTCGAGGTCCGCGCCGCCCAGCCGGCGCTCGATCAGTTCCGACAGCACCGCGCGGTAATCGGTGGTCACGTCGAGGTCGCCGGTGAACAGGTTCGCGTCCGTCAGCCCCGGCCAGCGCGCCGAAACCTGCCGACCCACCACCCCGCCGCCGAGGACGAACATCGCCGTGGCCGCGCCGTGGTCGGTGCCGTTGGATGCGTTCTGGAACGCCCGGCGGCCGAATTCGGTCATGGTCACCACGCTCACGTTCGCCATCGCGGTGCCGAGGTCGGTGTCGAATGCGGCCAGCGTGTTCGACAGTTCGGTCAACAGCGGCGTCAGGTTGTTGTTGATGTTCTCGTGGTGGTCCCAGCCGCCAATGTCCACCGCGGCCACGCGCAGGCCGACGCCGGCCTTGATCATCTGCGCGATTTCCTTCATCTGGTTGCCGAAGGTGGTGTTGGGATAGGTCGCGCCGTTCGCCGGAGCGCCCTGCGCAGGGTTCGCCGCCGCCATTTCCTCGAGCGCCGAAAGTGCCGACCGCGCGGTGCGCGACAGCAGACTCGGGGCATCGAACAGCAGCGAAAGAGTGTCCGCCACCTCGGTGGCGCGCCCGCTGTTGGTGCTGAGCCGGAAGTTGGCGATGCTGGACAGACCGATCACCGGCGCGGTGCCGCGCAGCGACCCCTGTACCGCGCGACCCACGCCCAGCGCCTCGAAAGTATCCTCGCCGCCGGCGTTGGACTGCAGGTAGCGGTTGAGCCAGCCGTCGAACACCGACAGCGTGTCGAGCGTTCCGCGCTCGTACATGTCCTGACAATCGAAGTGCGAGCGGCTGGCGCTCTTGAGGCCGGCGGCGTGCACCACCGCGAGGCGACCGGCGTCGTACAGCGGCTTGAGCGCCTGCGCCGCGGGATTGAGTCCGAAGAACCCGTCGAGGTCGATGGCGCCGTTGGCCGCACCCGGCCGCGGGATGGCGATCGACGGACGCAGGCGGTAGTAGTTGGCGTCGGCGTGCGGCACCACGGCCTGCAGGCCATCCATGCCGCCGCGCTGGAAAACCACCACCAGCACGTCCTGTCCGGTCGTCGGCGCGCCGTCGGCGGCGAACACGAAGCGCGGGGCGAGCAGCGGCAGGCCGGCCAGCCCCGCGGCCTTGAAGAAATCGCGACGCGTGAAGTTCATGGCGGCGCCCTCAGCGATACATGAAGTAGGTCGAGCCGAGCATCACTCCCAGCACCTCGCGCGCGCGCCGCTGGCGAAGCGCGGCGTCCGCGATCGGCATGGTCGACGGCCCGCCGCCCGCGGCATACTGCACCAACACCGCGCGGTCCAGCGGCAGCAGCTGCCGTCGCAGCACGCGTTCGGCCAGCCGATCGACGATCTGCTCCGGCGTTCGTGCCGCGCTGCCCAGCAGGGCGTTGATGTCGACCCGGATGGCGGTGCCCGAAGCGCCCTCGCCCAGCGCCAGCGCATAGTTGATCCGGGTCAGCATGGCCGACGAGTTGATCCAGTAGCCGCCGATGTCCGGATACCCGTTCGGTGCGGGCCACGAGAAATGCAGGTGTCCAAGGCTGTTGAGGGTCTCGGCGACCGAGCGGACCCAATTCCCCGTCAATTGGGCATTGGTCGCGCGCAGGGCAGACACCGTGTATTCGACCGGACGCTTGAACTTGTCGTCCCCGGAGGCCTTGAACTCGTCGGAGGTGAGGATCGCACGCAGCATCGCGCGGATGTCGCCGCCGGTCTGGCGGAACACCAGCGCAATCCGCTCGACCAGTGTCGCCGCCGGAGCGTCGGAGACGAAGCGGCGTACCAGCTTGCGCGCGATGAAGCGCGCCGTGGAGGGATGGTTGGCAAGGATCTCCAGCACCGCATCGCCGTCCTCGATGCCGCGTCCGGCCGGCAAGTCGACGCCCAGCACCCGCTTGGCACGGGTGTCGTGGCGCGGGCGCAGGAACACGAACTGCACGTCGTTGACCCCGCGCGCCGGGTCGTAGGCTGTGAAGGTCCAGCCGGTGAAGGCCCGCGCCACCGCCTTGACATCGTCTTCGGTGTAGCCACCGTCGACGCCGAGGGTGTGGAGTTCCATCAGTTCACGGGCGTAGTTCTCGTTCGGGCCGCTGGCGACATTGAGGTAGTTGTCGAGGTAGAACAGCATCGCCGGGCTGCGCGCGTTGGTCTTGAGAAGGTCGGCGAAGCGCCCCATCGCATGACGGCGGATGTCGCGGTCGTCGACGTTCTTGTAGAAGCGCACCGCGGCGTCGCCGACGTTGACGTTGAAGTGGTTGGTCCAGAACTCGACCATCACCTCGTGCAGCTGCGCCGGACTGTAGACCTGCCGCAAGATGGTCGCCGCGCGGAGCTCGTCGGACGCCTGGAACTGGCGATTGGTCTCGCGGACGAGGGCGATGATCTGCCCATTGGTCATCGCCACCGTGGGCAGGCTGGCCGCAATCTGGGCCTCGAGGGCCGCGGTGTCGATGCGCTCCGGCGCCAACTGGTACGCGAGCCATGCATCGGCCCCGATGCGACGCGCGGCCTGCCATTCCTCCTCGCGGATGCCGAAACTGGTCCGGGACAGGAGCAGACCGATCGGATCGGGAGGCGGCAAAGAGGCGTCGTCGCTCTTGGACAGGGCAAGCGAATCGCCGCCAAGCATGGCGCCGGCGCGGGTCGCGGTCTGCATCATGGGCTGACCTCCTGGGCGTGAACGTAGTGTACCCCCGGTCGACGGCGGGTTGCAGGCCGACGCAACGCGCGACGGCGGCCGAGGTTGACATGCGGCGAGCGGGATGTGGCCGGGCGCATGGTGCCGCCGATGGCGATCTGCCAGACTTCCGGCGTCCCAGACGCACGCACCGGAGACCGTCATGCGTACTGTCCGCGCCCTCGCCCTGCTGGCGGCCATCGCCGCGACGTCCGCCCTGGCGGACGATAGCGGGCCCACGCAGCGATCAGCGCCGCCCCCGCCCGTCGAAGCCCCTACCCGCGGCATGCACCAGGACAGCGTGCTCCGCCGCTGGGGCGAACCGCAGGCGAGGATGGCCGCGGTCGGCGGTGATCTTCCGCAACATCCGCCGATCACGCGCTGGGTCTATCCAGCGTTCACGGTCTATTTCGAACGTGAACTGGTCATCGCCTCGGTCGCCAACCGCGCGCCGGCGACGCCGCCGCCGACCTGAGCCTGGCGCGATGGCACATTGGCGCCTGCCGGCCGAGTGGGAGCCGCAGGATGGCGTGCTTCTGGCCTGGCCCCACGAGGGCACGGACTGGGCGCCCGGCCTGGCGGCGGTGGAGGACACTTACGTTCATCTGGTGCATGCGCTGGCGCACTTCACGCGGGCCCTGATCGTCGCGGCCGACGCCTCGCTCGAATCGCGGGTGCGCGGCAGGCTGGACGCGGCCGGTGTGCGGCTCGATCGGGTGCGGTTCCTGCGCGCAACCTACGACGATACCTGGTTGCGCGATTCGGGGCCGATCACCCTCGTTGCCGGGGCGCGGCGGCGACTGCTCGACTTCCGCTTCACCGGCTGGGGCGGCAAATTCGAGGCAAAGCGCGACGACCGGATGGTCGAGCGCTTGTGCGCCGGCGGCTGGTTCGGCCGCCATCCGCGCCGGCGCGTCGACTGGGCGCTGGAGGGCGGCGCGATCGACAGCGACGGTGCCGGCACCATCCTCACGACCTGGCAGTGCCTGCACCAGCGGCATCCGCACCTGACACGCGAGGAAATCGGCGACATCCTGGCCCTGCATCTGGGCGCAGACCGGGTGCTGATCCTGGATCGGGGCTGGCTGCAGGGCGACGACACCGATGCCCACATCGACACCCTCGCGCGCTTTGCCCCCGGCGACCGCATCGTCTGGCAGGACTGCGACCTCGCCTCGGACTTGCACCACGCCGAACTGCGGGCGATGGGGGCGGAACTGGCAACCCTGCGCACGGCCGACGAGCGCCCCTACACGCTCGACGCCCTGCCCTGGGCGCAGCCGATTCACGCGGCGGACGGGCGGCGGCTCGCGGCGTCGTATGCGAACTTCCTGGTCGTCGACGGCGCGGTCCTGGTGCCGGCCTACGGCGATCCTGCCGATCGGCGCGCGCTGGCCGTGGTGGGCGCGGCATTTCCGGGTCGACGGGCGCTTGCGGTACCCTGCCGCCCCCTGATCGAACAGAACGGCAGCCTGCATTGCATCACCATGCAGCTGCCGCGCGGAGTGCTGAATGAGCCCGAGGGTTCTGCGCGTCGCGCTGGTCCAGGACCGTGATCGCGGCAGTCGCGAGGCCAACCTCGCCGCGATCGAGACCGCGGTCGGGCAGGCTGCGTCTGCGGGCGCCCGACTCGTGCTGCTGCAGGAACTGCACAACGGGCCGTACTTCTGCCAGCACGAAAGCGTCGATGAGTTCGACCGCGCCGAACCCATCCCCGGCGACAGCACTGCGCGCCTGTCGGCGCTGGCGCGGGCGCACGCGCTGGTCATCGTGGGTTCGCTGTTCGAGCGCCGTGCGGCGGGACTCCACCACAACACTGCGGTGGTGTTCGACGCCGACGGCAGCCATCGCGGCACCTATCGCAAGATGCACATCCCGGACGATCCGGGCTTTCTCGAGAAGTTCTACTTCGCTCCTGGCGACCTGGGATTCACGCCGATCGACACCTCGGTGGGTCGACTCGGCGTGCTGGTGTGCTGGGACCAGTGGTACCCGGAAGCGGCGCGCCTGATGGCGCTGGCCGGCGCGGAACTGCTGCTCTACCCGACCGCGATCGGTTGGGACCCGGCGGACCCGCAGTCCGAAAAGGACCGCCAGCTCGACGCGTGGATCACCGTGCAGCGCGGACATGCAGTCGCCAACGGACTGCCGCTGCTGGCGGTCAACCGCACCGGCTTCGAGGCCGCGCCGGACAGCTCGGGCCGCGGGATCCGGTTCTGGGGTTGCAGCTTCGTCGTCGGCCCACAGGGCGAATTCCTCGCCCGCGCGGGCGAGCCCGAGCCGGAACTGCTGCTGTGCGACATCGATCTCGCGCGCAGCGAAACCGTGCGCCGCATCTGGCCTTTCCTGCGCGACCGCCGCATCGACGCCTATGGCGACCTGCTGCGCCGCTTCCGCGATTGACCCGCGAAACCCGGCCGCCCCGGCCTCAATGAGCATCGAACGCGACGAGTTCCAAGGCCAGCCGGTGCGCCGCGTCATCCGCGACGGGACCGAGGTCGTGCTGCTCGGCACCGCCCACGTGTCGCGGGCCAGCGTGGACGCGGTGCGCGCGCTCGTCGACGGCGGGACCTTCGATGCGATCGGCGTCGAACTCTGCGCGCCACGCGCGGAGGCAATGCGCAATCCAGGCGCAATCCGCGACATGGACCTTTTCCGGGTGTTGCGCGAGGGGCGGGCCGGCGTAGTCGCCGCAGGCCTCGCGCTGGGCGCTTACCAGCGGCGTCTGGCCCGTCAGTTCGGAATCGAACCCGGCGCCGAGATGAAGGCGGCGATGGACCTCGCCGCCGAGCGCGGCATGCCCTGCTGGCTGGTCGACCGCGATGTCGGCATCACCCTGCGTCGCGCGCGCGCGGAAGTCGGCTGGTGGGACCGCGCCAAGCTCAGCGCAGGTCTGGTCGTCGGCCTGCTCGACGACAGCGCGATCGACGAGGCGCAGATCGAACGCCTGAAATCCGGCGACGTGCTGGAGGGGGCCTTCACCGAGTTCGCCAGCGGCTCGCCGGCGCTGTTCGAGGCCCTGATTGCCGAGCGCGACCGCTACATGGCCGCGCGGGTGCGCGAGGAACTGGCGCGAAATCCCGCCCGTCGCGTGCTGCTGGTGGTGGGCGCCGGCCATCTCGACGGCATGGCGCGCGCGCTGGACAGCCGGTCTGGCGACCCCGAGGGGATCCTGGCCCTGCTGTGCGCCGAGCCGCCGCCATCCTCATTCGGCAAATGGTTCGGCATCGCCCTGCTGGTCCTCGTGCTCGCGGGATTCGCCTGGGCCTTCTCGCGCGGCGTCGATGTCGGCGTCGACGCGGTGCTGACGTGGGTGCTGTTGACCGGGGCACTGGGCGCGACCGGGGCGGCGATCGCCGGTGCGCATCCGCTCTCCATCGTCGCGGCCTTCATCGCGTCTCCGCTGACGCCGCTGCATCCCGCACTGGCGTCGGGAATGGTCAGCGGCGCGGTCGAGTTATGGACGCGCAACCCCCGGGTCGGTGACTTCGAGGCGCTGCGCGACGACCTCGACAGCCTCCGCGGCTGGTGGCGCAATCGGGTCTCGCGCATCTTCCTGGTGTTCTTCCTGACCAGTCTCGGCACCGCGATCGGGGTCTGGGTCGCGGGCTTCAGCGTCGCCGCACAACTGCGCGCGTTGGCCTGACCCGCGGTCAGGCCCCTTCGCCGGCAGCGCGCGCCCACGGCGCCGAGCCGCGGACGCGGACCAGCCACTTGGCGGTCGCAGTCCGCAGGTCGTCGAGGATCGCATAGATGGTCGGCAGGAACAGCAGGCTGACGACTGTCGAGAACACCAGGCCGCCGACGATCGCCCGCGCCATCGGGTAATACGGCGGGCCGCCGCCGCCGATCTGGGTGCCGCCGAAGCACAGCGGCAGCATGCCCAGCACCGTGGTCCCCATCGTCATCAGGATCGGCCGCAAGCGCTCGCGCGCCCCCTCCACCAGCGCCTCGGTGCGGTCGAGTCCCTCGCGGCGACGGTTGTTGATGTGCTCGATCATCACGATCCCGTTGTTCACCACCACGCCCATCAGCACCAGGATGCCGATCGAGGCCATGATGCTGAACGTGGTGCCGGTCAGGGCGAAGAACCAGAACACGCCGAGCGCGGAGAACACCACCCCGCTCATGATCGCGGCCGGGAACAGCATCGACTCGAACAGCGCGGCCATCACGATGAAGATCATCAGCAGCGCGATGAGCGTGTTGAACGCCATCTGCTGGCCGGCCTCGTCGTCGCTGTCGAAGCTCTGGCCGAAGCTCCAGCCGTAGCCAGGCGGCAGGCTGACCTCGCGCATCACCTGCTCGAAGGTCTTGCGGGCGTCCTCCAGCGTGCTGCCCGGCGCGAGGTTGGCCGCGATCGCCAGCGAGGTGCGGCGGTTCTGCCGCGAGATCTGCGACGCGCCGCGCCGGATGTCGACGTCGACCAGCGACAGCAGCGGCACCGAGGTGCCGTCGGCGCGGCGCAGGGTCAGGCCGGAGAGATTCTCGATGCCGATGGACTCCGCGCCCTCGAAGCGCACCCAGACCGGGATCTCGCCGTCGTCGGTGCGGAACTCGCGCAACGGCGACCCGCGCAGCGCGATCCCGATGTACTCCGCGACCTCGCGCGCATTGAAGCCCAGCGCCGCGGCACGCTCGCGGTTGACTGCCACCCGCACCTCGCTGGTCTCGTCGCCGATGTCGATCCTCACGTCGCGCAGCCCCTCCCGGCCGCTGAATCGGGGCAGCACGTCAATCGCCAGGGATTCGAGGACTTCGGTGGAATCGCCCGTCAGGTAGACCTGCATCCCGTCGCCGCTCTGGCCGCCGCCCGGCGGACCGCCACCGCCCTGGAAGCGGATCTCGGCGCGCGCCAGCCTGGGCAGGTCCTTGCGCAGCGACTCGACCACCTCCTCCGAAGGAATCAGGCAGCCCCTGCCATCGGCGCCGAACCACGACTGCACCGCCCCGAGCAGGCTGCCGCAGGTCTTTCCCTCGTCCTCGAGTTCGAGGCTGATCCCGCCGAAGCCACGCTCGCCGAAGAAGGAATAGATCTGGGTGATCTGATACCGCGCCCGGTTCTCGTCGAGAAACCGCTCGACGCGCTCGATCTCGCCCGACATCTGCTCCAGGCTGTACGCGCCACGCCACTCCAGCGACATCTCGACTTCGCGGGCGCCGCCATCAGGGAACATGTCGAACTTCATGAACTGGAAAGGCACCAGGCTCGCAAGCACGACGACGAGAATCGCCAGCAGCGACTTGCCCCGGTGCGCAAGCGACCAGCGCAGCAGCGCAGCATAACGCCGGCTCAGGGAGGGCACGAACCCGTGCTGGGCAAGCATCGCCGGCGGCGTGCGCAGACGCGCGGAGATCATCGGAATCAGACTGACCGCTACCAGCCACGAGGCCAGCAGGGCAATGGTGATGGTCACTGCCACCTGCCCGAGGTAGATGCTGACGAAGTTGCGCTCGCCGAACAGGTTGGGGATGAAGACGATGATGCTGGTCAGCGTGCCGGCACTGATTGCCAGCTGCACGCTGCGCGTGCCCTCGAGCGCGCAGCGCAGTGGATCGTTGGGGTATCTCTCGCGGTACTGGTAGATGCTCTCCACCACCACCACCGCGTTGTCGACCAGCATGCCGATTCCCAGCAGCAGACCCATCATCGTCAGCACATTGAGCGAAAGTCCGCCGAAATACATCGCCCCCAGCGTCATGACGATGCAGATCGGGATCGCCAACGTCACCATCAGCGTGCTCGGCCAGTGACGCAGGAAGTAGTACAGGATCAGCAGCGACAGAAGCGCGCCGACCACACCGGCCTCGATCAACTCGTTGATCGAACTGGTCACGCTCTCGGCCTGGTCGCCGAAGATCAGCACCGTGATGCCGCCGAGGTCGGGGTCCTGCTTGATCTCGTCCAGCTCCTGCGCGACCGCGCGCGACACGTCGACCAGGTTGGCACTCGTTTCGCGGTACACGTCGATCCCGACCGCCGGCCGCCCTTCGAGACGGCGCGCGATGTCCTGGCGTTGCAGCTTGAGGTGCACTTCCGCGATGTCGCCGAGGCGCAGCCCCTTGCCGTCGAGCACCATCCCACGCAGCTCGTCGAGGTCGCGCAACTCACCGACCGGCTGAACGCGAATCCTGCGTTCGCCGTCATCGATCGAGCCGGCCGACACCGAGAAGTTCACCGCCTGCAGCTTCGCCGCGAGTTCGTTCAGGCTCAGGTTATGCGCGGCGACGCGCGACGGGTCGATGGCGATCTCGACCTCCGGCGGCGGCGCGCCCGTGATCTCGACCCGCGCCACTCCGGGCAGCCGCTCGAGCCGGCGTTGGAACACGCGCTGGATCAGGAAGTACTCGCCCCGCAGGTCGCGGTCCGACGCGAACCGCACGCGCATCAGCGGCTGGTCGCTCGGAGAAAAATTGAGCACGAAATACCGCTGAAAGTCGCTCGGCAGTTCGCCGCGGATCGCGTCCATCCTGTCGCGCGCCTCGGAGGCGGTGATCTGGACGTCGCGATCCCAGTCCGAAAACTGCACGAACACCGTCGCCCCATTGTCGCGACTGATCGAATTCAGGCGTTCGATGCCGGGCAGGGTGGCCAGCGCTTCCTCGGCCGGCCGCGTGATCGTGCGTTCGACCTCCTGTGGCGTGCTGCCGGGATACGGCAGATCGACCACGATGAAGGGCACGTTGACGTCCGGGAACTGCTCCAGTGGCAAACGGAGAGCGGCAATCAGCCCGACCACCATGAGCGAGACGTAGAACATGACGGCCGTCACCGGTCGCTTGAGGCTCAGGTAGGCCGGGCTCACGTGACTTCGCCTCCCAGAATGCGCGCCTCGCTCGCGATGCTGGAACGGGCGCGGTAGTGCGCGTCCGGTCGACGATCGAGCAGGTCGTAGACCACCGGGATCACCACCAGCGTGAGCAGGGTCGACACGGCCAGCCCGCCGATCACGGTGATCGCCATCGGCGCCCGCACCTCGGCGCCTTCCCCGCCGAAGAAGGCGAGCGGCGCGAAGCCGAACAGCGTGGTCAGCGTAGTCATCACGATCGGCCGCAGCCGCGACTCGGCGGCGTCGCAGATCGCCTGCCGCTTGGCGACCCCGGCCTCGCGCAGCTGGTTGACCTTGTCGATCAGCACGATCGCGTTCTTGACCACGATGCCGACCAGCAGAATCAGGCCGATGAACACCACCACCGACACCGGCGAACCCGACAGCCACAGCGCAAGGACCGCGCCCACCATCGCCAGCGGGACGGTGAGCATGATCACGAACGGATGCAGCAGCGACTCGAACTGCGAAGCCATGACCAGGTAGACGAGGAAGATCGACAGCAGCAGGGCGAAGACCAGCGACTGCCTTGACGCATCCAGTTCCTCGCTCTGGCCGGCGAAGCGCACGCGGACCTCCGTGCCGAGCGGGCTCTCGCCCACGAGGCGCTGCACGCGCCGAACCGCGCTGCCGAGGTCGACCCCGCGCAGGTTCGCCGACACCACCGTCACCCGGGTCTGGTCAGTGCGGTGGATCTCGCTGGGACCGACCGTTTCCAGGACGGAGGCCACCGCGTCCAACGTGACCGGCCGTTCACTCTGCGGGTTGACGATGATCTTGCGGATGTCGGCGATCGATGCGCGGTCCTCCTCACGCGCGCGCACCAGCACGTCGATCTTGCGGTCTCGGAACGAGTAGCGCGTGGCCACCTCGCCGCGCACCTGGCGCACCACCTGGTCGGCGATCTGCCGCGAGGTCAGCCCCAGCGCGGCGGCGCGCTCCTGGTCGAAGCGGATCTGCACCTCGGGGTACCCTTGTTGCACCGTCGACTTGACGTCGGCGAACTCGGGTTGCGCGGAGAGGAGTTCGGCGAGCCGGCGGCCCGCGCGTTCCAGGCCAGCGAGATCGCCACCGGAGAGTTCCACCTCCAGCGGGGTCGCGAAGGAGAACAGTTCCGGGCGTCCGAACTTGACCTCGACATCGGGGAATTGCGCAACACTTCGCCGCATGCGTTCGATCACGGCCGCCTCGGTCGCGCGGCTGTAGTTGCCGCCCAGCACCACGGTGAGCTGCGCGATGTTGTCGCCGGACTCGGTGGGGTTCGCGTCCAGGCGCGACCCGCTGCCGCTCACGCCATACAACGCCTGGATGTCCGGGTCCTCGGCATGCGCCTGCTGCAGCGAGCGCACGATGGCGTCGGTCTCGCGCAACTGCGCGCCTGGCGACAGTCGCGCCGTGGCTTCGAAGCGGTCCTGCGCCAGTTGCGGGATCAGGTCCGTGCCGAGCGTCGGAACCAGCGCCATGCTGGCGACGAACATCGCCGCTGCAGCCCCGAGGATCAGAGCCGGCTGCTCGAGGGCGCGCGGCAGCAGCGCGTGGTAGCGCGCCGCTCCCCAATCGTAGGGTTTGAGCACGAGCATGCCGATGCGGCGCAGACCTGCGCCAAGCGTCCGGTTGGCAAACCGGAAGGCGAGCGTCAGCAACCACACCACTGCTCCGGCAACCATGCGCAGCGCCCGCAGCGACGCCTGCGCGGCGGCCATCGCCAGCCGCCCGCTGCGCGAAGCAGGCTGCCATGCCGGGGGCGGCGGCTCGACAGGAAACGCCAGTGGCGCCCGCGCCTTGATCGCCGACAGCATGGGGATCAGGGTCAGCGACACGACCAGCGAGATCGCCAGCGCGATCGACACCGTCAACGCCTGGTCCTTGAACAGCTGGCCGGCCACGCCCTGCACGAACACCAGCGGAAAGAACACCGCGATCGTGGTCAGGGTCGACGCGACCACCGCCATGCTGACCTCGCGCGTGCCCTCGACCGCGGCCTCGATCACGCCCAGCCCGCGCTCGCGCGCCTTGGCGATGCTCTCCAGCACCACGATGGAATCGTCGACCACCATCCCGGTGGCGAGCGCGAGACCCGCCAGCGACATCACGTTGAGGCTCAGGCCCAACTGCCCCATGAAGAAGAAGGTGGCGATGATCGACACCGGCAGCGAGAGCGAGATGACGAAGGTGCTCCAGCCGTCGCGCAGAAAGAAGAAGATCAGCAGGATGGCGAACACACCACCCATCAGGGCTTCCTTTCGTACCTCGGCCAGTGCGTTTTCGATGAAGATCGAGGCGTCTTCGACCGTGCGCACCGGAATGCCGTCGATCCGATAGTCACCACGTGGGCGCTGTGCCGGCCGCGCTTCCTCGCCCGGCTTCTCCCCGGCGGCGATGCTACGCTGCTCCAGACGCTGCAGCGCCTGCCGTATCGCGGTGGCGACCGCCACGGTATTGGCATCGCCTTCCTTGTAGATCGCCATCTCGACCGCCTCGCGACCGGCAAGGCGAATGATGGCCTGGCGTTCCTTGAAGCCCTGCCGGACTTCGGCCACATCGCGCAGCCTGACCGGCACGCCGTTCTGGCTGGCGACCGGCATCTCGCGCATCTGTTCCAAGTCGGCGAACTGGTTCACCGTACGCACGAGGTAGCGCTGGGTGCCCTCCTCCAACCGGCCGCCAGAGATGTTCACGTTCTCCTGCCGCAAGCGGTCGATGACCGAACCGATCGGCAGGTTCAACTGCGCCAGCCTTGCCTCGTCGATCAGTACCTGGACCTCGTCCTCGAAGCCGCCCGACACCTTGACCGCGGCGACCCCCTCGACCGGCTCCAGCCGCTTCTTCAGTTCGTCGTCAGCGTAGCGGCGCAGGCGGGTGAGTTCGCCTTGTTCACTGTCGGCGAGTTCCGGCGGCACCGTAAGCACGAGGCGCATGATCGGCTCGGTACTGGGGTTGAATCTGAGCAGCACAGGTGGCGTGGCTTCGAGCGGAAGCCGCAGAACCTCGAGCTTGTCGCGCACCTCCAGCGAAGCACGGTCCATGTCGGTGCCCCACGCGAACTCGAGCACCACGTCGCTCTGACCGGTGCGAGACACGGAGCGCAGCTTGCGCAGGTTCTTGACCACGCCCACCGCCTCCTCCACCGGCTCGGTGAGCAGAGTTTCGATTTCGGCGGGCGCGGCGCCGACGTACTCGGTGCGTACGGTCAGCGTGGGATAACTCAGGTCCGGCAACAGATTGACCTTCAGTTCGCCCAGTGCGATCAGGCCGAAAAGCACCAGGGTGAATGTCGCCATTCCGATCGTGACGCGGCGGCGCACCGAGAAAGCGGCGAGGCTCACCGCGAGCCCTCCAACACCTGCACCGAGGCGCCGTCGCGCAGGGTCGCCGCGCCGACCGTGACCACCGAATCGCCCTCCGCGACCCCCTCGACCACTTCGACCATGCCACCGCTTCGCGCGCCGGTGCGCACCGGCACGCGGGTCGCCTTGCCCTCGCGCACCATGAAGACCGCGACTTCGGACTCGCCCTCGAGCAGCGCCTCCCGCGGAACCACCAGCACGTCGGCGCGCTGCTCGTATACCACGCCGAGGCGGCCGAACATGCCGGGCTTGAGGCGCTCCGAGGGGTCGCGGAACTCACAGGTCACGCGAAACGTGCCGGTACCCGGATCCACCACCGGGCTGACCCGCGCCACCACGCCCTCGAAGGCCGCGTCCGGCACCGCGTCGACCGCCATCGTGACCGTGAGGCCCGCCCGCATCGTGCGCAGTTCGCGCTCGGGCACGTTCAGGACCGCCTGCAGCGGATCGAAGTCGGAAATGCGGAACAGCGGCGCTTGCGCCTGGATGAAATTGCCCTCCTTGACGAGTCGCTGGCTGACCACGCCGTCGATTGGCGCGGTGATGCGGGTGTAGCTCAATTCCAGCTTGGCCAGCTCCCACGCCGCGCGTTGGGTCTCCAGGCTGAAGCGGATGCGGTCATGGGCCTCCGAACTGACCAGCTTGGCCCCGAACAGCTCCTCCGACCGGCGGAACTCGTTCTCCAGTCGCCGCAAGTCCGCCTCGGCGCGTGCGACTTCCAACCGTGGTCGTTCGGGGTCGAGCTGCGCGAGGGCCTGACCCTCGCGCACGCGGTCCCCCTCCTCGACCAGCAGTTGCAGCAGGACGCCACTGGTCTTGGCCACCACCTGCGCCTCACGCTCGGCCTCCAGCGAGGCGGTTCCGGCGTAACTGGACAGCAGCGGCTGGCGCGATGCCCGCACAACCTCGACCGGAGTGCTCACCTCCGCGGGGCTTTCGGCGGCATCCTTGCGATCCCCTGTGCTGCTGCGCTCGCCGCAGGCACTGAGCAAGAGGCAGGCGAGGACGGCTGCGCGCCAGGTGGGACTGGACAGGATCTGGGACATGGTCGCTTCGGGCAAGGAGATGGACAGGAGCGGATTGCGTCGGCGCATCGGCGGACGACGCTGGAT
The DNA here is from genome assembly GCA_002405525.1 of Proteobacteria bacterium UBA4656. GTDB lineage: Bacteria > Pseudomonadota > Gammaproteobacteria > Xanthomonadales > Ahniellaceae > UBA4656. The sequence goes on from DHLY01000098.1 coordinate 73,674, forward strand.
CGTAGCGGGCCGACCGCGACGGCCGCGTGTCCCGCAAGTCACGGGCGACCGGTTGTTGATGCGCCGGTTCTGGTCACGCGGGCGACGGCTGGCTACAATCGCGAGCTTGAACATGCCCGCAGCGCAGAGGCGCTGTGCCAACCGGACCAGAACCCATGCCGTCAGCCCTGCCAGCCCGCATGCTCGCCGTCGCCCTGAGCCTCGCCGCCGGGAGCACGGCCGCCGTCGAGGGCAGCGCCGGGGACGGGCGCGTCAAGGCCTACACCTGCGCCGGATGCCACGGCATCGACGGTTACCGCAACGCCTATCCGAGCTATCGTGTGCCCAAGATCTACGGACAGCACCGGGAATATCTCGTGGCGGCGCTGATCGCTTACCGGGATGGCGAGCGCAGCCACCCGACGATGCGCGCCCAGGGCGAAAGCCTGACCGAACAGGACATCGCCGATCTCGCCGAATTCCTCGCCGCCCCCCCGGCCGCTGCAACCCCGTGAGGAACGACACCATGCGCAAGACTGCCTCGATCGTCCTCGTCTCCCTGGCCGCCGGCGCGTGCGCCGTTCAGGCCGCCAACGTGACCGGTGACGCCGAGCGCGGGCGCCGGATCCACCTCGGCGAGGAACAGATTCCCGGAGTGGCCGCCTGCAGCACCTGCCATGGCGCCGACGGCAACGCGACTCAGGCGCCAACCTTTCCGCGCCTCGCCGGACAGTACCCGGAGTACCTCGTCTATGCGCTGGAGTCGTACCGGGACGGCTCCCGCAAGAACGCAGTGATGATGCCGATTGCCTCGGCGCTGAGCGGCGAAGACTTGCGCGATCTGGCGGTGTTCTATGGCGCGCAGAAAGGCGATCTCGCGAACCTGAGCCAAGTCATCACCGACTGACTGCGCGCGGACGGCAGCGATCCCTCAGGCTTGGCGCCGCAGGTAGGGGTTGGCGCCGCTGCTGTGGTCCGTTGCGTCGCGCACACCGGTCACTTCCGGCACCCGCGCGCGAAGTGTGGTCTCGATCCCCTCCCGCAGCGTGACGTCCACCATGCCGCACCCGTGACAGCCGCCGCCAAAACGCAAGACGGCGATCCCGTCGGCTTCGAGTGAAACGAGACTCACCCGCCCCCCATGGGAGGCCAGTCCGGGGTTGATTTCGGACTCGAGGACGTGCTGGATGCGCTCGATCGCGCCGGCTTCCGCGGCTGGCGCCCGGCCCTTGATCTGCGGAGCACGGATCGTGAGCTGGCCGCCGGTGGCGTTGCGCTGGTAGTCGATCGACGCGCCCTCCAGCCAGCCGGTGCTCGAGGAGTCGACGTAGAGGCGGAAGCCCTCGCACTCGACGATCCACTCGTTCCCGGCCAGGTCGCCCGCTTCGCAGAACTCGAGTTGACAGTCGGCCTGTGCGGTGCCGGGCCGAAGCACGGTCAGCCTCACGCCCATGCCCGGAACGCCCTGCTGATCGAGCAGGCGCTTGAAGTGCGTCTGGGCTTCGTCGCCGATCTGGATCATGCGTAATGTCCTCCGTTGACCAGTCTAGCAGGGCGGAGAGAAGCACCCTGCTCGCGCGCGGCATGGAGGTCGCGCTCGCGCATCAATCGTGCAAGCGATTGCCACGGCGGGGCGAGTGCGCCTACGCGCCGGACTCGCGACGACGGAAACAGTGCAGGAAAGCACTTTCGTGACAGCCTGCCAGGCGCACTCGCCGGACGTATCCCCCCCTCGACTGGCCCATGCTGCCTGACTCGGCGCCATCCGGCCGCCATCGTGCCTGCACCGGGTACACACCAGCCCCCACTCGAAACAACCTTCGAAATACTTTGCAACCTGCTGCCGATACGGTAGTTTCTTCCAGCCGATCCGTCAGGAGAGCCGCATGAGCCGCAGTCCCCTCGACCTCGCGCACCGTCAGTGCCAGCCGCTGCGGGGCGCCGAGCATGCGCTGAGCATCGGCGAAGTGCAGGATCTGCTCGCCGGACTTCCCGGCTGGGCCCTCTCCGCCGACGGCAAGACGATCAGCCGCGACTTCCGCTGCCGGGACTTCCACCGCAGCATGGCACTGGCGAATGCGATCGCGTGGATCGCCCACGCCCAGGACCACCATCCCGAGATGGACATCGGCTGGGGCCACTGCCTCGTCCGCTACACCACGCACGACGTCGGCGGCCTGTCGATCAACGACTTCATCTGTGCGGCGCGGATCGACGCGCTGGGCGAAGCGCGCTGACCCGTTCCGGAAGCGGAAAGCGCGTGGTGGGGCGATGGATGATCCAGGCGCATCGGCTGCGCCCGAGTGCTTGATTGGCAGGCCGCACGTCAGACCGGGCGCGGCAGCGCATCCAGTACCGACTGCAGTTCCGCGGGCAGCGGCGCGCTGAAGTCGTGGCGCTCGCCCTCGGCCCCGGGAAACCGCAGTTCGGCGGCGTGCAGGAACAGACGCTGCAGGCCACGCGCCTTGAGCGCCCGGTTGGCGGACGGATCGCCGTACTTGGAGTCGCCGGCCACCGGCATGCCCAGATGGGCGGCGTGCACGCGGATCTGATGCGTGCGGCCGGTGTCGATCAGCACCTCGACGAAAGCGTAGTCGCCACGCTGTTCGAGCAGTCGGAACTCGCTGCGCGATGGCTTGCCGGCCGGATCGACGCGAACCATGCGCTCGCCCCCCTGCAACACGGACTTCCGCAACGCCGCGTCGACCTTGAGCCGATCCTGCGGCATGCGCCCGACGAGCAGCGCCAGGTAACGCTTGCGCGCGGTGCCATCGCGGATCGCGGCCTGTGCAGCCAGCAGTGCGGCCCGTTTCTTCGCCAGCAGCAACACACCGCTGGTATCGCGGTCGAGACGATGCACCAGCTCGAGGCCGGCACCGGGCCGCGCCTGGCGCAGCTGCTCGATCGCGCCCAGCGCGATCCCGCTGCCACCATGGCTGGCAAGCCCCGACGGCTTGTCGAGCGCGAGATAGCGCGCGTCCTCGGCGATGATCGAGGCTTCGAGGTCCTTCAGCCGCTGCTCGCTGGCGCGCGCGGGCGCCGCAGGCGCGCCGATGCGGACCGGCGGAATGCGAAGCTCGTCGCCTGCGGCGACCCGGGTGTCCGGTTTCGCACGCCGACCATTGACCCGCACCTGGCCGGTGCGCAACAGGCGGTAGATGTGGGTCTTCGGCACCCCCTTCAGAACCCCGAACAGCAGGTTGTCGAGGCGTTGACCGCCCCGGTCCTCGGGCACGCGCAGCTTCTGCACGGAACTTGCAGAGCCGTGGCCGGAGGCCGGTGATTGCTGCAAGTGTGTTGCCATTGCTATCATCCCTGCTCGGTGCCGCGCGTCGAAGCTGCCGAACAATCAAGAACTTGCTCAAAATCTTGGTCGGTTCAGGCAGCGGGAAACGGCGCCATCGCTTACCCGCTGTTGGCCCAGCCCCGGGGCCGGTGCATGCCAGCCGGCATGCGATCCCCGCGATCAATCCCCGGACCACGCCATCGTAGCGGCAGCGCAGGTTGCTTTGCCGCCCCCTCGTGGGGGCTCGGGTGCCGACGCGGCCCCGATCGTGGTCCGATCCCGGTGGTGCGCAGCCCGTCTGCGCGCCCCGCCCCGGTCCCTCTGGAACGGGTCGACGCAGGAGCGCCGCACGGCGGGCACTGCGGCCGTGGCAGGTCGCGCGCCGGTCGGCGCACGCCAGGGTCGGGCCGTCATGGGTCCAATCAACAGCGCTCGCGCCCTGGCGTGATGCGACCGTCGGCCGGCTGTGGCCGGCGCGCAGCGGACCCACGGTCCGACCGGCGCGCCCCGCCGCCGCGAAGACGGCGCTCCCCGGTCGGCAGCGGGCGACGAGGAAGCCTTACCAATGAAACGCATGCTGATCAACGCAACTCAGCGCGAGGAGTTGCGCGTAGCCATCGTCGATGGCCAGAGCCTGTTCGACCTCGACATCGAGATTCCGTCGAAGGAACAGAAGAAGTCCAATATTTACAAGGGCCGGATCACCCGCGTCGAACCCAGTCTCGAAGCCTGCTTCGTCGATTACGGCGGTGAACGCCACGGCTTCCTGCCGCTGAAGGAAATCTCGCGCGACTACTTCGCCGACGGCGTCGACCCGAACCGGGCCGGGATCCGCGACCTGGTCAAGGAAGGGCAGGACGTGGTGGTGCAGGTAGACAAGGAAGAGCGTGGGACCAAGGGTGCGGCCCTGACCACCTTCATCAGCCTTGCCGGCCGCTACCTCGTGCTGATGCCGAACAATCCGCGCGCCGGCGGGGTGTCGCGCCGCATCGAGGGCGACGACCGGCAGAACATGAAGGAGGTGATGGACCAGCTCAAGCTGCCCGACGACATGGGCATGATCATCCGCACCGCCGGCGTCGGTCGCGAGGCGGAAGAGCTGCAGTGGGACCTCGACTACCTGTTGCAGGTGTGGAAAGCGATTTGCGACGCGGCGTTGAGCCGCCCGGCTCCTTTCCTGGTCTACCAGGAGTCACGGCTGATCATCCGCGCGCTGCGCGACTACCTTCGCGCCGACATCGGGGAGATCCTGGTCGACGGCGAGGACGTATACGCGGACGCGCGGGACTTCATGCAGCAGGTGATGCCACAGAACCTGCGCAAGCTCAGGCTCTACAGGGAGGACGTGCCGCTGTTCTCGCGATTCCAGATCGAATCGCAGATCGAGAACGCCTTCGAGCGCCAGGTCCGCCTGCCTTCCGGGGGCTCGATCGTAATCGACCACACCGAGGCACTGACCGCGATCGACATCAACTCGGCGCGCGCCACCAAGGGCAGCGACATCGAGGAGACCGCATTCAACACGAACCTCGAGGCGGCGGTGGAGATCGCGCGTCAACTGCGCATCCGCGACGCTGGCGGCCTGATCGTGATCGACTTCATCGACATGGAGAGTCCGCGCCACCAGCGCGAAGTCGAGGACCGGCTGCGCGACGCACTCAAGCTCGACCGGGCCCGGGTGCAGGTGGGCCGGATCTCCCGCTTCGGCCTGCTGGAAATGTCGCGCCAGCGCCTGCGTCCTTCGCTCGGAGAGTCGACACAGATCCTCTGCCCGCGCTGCGACGGACACGGTCGCATCCGCGGCGTCGAATCGCTATCGCTGTCGATCCTGCGCCTTGTCGAAGAGGAAGCGATGAAGGAAAGCACCGCGCAAGTGCTGGTGCAGGTGCCGCCCGACGTCGCCAACTTCCTGGTCAACGAGAAGCGCCGGCCGCTGGTCGAGATCGAGCAGCGTCACGAGTCGCAGGTGGTGGTGGTGGCCGATCGCAACCTGGAAACTCCCCATTACGAAGTCAAGCGGATCCGGGCCAGCGAACTGCCGGAGCACCAGCGGGCCAGCTACGAGCGCGTGACGCCTTTGCAGGCGGTGCAGGCGCCACAGTCGGCGCCTGCGTCGGCCAAGTTCGAGCAGCCGGCCGTGACCGCCATCGCCCCCATCACGCCCGCTCCGGTGCGCGACGACGACGAGGCCGTGGAAGCGCGCGCGCTGGCAGCCGCGAGCGCGGCGCCCCCTGCAGCAGCGGCAGCCCCGGTGGTGCAGGCGCCGAAGCCCGCCGCAGGAAAGGGGTTCCTCGCCCGCCTGATCGCGCTGTTTCGCGGGGACGACGCGACCCCGGCCGCGACTCCCGCCGCGGCCCCCGCCGCCGTCTCGCGCGACGCGCGCGGCGGCCGCCGGGACGGATCGCGCGACAGAAACGCGCAATCGCAGCGCGCAGACCGCCGCGGCGATCGCGAGCGCCCGGCCGATCGCCGCGGCCCGGCCGGGGTCAAGGACGGAGGGCGCGGCGCCGGCCCGCGCCGCGAAGGCGGCGCCCCAGGCAGCCGCAGCCAGGGCGCCGGGACACAATCTGCCCGCCACGAGCAACGCCAGAGCGTACCGCAACCGTCTCGGACGAACGTTCTGACGGGCGCCGAGCGCGGCCGTACCGGCGGCGCACGCACGCCAGAGCGCGACGTCCCGCCCGCGGTCGCAACCGAGATTCAGACGGCAACTGTAACCGCCGTCCCGGCAGCGCCATCCCCCGTCGCAGCAACCGCGCCCAGCGCCGACGCAGCCGAAGGAGCAGCCGTGACCGCCGAGGGCGCGGCGCGCGCACGCCGGCGCGGACGGCGGGGCGGACGGCGTCGCCGCAAGGGGGATCGACCGACGTCTCCGGCCATCGATTCGATCTCGCCAGGATCGCAGCCCGGTGTCGCCGATGCGGACCTGGACGATGAAGCCGACGAGGACGATGGCCTGCCGGTCACACCCGCCCTGGTGACCATCGCGGTCGATGCGCCTGCAGCGTCGCCGCCCACAGCCTCGCCTTCGCCTGAATCCGCGGCGGGCGTGCGCCCAAGGCCGCAGCCGCGGCCGCAACCCGAGGTCCGTCTACAACCGCCGATTGCTACGGAAACGACCGGGTCTGAAAACAGTGCAGCGGATGCGCCGGCTTCGGCTCCACTCTCGACCGGGCAAGAAGAGGCCCCTGCATCCAGCACCGTGCCCGAGTTCGCGGCGTCAGCGATCTCTGGTGCGGCCATGACTGCCGCCGAGTCACCGGCTGCTGCCGAACCACCGTTTGCCTCCAACAGCAACGAGGTGGCGCAGCCCGCGTCCGACGATGTGGGCGCCCAACAGACGCATCGGCCGACCTGAGCCACTGTGCGACGCGGCGGCAGAAACTGCGCGCCGCCGCGATCGCGAGTTCGCGAAGCGACCGAGCGAATCCGTCTCAGGCGGCTGCCACGCGTTCGGAAAGCAAGGCCGTCCACGCTGCACGGGACGAGGGTAGGACGCGCTGCCGTTGGCCCCATGGGGACGCTCGGCCGATCGGCGCACGCTGCGCCGGAACGCTCGGGATATCCTTCAGTCCACCGGGAGTCCAAACCGTTGGGCCAGTCGCGCAAGCGCGACCTCGGTGTCGACGCCCAGCTTGTCGTACAGGCGATACTTGTACGTCGCTACCGTCTTCGGACTGAGGCTGAGCAGGCGCGCGATGCCCTGCAGGTCGCCGCCGCGGGCGAGCTGCAGGGCGACCTCGAGTTCGCGGGTCGACAGCGACTCGAACGGCGAGCGGTCGCTTCCCGGCATGCTGGACAGAGCGACCTCGCGTGCGACATCCGCGCTGAGATAGCGCCCGCCTCGCGCCACGTCGCGCACCGCGCGAACCAGTTCCCCCGCAGGGCAGGCCTTGCTCAGGTAGCCGCTGGCCCCGGCGTCCAGCGCTCGACGCGGGAACGGCTGCTCGTCCTGCGCGCTCACCGCGATGACGCGCGTGCTCGTGTCTCCGCGAACGATGCGTTCGATCGCCTCGAGGCCACTCATGCCGGGCAGGTAAAGGTCCATGAGGACCACTTCCGGCTTGATCCGTCGCACCAGCGCGATGCCGTCCTCTCCGGACGCCGCCTCTCCCACCACCTCCAGATCGGCCTCGCGGGCCAGGATGTGGCGGAAACCCGTGCGGACCAGCTCGTGGTCGTCGACCAGCACAATGCGAATCATCGGCAATCCCCTGCCTGGCGCGCTCCCCGGCACGCCCAGCGATGGTAGCCCAAGGGCCGCCGGCTGCAAGCCCGCAGGCGGCCTGGCGTGCCGGCATGGAACGAGCCAATGGACTCAGAACACGCGAATGAACGGGTGAACCTCGATCCGCACCCAAACCCCGCCGATGCGGTAGGGATCGGCGGCCGCCCATGCGAGCGCCTCTTCCTTCGAAGAAAAGTCGATCACCAGGAGGCTGCCGATGAAACCGGCAGGCCCCGGATCGGGCGCGTCGATCGCCGGCATCGGACCCGCGGTCAGGACCCGTCCGGCGCTGCGCAGCGCCTCGACACGCAGCAGATGGGCCGGCCGCAGTTCGCGCCGCAAGGGCAGCACGTCGTGGCCGTCGAATCCAAGGATCGCGTAGTACACGCGGGCATCCTAGGCCAGCGCGCGGCCAGCCACCAGCGCCTCGCGGGGTGCGGCCCGCTCGCGTCACCATGCGTCGTTCCGAGGCCCGCCCCCGGACTGGACGCGGCGCGCCATTTGCGGCTAGTCTCCTCACGTCCGATCGCGCGCCGCCTCCCGACGGAGCGCGCGCCCCAGGCGGGTCTGAACGCCGCGACGGACGTTGGGCGGCTGCGGGCCGACAGGCAACGGGCTTTCACTCGCCGCCTCGACCGCCGTCAGCCCGGACATCCACCGAAGGACAGGCCACCGGTACGCCGGCCGTGTTTTTCGCTCGTGCCGCCGGTCCCGTCCGGACGGCGTCCAGCCTGCAACGCCACGCCCACCAAGACCGCGCACCATGCGCATCCGCCAATGAGCACCGAACCGGCCGAAATGCAGGCGGCACCCGCCTTCGCGCCGCCGCGTCCGCCGCAGCAGCAGGAGATGCCGCTGGCCATCGTCAGAGGTCAGCCGTTCCTGCAGATGCCGCAGGATCTCTACATCCCTCCGGACGCACTGGAGGTATTCCTCGAGGCCTTCGAGGGACCGCTTGACCTGCTGCTCTACCTGATTCGCCGCCAGAACCTCGATATCCTCGACATTCCGGTGGCCGAGATCACCCGGCAATACATGGAGTACATCGGACTGATGCAGGACCTGCGGCTCGAGTTGGCCGCCGAATACCTGGTGATGGCCGCGATCCTGGCCGAGATCAAGTCGCGCCTGCTGCTGCCCCGCCCCCCTGCGGCTGAGGGCGCTGAGGACGATCCGCGCGCGGAACTGATCCGGCGACTGCAGGAGTACGAGCGTTACAAGAAAGCCGCCGAGGACCTCGACGCGCTGCCTCGGATGGAGCGGGATCTCGCGCCCGCCCGCGCCGAGGTCCCGGACCGCAACGTGATTCGTATCCCGCCTCCGGTGGACCTGCGCGAACTGCTGCTGGCGCTCAAGGACGTGATGCATCGAGCGGACCTGTCCGGCCACCACACTGTCTCGCGGCAGGCCTTATCGGTGCGCCAGCGCATGAGCGAGGTGCTGGCCGCGCTCGGTGACGGTCGCTTCCACGAATTCGTGTCGCTGTTCCGCGCCGAGGAGGGCCGCATGGGCGTGGTGGTCACGTTCCTTTCGATCCTTGAGCTCGCGAAGGAGCGCCTGCTGGACATCGTGCAGAGCGAGCCGCTGGCGCCGATTTACCTGCGCGCGCTCGTCGTCGCCGAAGAATCATGAGGCTCATGGACCCGCAGCTCGTCAAGCGCATCGTCGAAGCCGCACTGCTCGCGGCAGGTCAGCCGCTCTCGCCGGCGCAGCTTGCCGCACTGTTCTCCGACGCCGAACCGGTCGGATCGGAGGCCATCGCGCAGGCGCTGCAGGACCTGCAGTCGGAATGCGGGGGACGCGGTGTAGCGTTGGTCGAGGTCGCCAGCGGATTCCGCTACCAGGTCCGGCAGGACGTCCACCCATGGGTGGCGCGGATGTGGACCGAACGCCAGACCCGATACTCCCGCGCCCTGCTGGAGACGCTGGCGCTGATCGCCTACCGGCAGCCGATCACGCGCGCCGAAATCGAGCAGATCCGCGGCGTGGTGGTGTCCAGCAGCATCATCCGCACACTGGAGGAGCGCGATTGGGTGCGCGTGGTCGGCCACCGCGACGTACCGGGCCGTCCGGCGCTGCTCGGCACGACGCGCCAGTTCCTCGACCATTTCAACCTCAAGAGCCTCGACGAGTTGCCGCCGCTGGCGGCGATCCGCGACCTCGAGGACTTCGACCCGCAGCTGCCGCTGCCCGACGCCGAGCGTGTGCTGCCGCCGCTGCACGGCACTGGGCGAGGAGCGGCCGATGAATCCGCGACCGACGAAACCGCCGATGTCGCAGCCGCCACGACCGACCCCACTGCGCACTCCGCCGCCACGGTGACGGCCGTCGAACCGGTGCCCGGCGCGACCGGCACCGACGCCACGCAAATCACCGGAAGTTCCGCATGAACACGCCCGCCAATCGCTCCCTGCTGTCGCTCAAGCGCGACGCGCGCTCCGCGGGAGGCATCGAGGAGCGGCTGCAGAAGGTCCTCGCGAACGCCGGGCTCGGCTCGCGCCGCGCGCTGGAGGAGCGCATCGAGGCCGGCGAGGTGCGCGTCAACGGCGTGGCGGCCGAACTGGGTGGATCGGTGCGCAGTGGCGACCGTGTCGAGATCGACGGCAAGGCCTACATCGCCGTCGCCGCCGAGCCCGAGGAGGCGCAGGTGCTGGTCTACCACAAGCCCGAGGGCGAGGTGACCACCACCGACGACCCGGAGGGTCGTCCCACCGTGTTCGAGAACCTGCCGCGCCTGAAGACCGCGCGCTGGGTTTCGGTCGGTCGCCTCGACATCAACACCACCGGCCTGCTGTTGCTGACCACCGACGGCGAACTGGCCAACGCGCTGATGCATCCCAGCGGAGAGGTGGAGCGCGAGTACGTGTGCCGCATCCACGGCCCGGTCGACGAGGCCATGCTCGCGCGGCTGCGCGAAGGGGTCGAACTCGATGACGGACCGGCGCGATTCGACCAGGTCGCGGTGATCAACCTCGGCGAAAGCCACTCGTGGCTGCGCGTGACCCTGCGCGAGGGACGCAATCGCGAGGTCCGAAGGCTGTGGGAGTCGCAGGGCGTCCAGGTCAGCCGCCTCAAGCGCATTCGCTACGGCAGCGTGGAACTTCCGCGCGAGTTGCGGCGCGGCCACTGGCGCGCGCTGACGGCGGAGCAGTACCGCGCCCTGCGCGCATCGGTCGACCTCGCCGAGGCGCCGCAGACCCTGACGCTTAAATCGGTGATCGGCGTGCGGCGGGCCGCGAAGTCGGCGCAGGAGTTCAAGCCGGCGGGCCGCGCGCGCAGCAGTTTCGACATCCACGGCGAGGCGGAGGCACGCGAACTGCGCGCCTTCGACCACTTGCGCGACGACCGCGCCAGCCAGCGCCCGGGCAAGCGTCGCGGCAAGAAGGCCGGCGCCGCCGGAGCGCGCCGCGGGCGTGGTGGCGCCGGTGCGCCCGGCACGGCGTGGAACGACGCCAATCCGGCCGCCATTCGAACCTGGTCGCCGGGTGGTCCCGGCGGTGCGCCCGGGGCGAGTCAGCCTCGCAAACGCAAGCGCCCCGGCGGGCGCGGATCGCAGTCGGCAATGCCGTTCGGTTTTCCGTCCGACCATGCCTACGCACGGCGTGACGAGGGCGGCCCTCAGGGGTCTCCGCACAGCGACCGGCGTCAGGATGGCGCGCGCCCCCGGCCGCCGGGCAAGCGGGGGCCGCAGAGCGGCAACCGTGGGCCTGGCGGCGGCAATCGCGGACCGGGTGGC
>DHLY01000075.1 GCA_002405525.1 Proteobacteria bacterium UBA4656
AGGGCGGTTGAACTTCCTATACCCTCATGGTTGCTGGCCGGTCGTGCAACGGCAATCACCACCGACACGCGGCGCGCGGGATGTGTGGGGTCCGCCCGAGGATTGACGGTTGAAACACCCGACGGATACTGTGCAGACGGGAATCGAGTTGAGGTCCATGGTTCGACAAGGAGAACGGACGAATGTTGACCGCCAAACGACTTGCAGTCGCGGTTGTGTTCGCGCTCGGCGCCCAGTCCGCGCTGGCCTGCGGCGACGGAAAAAACGTCGGCATCTACGAGCCCGGCGCGACCGCCGGCACATGGGTGCTGGTGGGTTCCGGATACTATCCGGCCGCGGACTTCGCCGAGTTCGACGTGCAGACAGACGCATCGGTCCATCCCGCTGGCGGAGATCCGGGCGATGGAGGTGGCGGTGGTGTCGTGCAATCGATCGCAGACCCGCCCTGGGGCGTCTCGTACGCCGGCAGTCCGTCCGACGGCGGAGCTGCCTATACGCAGAGCACGCCTTGCATGCCCACGGTCACCGTGATTGCGACGCCCACCGGTACCGCGGGGTCCGGGCGGCTTCACGTGATCCGGCCGGTCGGAAGCGGTACGCTGAGTTTCGCGGCCCTGAAGCGGGCGCAGGTGCCGGCGGATCGCGCACTCTGCTCGTCGGATCAGGATGTGAAGAACGCGGAGGCGTGCCGTGCGATCCGGCGCGTGCGTCCGATCGTTCGAGTGGGCATGACGTTTCTCGTCGAGTTCGAGGATGCGACCCAGCTCTACACCGTAACGAATCCGCAGTTCAGCCTGTGCGCCCTACCGTCCGGGCCCTGTGTTCCAAACTGACGCAGCGCAACGATCTCGGCGCGTATCGTAGACCGTGCGCGGGGTCGGCGCATGGCGTGCCTGCGTACGGTTCGAGGGGGAAGGTCGACCCGGATTCGGCATGCAGGCGAACGGCCGATTCGCGACCCGGCTTCACTTCGACGCGTGATCGACCGTGCGAGACAGTTCGTCCGACGCAGGAGAGCAACGAAACATGCGAAGGTCGGCCTTCATCTGGTTTGGCGCTGCGCTGCTTGCAGTCGCGGTCGCATACTTGTTGCGCGCGGAACGGCCGGGCCTCGCGCCGGAGCCGCAGAGGGACGAAGAAGTCGGCGTGGGGCCAGCGTCGGCGGAGAACGCCACATCGGGTGCCGACACCGAAGCACTTGAGAGCGCAGCGGGCGTATCCGGCCGCCCTGCGCGAGCCGCGGCGCAACGCGCTTCCATCATTCCGCTGTATGCGGCGATCAGTGCGCGAGATCTACTGGACGCAGCGACACGGATCGGTCCGGGACGTCCAGACGCCCTGATCGAGCTGCAAGTTGCGGCACAGCACTGCAGTTCCCTCGAGCAAGGCCGAACGCCCGAGGAGTGGTACGCGTACATGGTGTCACACGGCGTGGCCCCGGCGGGCGAAGCGGGTCGACGCAACTACATCGCGTATCGGGAGATGCTCGCGACATACTGCGATGGCGTTGGCGCCGAAGAGTTCGGCATGGCGATCGAACATGCGCGGGAAGCGGGACAAGCGTCGGTCATCGACCCCGATCAGGCGTTTCTCCAGTCGCTGGGTGATGCCGACGATGAAGTACTGGCAGATTCGTCCACCCAGGAAACCCTGTGGCGGATCGCCTCGCAGACCGACAGCGCGGACGTCATGTATCGCGCGCTCGATCTCGCTGCGATTTCGGCAGTGGCGCCCCCGTTCGCCGCTTTCGATCGATCGTTGCCCGACGGCATCAACGAACTGCGCAGGGTGGAGCTGCGCCGTCTGGCGGTGCGTCATGCCATCTGTACCTGGACCCGCGGCTGCGGTCCGGGTTCCTTGCAGGTGCTGGCGTCCTGCACATACTTCGGCCGCTGTGCGCCGGGTCTGGGTTGGAGCGACACGGTCAGAGGGATCTACACCGATCGCGAAGTAGAGAGCATCGAGGCCTTGAGTGGAAGCCTGCTGCAGCGGATCAAGCCGACGCAGCCATAGCGCTCGCGGCGAGGGGTTGGCAGCACGGCGGCGAGGCTGCTGAAAGAGCGGCGTTGAATCGCTATCTCGCCGGCGGGCTCAGCGTGCGACCCGATGCGCAGCCCCAAGCTTCGGGATCAGTCGTGATCACGAAAAGCCGCCGCCGCCCTGCGCGGCGGGCGTGGCCGGATCGTGCTCGATGCGGTTTGTGGTATTGGCGAGCCAGCGATCCAGCGCGCGAAACACGCTATCGGGATGGCCGATGAAAGGCGCATGGCCACCACCTTCGATGCGGGTGTAGGTGCCGCGGGGTGCGATGGAGGCCGCTGCCTGCATCGCCTGCCACGGCACCAGACGATCACGCGCGCCGGCGATCCACAGGCTGGGACAGTCCAACTCGCGCAACTGCGGTCGCAGATCGGTGTCTACTCGAACACGGGTTCCTGCGCGTGGTGTGCGAGCAGTGTCATGCCGAGCGACTGGTGGCGTTCTCGTGCAAGCAGCGCGGGTTCTGCCCGAGCTGCGGTGCGCGCCGCATGGCCGAGTCGGTGCGCCAACTGGTGGAGGACGTGTTCGGCGCGCGCACGGTGAGCCAGTGGGTGCTGAGCGTTCCTTTCCCCCTGCGCTGGCTGTTCGCCCGCACGCCGCAAGTCATAGGCCC
>DHLY01000078.1:0-27440 GCA_002405525.1 Proteobacteria bacterium UBA4656
CGGCATGGACCGCGGCAGCACCCAGAAGGCCTTCGCCCGCTTCGGCGCCGACTGCGGCATCCGCAAGAATGGCTCCATCCACAGCCTGTGTCACCGACCGGGTCAAAGGAGCCACCCATGATCGCCGTTATGGAGCCAGTCGGCGGATGCTGATTCGGGGCTCGAACGGGGTGTCAGGATGCGGGGTTCTTGGGGGTCTTCGCAAGCGCCGGTTTGGGGCCTGAGTCGTCGGTCCTTGGGGTGCGGTATGAAGCGCCGTCGAGGACGAGCTTGTAGGCGCCGTGGCGCAAGCGGTCGATGGTGGCCTGCCCGAGCACGCGGTTGCCGGGGAACACGTCGCCCCACTCGTCGATGTCGAGGTTGGAGGTGACCAGCGTGCTGGCGCGCTCGTAGCGTTCGGCGATGAGTTCGTGGAGATCTTCGTCGTGAGGTGCGCGCAGGGGCTTCAAGCCGAAGTCGTCGATGATGAGCAGGTCGATGCGGGCGAGTTGCTGGAGCTTGCGTTCGTGGTTGCCGATGGCGCGGGCGGCGTGCAGGGTGCCGGTGAGCTGGGACTGGGTGGTGAACAGGACATCGTGGCCCTGGCGTGCGGCGGCGTGGCCGAGCGCCTGGGCGAGGTGGCTTTTGCCGGTGCCGCAGGGCCCGACGATGAGCACGGGGACCTTCTCCTGCAGGTAGCGTCCGGTGGCGAGGTCGTGGACGAGGGCGCGGTTGAGCTTGGGCAGGCGGTCGAAGTCGAAGGCTTCGAGGGTCTTTTCGGCGCGGAAGGCGGCGCGGCGCAGGCGGCTGGCGAGCTTCTTGTGCTCGCGGCGGGCGACTTCGTCGGCGATGAGCAGGGCGAGGAAGTCGGTGTAGGCGATGCGGCCGTCGATGGCCTGGCGGTTGCGGGCTTCGAGCGAGTCGAGGATGCCGGACAGGCGCAGTTGCTTGAGCTGTGGGGTGAGGGCTGGAATCGGGTTCATGGATGCTCCGGTCAGTGGATGCGGTGGGTACCGCGGGTGAACCGGCCGCCGGTGGTGTAGGTGCTGGCGAGCCGGTCGAAGGATTGGCCGATGGGCGCGAGTTCGAGCCCTTTGGCGAGGATGGTCTTGACGGTGCGGTAGCGCGGATCGTCGAAGGCGAGCGCGCGCTGGCAGGCGGCATCGAGTCGCGCGGCACCGTGGGTGCGCTCGAGCCGGATCACGCCTTGGGCTGCGCGCAGGTGGTCGAGCACGCGGTCGGCGAACAGGCGGGTGATGAGGGCATGGCAGTGGGGTCCGATGCGCTCGCTCTCGCGCAGGCAGTGCTGGGGATCGGCCATCGACCAGGCCAGCGCATCGGGCGGCAGGTGATCGCGCACGGTGGCGCGTTGGCCTGGGGCCGTGCGGACATGGGTGGCGACGAGTTCGGTGTCGCGGTAGATCTGGACCGCGCTGGCGGTCGCCCGCAGCCACAAGGTCTGGCTCATGAGTCGGAACGGGACCGAGTACAGGGCGCGATCGAACTGCACGTGTGCGTCGCGATGCACGACCACGGACGCCCAGGTGGCCAGCTCGGGCGGCACGTCGGGCAGCCTGCCGAGCAGGCCGCGCTCGGTGGTGGTGAATCGCTCCAGGGGCTGGCAGCGGGTGGTGCCATGGCAGCGCGTGCCGGCGCTCGCGAGCAGCCAGTCGTGGAGCTGGCGGTTGGCATCGGCGAGATCGCGGAAGCTGCGCAGCGGCATCCAGGCGCGCTTGAGGTACTTCACGCCGGACTCGACGATGCCCTTCTTCTGCGGATCGCGTGGCGGACATGCATCGATCTTGAAGCCGTAACCTTCGGCGCAGGCAGCGTAGGCGCGCTGCACGGCGGGGTCGGTGTGGCAGGCGCGGGTGATTGCGCACTTGGGGTTGTCGATGATCAACCGCGCCGGCACGCCGTTGAACCACTCGAAGGCGCGCCGGTGGCAGGCGAGCCAGGTGGCCACGGTCTGGTCGCGCACGACTTCGGCGTACTGGTGGCGCGACCAGCACAGGGTCATGACGAAGACCCAGGTCTTGAACGTTTCCCCCGTGGTCACGTCCACGATCCGCGGCCCAGCCCCGAAGTCGACCTGGGCGGCTTCCGCCGGGGCGAAGTCGAGCCGCGTGGTGGTGCACTGAGCAGGCTGCACGGCGGCCAGCGTGCGCACGAAGCGACGCACGGCGGAGTAGCTGCCCTTGAAGCCATGCCGCTCGACCAGTGCGGCGTGGATCGTGGTCGCCTGCACCCGCTCGGCGAACCACGCCGTGATCAGCGGTCGCAGCGGCTCCAGGGTCGACACGCAGGTCGGTGCCCGTGCCGGCGTGCCCAGCGCCGCGGCCAGCGCCGCGGCCAGCGCCGCGTCATCGGGCAGCGGGGTCGCCGGGTCGAGCCAGCCCCGGGCCTGCACGACCCGGCGCAATGCGGCCGCCTTGCGCCGCCCCATTAACCGCGACCGCGCGATGTCGCGATCCGAATCCCCCTGGCGCATCCGCACCAGGACCTGGCGATACTGGAACCTCTCGAATCTCCGTCGGCTCACCGCACCCTCCCGGCCAAAAGGCCGAGGGTACGGAGGGTGGAGTTCGAGACCCGATCAGCCCCCGCCGGGCTACCTGGGCTGCCGCTCAGGTGGCGCCATAACGCCGGTCATGGAGTGGCTCCATTACGGCGATCCCGGAATGGCTCCATTGGGGCGGTCGGTGCACGCACCGCCTGCCGGATCGGCTCCAGCGCCTGCCAGCGCGTTGCCCGGGCGCTGCGTGCACGCCAACCAGTTCAGCCGTGCAGTGGTCGACCGCGATGAACACGGCCGCCGTGCCCTCCCGCAGCGTCACCGTCGTCGAGAAGTCCGTTCCCCACATCAGGTCCGGCGCCTCGGTGATGATCGTGCCGTCGTGGGCCTGCGGGCCCCGCGGGCTGCCACCGCGTTGCGGTGCCAGCAGACCATGCGCGCCCATCAGCCGAAGCACACGCCGCTTGCCGGCACGAACATCCTCGGCCCGCAGCTTCGCCCACACCTTGCGATAGCCCTCGCCAGTGAACGCGCTGGCCGCCAACACGGCGCGAATCACCGCCACCAACCCATCATCGCTGAGCGCCGTCTTCGGCCCGCGCTTGGCCTGCGCTGGCCGATCAGGCCGTGCAGCCGCGGCCTGCGCGTACCACGTCGAGCGTGCAATCTCCCACGCCGCGCAAACGCGTTGCACGCCGTACACCTTGCTCGTGCCCTCCGAAGCTGCAGCGCTCATTTCGGCAACTTCGTCTCGTCCAAAGGGAGGCCGGCTTTCAACCTCCGGATCGCGTCGCGCTGCAGCTCGACCCGCATCGTCATCTCGCCGAGCACTGCCTTGAGCCGATCGACTTCCTCGTCGCGCGCATCCGCCTCGCGCGCCTTGAGGCCCGCCATGCCGGACGCCAAGAACGCCTCGCGCCATTCGGACAGCTTCGCCGCCGTGACCTTCAACTCGCGCGACACCGCGTCGATGTCCTCACCACGCAGCAGCTTCAGCACCGCCTCGCGCTTGGACTTCGCCGACTAGCGGCCACGCTCCTTCACCGACTCGACCTTCTTCTGCTTCATCAGGGACTCTCCTCTTGGGGTGAGGATCCCTCAAGAGCGTGTCCAAGGAAATCGCGGGGCGGTGGAAGGGATTGGATCAGAGACTCCCGAGGGTGCGCGCGGTATCGCGAGCCACCGGCCGATAGGACTGCTCAGCCCGTGGTGGCGGTCGCCGGACTGTGGGAGGCGATCCACCGCCCCAGGTCGCCGCAGGGCATGGGACGGCTCAGCAGGTACCCCTGAACGTTGTCGCAGCCGAGGTCGACGAGGACCTGCAAGGTCGCGTCGTCCTCGACACCCTCGCAGACCGTCTCTATCCCGAGTCCCTTTGCGAGGGTGACCATCGCGCCGACCAGACGCCGGGTCCGGTCGTCGCGGACCACGTCGCGGGTGAACGACTGGTCGATCTTCAGCTCCGTCGCCGGGAACTGGCGCAGATAGGAGAAAGACGAGTAACCGCGGCCGAAGTCGTCGATTGCGACACCCAGGCCAACATCGCGCAGGGCGGAGAGCGTCCGTGCACTCACCTCAGGGTCCTCCATGACCGCGGTTTCGGTGACCTCGATTACCACGCTGGCGGCCGGAACGCCCCAGATCGACAGCGCCGCCACGATCTGTTCGACCAGCCCGGCCTCTGCGAAGACCCGAGGAGACAGATTGATCGCACATCGGACGGCCGGCGCACTGCGCAGGACGTCGGCGTGTTCGCGCAGGGCGGCATACAGCGACCAGCGGGTCAGGTCCGCGGCCAGACCGCCCTGTTCGGCCAGCGGCACGAAACGGTCAGGGCTGACGTCGCCGCGCCGGGGGCAATGCCACCGCGCGAGTGCCTCCAGCGCCGCGATCCGCCGGTCGCGCAGCGCGACGATCGGCTGGAACACGAGTGAGAGTTCGTTGCCTCTGATCGCGGCGCGCAGGTCCTCGAGCAGCAGGGCGTCCTCGCCCGCGCCTCGGGCAAGGTGCAGCCTGGTGCTGCGGGCGATTGCGTCATCGACCGCCGCGGTGGCTCGGCGCGCGAGTGCGTCCGCGCCTCCCGCATGTTCAGGGGACCAGGCAAGCCCGAGCGCGACCACGGCCATGATCAAGTGGTCGCCGACTTGCAGCGGACGTTCGAACTCGCGAAGCAGACGCTGAGCGGCCAATTCGGCATGGCCCGGGCTCAGCAGCTGCGGCAGCAGCACCATGAAGTCCTGGCTGCCGATACGGTAGATGTGGTCGGAGCCGCGAAGGGCATCGCGAAGGCGCGTCGCGACGGCATCGGGCAACGCCGCAGCTTGCGCGTGGCCGAGGGCGACCGCGATCTGGCGGATCCGGCGGACGTGGACGTGGATCATACCGACCAGCGATCCGGGCTGCGCCTCGCGCAGCGCGCGCTCCGTGGCCTGGAGCATGTCGCCGGGCAGGTTCAAAGAAAGAACTCAGACAGTTCGAGGCCGTAGGCGCCGGTGGGCAGTGCACGGGCGATCGACCGCCGGTTTCCAGTCACCGGATCACGGTCCGACCACAGATCGATCTGCGGGAAAGCATGGTCGATCGACTTGTCCGGATGCGTCAGCACGGTGATCCGCGGAAACAGGCGCCGGGCGAGGTTTTGCGCCATCACCACCGCCACCTCGCCGGTCGACAGCTCGACCAGTGAACCGGTGGGGTAGACGCCGAGTGCCTGGCTGAACTGTTCCAGCAACTCCGCCTGGTACAGCTCGTCGCGGTGCCGGTAAAGGCTCTGCAGCGCATGGTGGCGCGACATCGCCGCGCGGTACGAGCGCTCGCTGCACATCGCGTCGTAGGAGTCGACGATGCCCAACATGCGCGCGGTGAGCGGGATATCGAGGCCGACGGCCCCATTCGGATAGCCGGTTCCGTCGTGTCGCTCGTGGTGGCCGGCGATCATCTCCACCACGGCAGGGTTGGCCAGACCCGATTCCTGCAGCTTCGACAGCCCGAGCGCAACGTGCTCCGACATGGCGCTGCGGGCGGCTTCATCCAGGGGTTTGCTCTGACCCGGCAAATCCTCGGGCAGGGCGGCCATGCCCATGTCCATCAGCATGCCTCCGGCAGCCAGGTCAACGAGCATTTCGCGGGGAAAGCCGAGATGTCGACCGAAGGAAGCGGCCAGCGCACAGCAGTTGATTGCGTGGCTGTAGGCGTAGCCGTCCCTGCGCCGCAGTGCGTCGAGCCAGAAAAATGCATCCGGGTTGCGCACCACGCTGGCTACCACCGGCTGGATTGTCTCGACCAGCGCTTCGACCGCCACGCGTCGGCCGGCGCGGATGTCATCGATGCAGCGCGTGACGAACACCCTGGCATCGTCCCAGGCCGGACCAGCGCGTCTCGTCTCCTCGGCCAGCGTGACCGTATTCGGGTAGGGCGCCGGTTCCGGGAGCAGGGTCCCATCATGCCGCTCGCGCCGGAAGCCGAGCCGCTGGAGCAGGTTTGCAGTGCCGAGGCCGACGCTCTTCTCGACATCGATCCATACGTGGCGGCACAGCGCCGCCACCCTCGAGATGTCCTCCAAGGTCTGCACCAGAAACCCCTGCAGCGGGAAGTCGGTCTCCGTCCACGGCCGGTCAAGACGGCAAATGTACATGCCGACCCTCAGGGCGGACGCTTCGACCTTCTGTTCTTCCACTTGCATCGCTCGGCGTTCCGGGATCGTGGCGGGCTTTTCGGCCACGTGCGGTCGCATGGCGACGACCCTCACAGCAAAAAGTGTGCCACAAAGGCGCCCGGGATGCGCCGATGTCTACGAATGCGTAACGAGGTTTGTCAGCGATCCATCAGAATCTGAAGCGCAGGCCGAGGGCGAGGTTGCGGCCCGGCAGCGGGGCGCGGTCCTTGATCAGCGAGGTGTGGACGCGGGCTTTCTCGTCGCCGAGGTTGCGGCCTTCCAGGAACAGCTCCCAGTCGCCGGCGGTGGCGGGCGACCAGGCGATGCGCGCGTCAACGAGGGTGTGGCCGTCGGTGGCGTCCTCGAACGTTGCGGTGCGGTCCTGCTCGGCCGTGCGGACCAGGTCGACGCCAGCCCGCCAGGCGCCGTGCGACCAGTCCAGGGAAGCGCCGATGCGGCCCGGCGCGATGCGCGGCAGGTCGCCGCCGTCGCGCAGGCGCCCGCGCACCGCGTCGGCGAACAGGCCGCCGTCGAAACGGCCCCACGCGGTGTCGGCGATGCGCCCCTTGATCTCGGCCTCGAAGCCATGGAAGCGGGCGTCCGCCTGCGTCCACACGCGCACCGGAAGATCGTCCTCGATCCCGTCGGTGTCCGCGAGGTAGATGAAATCGTCGAAGCGGTTCCAGTAGGCGGACAGCCGCGCTTCGATGCCATCCACGTGCCAATGCAGGCCCAGTTCGACCTGGTTGGCGGTCTCCTCGGACAGCGACGGATCGCCGATCTCGAAGCTGGCCGTGGCCTCGTGCGGGCCGTCGGAGAACAGTTCTTCCGCCTGCGGCGCGCGCTGCGCCCGGTCCAAGTTCACGGTGGCGTGCCAAGCCGCGGCGAAGTCCCAGCGCCCGGCGGCGGACAGGCTCAGCGCGTCGTGCTTCGCGCGCTCGCCATCGTCCGGCTCGACGGTCTGGCGGTCGTAGCGTGCGCCGAGTTCGAGCGCGAACGGCGCGAATTCCGCGCGTTCGACCAGGAACAGGCCGGTGTCGCGCGTCACCGACGGCGGCACGAAGGCCTCGTCGCCGAGCGCCTCGAAATCGCGGCGGGACGCCTGCACGCCGACCGCGCCGCGCCACGCCCCGAGCGGGTCGTGGACGGCCTCGATGCGGCCCTCGACGGCGTCGTTGAAGAAGCGCGTGCCGACCTCGCGCTCACCGTCGTCCTCGTCGATCAGGAACTCGGTGTGCTGGTAATCGTTATGCCCGATTCGCAGGTCGATCCGCTCCCAGCCCGCGAACGGCGGGCGCAAGCTGCCGTCGAAGTCGATGCGGCGCTGGTCGAGGTCGAGTTCGACCTTGCCCTCGCCGCCCTTGGCACGGCCGACGCCGGGCTTGGTCTTGGCGAACCGCGCTGCTGAGTCGTCGTCCTCTTCCTCCGGGGGGATGCCGTAGATGCTGTCATAGGCCGAGAATGCGATTCCCGCGTGGCCGCGCTCGCCGGTCAGCGAGAACCCGACCGCGCGGCTGCGGGTCTCCGACTGCGTGTTCTCGATCTCGACCCCGTCGGGGCCCTCGTAGGGGTCGCCGCTGCGGTCCGACCAGTCGGCGTGGAAGGTGAAGTTGCCGTTGCCGGCATCGACGCGCCCGACGCCCGAGCGGCCCTCATTGACCGAGTCGGTGCGCAGTTCGACGCGGCCTTCGATGCCCTCGACCGGACGGTCCGGGATTCGGCCGTCTCGCACGTTGACCACGCCACCGATCGCGCCGCTGCCGTATAGCAGCGTCGCCGGACCCTTCAGGATCTCGATCTGGTCGGCGAGGAAGGGATCGATGGACACCGCATGGTCGACGCTGGTGGTCGAGACGTCGAGTGCGGAGATTCCGTCACCGAGGACCTGAACGCGCGGCCCTTCGAGGCCGCGGATGATCGGGCGCCCGACGCCCGGTCCGAAGTACGAGGACCCTACGCCGGGCAGCTTGGCGATGGTTTCGCCCAGCGTATCGCCGCGTGCATCGTCCAGCGCCGTGCCGCCGAGCACCTCGGCAGGCTGCAGCAGTTCCTCTCCCTCGCGGGCCAGCGGATCGGCGGTGACGGTCAGCGCCTCCAGCCGTCGTGCGTCGGCTGAGGTTTCGGCGCGCGCGAGCGGCGCGAGCAGAGAGGCAATCGCGAGGGCAAGCAGATGCTGGCGGGACATGACCGGAGTCCGTAGGGGTCCTGGAAGATACAAAGTAACTTACTGGGGCGGTTCTGAGTCAAGTGCTGGCGCCGACCCGATTGATTTTTTTGCCCGGCAGATTGACTCGCCGACCCGGCGAAGACGGGTTATACTGTTGCCATGATCGAGAACCGCCGTGTCGAGCGCGACGGGCAGGCCTTGTCCGGTCTGGATGTGGTCGGTGCGTCGGCTTCATTTTTGTGTGCGGTGCATTGCGCGGCCATGCCGATGCTGCTGCCGGTACTTCCATTGGCCGGGCTGGAGTTCCTTGCAGCCCACGAACTGGACCTTGCCTTCGTCGCCGGCGCGATCGTGCTTGGACTGGTGGCGGTGGTCCGCGGCTGGCGACACCACGGGGATCGGCGCGTGCCTGGCGGATTCGCGGTTGCCTCGCTATTGCTCGTCGCAGGTGTCTCGTTCCTGCATCACGGGCCGCTGCACGAGCCCACGCTGGTTGCCGGCGGGCTGGCGATGGGCTGGACTCACCTGCTGAACCTGCTGCTGCTGCGTCGCCACCGGTGTGACGCGTCCGGTCACGCGCCGCGTCCATCCGGCGCGGCTTGATGTTTGCGCGATACTTGCTAACCTGCCGGGCCCGAAGAACCGACGACTGGAGCAACCCCATGGGCAAGGGCGACCGCCGCACCCGCAAGGGCAAGATCGCGATCCGCAGTTACGGCATCAAGCGCCCGCACGCCGCGAAGACGGCCGGCGAGGTCAAGACAGCCGCTCCGGCCAAGCCTGCGCCGCGCAAAACCTCCGTCGCAGCGCCGAAGAAGAAGGCCTGATCGGGGTTCAGCGAACCAGCGTTGCTTCCACCGACGGCGGGCGATGCCCGCCGTCGGCGTTTCAGGGGGCTCGCGGGCAGGGCGTGCGGAAAGTGCTTTCCTGCACTTCCTCGAGGTCGCGAGTCCGGCGCGTGTCCGGACTCGCTCCCGCCGAAGCAACCGCTCTTGCGACTGATTCGCGGGCGAGGCATTCATGCCGCGCGCCCGCAGAGTGTTTCTCGACACCCTGCTAGGGCAGGCCGCCGGCCACCAGTCGCCCACCGGCAAACACGCTGCGCGCAAGGCGCCCGGCTGCCCAGTACGCCAGCGCCTCCGGCTGTCCCGCATCCCAAAGCACGAAATCGGCGTCGCCCCCCTCCCTCAGTTCGCCCTTGCGGCCGGAGAGTCCGAGCGCGCCCGCGGCGTGGCGCGTGGCGCCGGCGAGCGCCTCCATGGGGTCCAGCCCGAACGCCGAGCACGATAGGTGCATCGCCAGCCGCAACGAGCGCAGCGGGGACGAGCCGGGGTTGAGGTCGGTCGCCACCGCGATCGGCACCGCGTGCGCGCGCAGCGCCGCCACCGGTGGCAGCCGCGTCTCCCGCAGGACCAGGAAGGACCCCGGCAGCAGCACCGCCACGGTGCCCGAGCGGGCCATTTCGGCCACGGCGTCTTCGCAGGTCCATTCGAGGTGGTCGGCCGACAGCGCGCCGTGGCGCGCCGCGAGTCGGGCGCCACCGCCATCGGACAACTGGTCGGCGTGCAGCTTCACCGGCAGTCCGGCCGCGTGCGCCGCGCGAAAGATGCGTTCGACCTCGCCCTGAGAAAACGCGATGCCTTCTGCGAAGCCATCGACCGCGTCGACGAGTCCCTCGGCGGCGAGCGGGCCGATCGTGGCGCAGACCTCGTCGACGTAGTCGCCGCGGCGCTGCGCGTGCGACGGCGGCAGCGCATGCGCCCCGAGGTAGGTGGTCCGCACGGTGATGCCGAGAATGCGGCCGATCCGTCGTGCAATCCGCAGCATGCGGCGCTCGGCGTCCGGCTCGAGACCGTAGCCGGACTTGATCTCGATCGTCGTCACGCCGTCCTCGACGAGGTCGCGCGCGCGTGGCAGGGAAGCGGCGAGCAGTTCGTCCTCGGTCGCCGCGCGCGTCGCTCCGACCGTCGCCAGGATCCCGCCGCCCGCCTGCGCGATCTGCGCGTACGACGCTCCGCGCAGCCGGGCGCCGAACTCGCGGCTGCGATCACCGGCGAAGACGAGGTGGGTGTGGCAGTCCACCAGGCCCGGCGTGAGCAGGCGGCCCGCCCCGGAAAACCGCAGCACCGCGGTGCCGGCGTAGGCGCCCGCGGGTCCGGCGAACGTGATCCGGCCGTCGCGCCATGCGATCGCGGCATCGTCGACGGGGTCGGAACCACGGCCGTCCCAGAGCCGGATGTCGCGCAGCAGGCCGTCATCGTGCAAGTGCATGCGCCAATTGTAAGCCCGGTGCGCGGGCGCTTGAGGGGTTCGGGGTCGACGCGCGCCGGGCAAGGCCGTAACGTAGGCCGATGGACCTGCCAGGCCGCGTCCGCTGCGATCATGCGCTGCTGCCTTCGGGCTGGGCCGACGACGTCGTGATCGAGGTTGGCGCGGATGGAAGCCTGGTTGCCGTCGCCGCCGGCACGCCGGGTACGGGCCTGCCGTCGATCGGGCGCTGGGTGGTGCCCGGCATGCCGAACCTGCATTCGCATGCGTTCCAGCGCGCGATGGCGGGCATGGCCGAGCGGGGGCATGCGGGCGACGATGACTTCTGGACCTGGCGTGAGGCCATGTACGCCGTCGCTGAGCGGCTGTCGCCGGATTCGCTACGTGCGATCGCCGCGCAGATCTACGCCGAGTTGCTGTGCACGGGCTACACCGCGGTCTGCGAGTTCCACTACGTCCACCACCGGCCGGAGGGTGCGCCGTACGCGCCGGCGTCGGCGATGTCGGACGCCCTGCGCGAGGGCGCGCGCGAGGCGGGCATGGGGCTCACGCTGCTGCCGACGCTGTACCAGGTCGGTGGCTTCGACGGCCGGCCGCTGGCGCCGAGGCAGGCGCGCTTCGCGCATGCGGTCGATGGATTCCTTGACTTGGTGTCGACCCTGCGCGCTACCGAGGACGCCGACACGCGGATCGGCGTCGCCATCCATTCGCTGCGCGCCGTGCCGCCGGACAGCCTCGCGGCGCTGCTCGGTGCCGGCGTCGCGGGCACTGGCCCCGTGCACATCCACGTCGCCGAGCAGTTGGGTGAAGTCGACGACTGCCTGCGCGAGCGCGGTGCGCGGCCGGTGGACTGGCTGCTCGACCACGCCGCGGTCGATCCCCGCTGGTGCCTCGTGCACGCCACCCATCTGGCGGCCGGGGAGCGCGAGCGCCTGGCGCGCTCGGGCGCGGTCGCGGGACTCTGCCCGACCACCGAGGCCAACCTCGGTGACGGCCTGTTCGCGTTGCCCGAGTGGCTCGGGCTTGGCGGGTCGTTCGGGATCGGCTCGGACAGCCACGTCTGCGTCTCGGTGGCCGAGGAGTTGCGCTGGCTCGAGTACGGGCAGCGACTGCGGCTGCTGCGTCGCAACGTCACCGCGCCGCAGGGCGGCGGATCGACGGCGCAGGCGCTGTGGCTTGGCGCCGCGCTCGGCGGCGCGCAGGCCTGCGGACGACCGGTGGGCGCGATCGCACCGGGTTGCCGTGCCGACCTGGTGGTCCTCGATCACGACGCGCCGATGTTCGAGGGGCATGGCCCGGAGCGTGCGCTCGACGCGCTGGTGTTCGGCGGCGGGCAGGGCGGGGTGAGAGATGTGTATGTCGGTGGCCGCCGCGTGGTCGCGGACGGCCGGCACCGGGATGCCGTGCGAATCACGACGCGCTGGCGCGCCGCGATGCGGGACCTCGGCTGAGGCGGATGGCGATGGCGAGGACGCGCCCCGCCGGCGTCATCAGAAGCGATACACGAAGGCCAAACTGGCCACCCAGACGTTGTAGTCCGGGCTGTCCTCGCCGAGCAGGATCACGTTGGCGAGCTGGTTGGCCGGCACGTTGTCCACCGCCCAGTCGGTCGTCGCGTAGTCTTCGTAGGCAAAGCGCACCCGCACGGTTGTGTCCTTGCGCCAAGCCCAGTCGCCGTAGATCGACGCCGAGGTGAGGTCGGTCCTGGCGGTCGGCAGCGGCGCGCTGACCAGCGCAGGTCCGGTGGTGGTGAGTACGTCAGCGTCGGTCTTGGCGCGCACGTAGTCGACGCCGACCTTGAACTTCCCCTCGAGGACGCTCGCGATGGCGCCGAGTCCCCAGGTGTCGATGTCGTCGCGGCTGCGCGTAGTCCAGTTGCGGTTGGGATCGAACGACTGCGGCGAACGGTTCGACCAGGCGCGGCCGTTCTGATCGTTCTTGTAGCGCTCGACCGAGTAGAAGCCGTACAGCGAGCCCACTTCGCTCGGCGCCCATGTCAGATCGGCGTTGTAGCCGTTGACGCGGCTGAAGGTGAGGCCGAACTCTGAGTTGTCGTAGTCGTCCTCGCTGTAGTTGACGTTCAGTCCCAGCGCCACGGTCTCGGCCAGTGCGAGGTTGCCAAACACCTCGGCCTGCCGGCGATCGCGGTCGGCCTGGTTGAACTTGCGCATGCCGGGCAGGTTCTCGAACGGGAATCCGCCGACGAACGGCAGCTGCGCGTTTGTGTAGCCCGGCGCGTAGCCGTTGATGAAAGTCTCGTAGCCGCGGTATTCGCTGCCGTCGCGGCTGGCGACCGACAGTCGCAGGCCGCCGGACACCAGGCCGGTGGCGGTGTTGGTGAACGACAGCGTGTAGCGGTCCTCGTCGAGCCGCTCGCGCTCCTGGTGCGGGCGGTCGATTCGCTTCCACTGCGCGTCGCCGGCGATCCGCAGCCAGTCCAGCGCGCGCCAGGTGCCGTCGAGCCGGAACGAAGTCTGTTCCTGGCTCTTGGGCTCGTTGAAGCGGCGGAAGCCGCTGTTGGCTGCGGTGTTCTGAGTGTTCGAGTCGCCGCCGATGTAGACGTACTCGTCGTGCGGCGTCCGGTTGTCGCGGTCGTCATAGCGCAGGTTGGCGTTCCAGTAGAGCGTCGACGTCGGGCGGTGCGAGAAACGCAGCGCCGCGTAGGTGCTGTCGACGCGACCGTCAAGCGACAGGCGGGGCAGGGGCTGGGTGATGCTCGCCGCCAGCACGGGGTTGATGGTGTAGGGCAGGAATGGTTCGTCCTGGGTCGCCCGGCCGTACGAGAGGTCACCGGTCAGACGCATGGTGTCGCTGATCGTCCAGCCACCGGTGGCGTAGATCTGGTGGAACTCGTTGTCGGGCGCCAGACCCTTCTGGCCGGACCCGGCGGGGAACCCCGCCGATGTCCAGCCGTTGATGTTGCTGTACGGGTTCTGCCAGCGCAGCGCGCTGTTCTCGTTGTCGAACAGCGACATGTAGTACCCGACCCGTATCTGGTAGTCGGGGCGGGCGAAAGTCAGGGCCACGTCGGCGGTCTGGGTGAGGTAATCCACCGGTTCCGGCGCCAACACCGCCCGCGGGTTACCGCCGGAGTTGCCGATCGTCAGGCCGATGGTCTTGAGGCCGTCCTTCTCCTCGCGGCTGTAGGCGGTCTCGAGGTTCCACTTCGGCGCGGGGATCCAGTCGAAGCCGATGTCGAACCGGCGACGCTCGTGCTCCACGTCGAACGGCCGCAGCGATTCCGTCAGCCGCGTCATGCCTGCGGTGTTCTGCCCTCCGACCCAGTTCGAGGGCAGGGTGAGGCTGGTCGCCCCCGGGTTGGTGAAGATGGTCCGCGTCGTATCGAGGTGGTTGTGCGGTGTCTGGTCGAAGCCGAGGCGGAAGGCCCACTGGCCCTGGCGGCCGTACTCGAACGAGGCTTCGCGCGAATCGAGGCCCAGTTTCTCGGCCTGCGCGCGCCACCAGGTCGGGTCATCGCCATCCCAGGCGCCGCGCTTGAAGATGTCGAAACCCAGCACGGCGAACACGCCCTCGTCGGTGAGTCCGGTGTAGCGGCCGTAGCGGAAGGCATCGTCACTGAGGAAGCCGAGGCCGACCTCCACCATGCTGGTGATCTCGGTCTGCTCCTTGAGCAGTTCAGCCGTGTCCCTCATCGGCTCGTCGCCATCGAGCGAGAACTCGTCCTGCGCCAGCGCCGGCACCGAAGCCATGGCCAGCGCAAGCAGGCAGGCGCGCATCAGCGGCACTGCGAGTTGCGCGCGGATGGCACGGGACAGGGGGGTGCGTTTGATCGGCATGGCTCTCCTCGCATCCGCTCGTGGGGAATCAGCGCGTCTGGCGGGCGCCGGACGGATGGTTCGACCCGTGTACTTCGGTGTGGCAGTTCATGCAGTTCTTGCCGAGCACCTGCTGCGCGCCGGAGGGCCGGTTGGCGCCGGGCAGGCCGGTGCCGCTGTAGGCGTTCGACGGATGGTTGCCGGCCGAGTGGCACTGCTCGCAGAGCCAGGGGCCGCGCGTGTTGAGCATCGCGACATGCACCGAGCCGTGCGGCTTGTGGCAGTGGCTGCAGTCGTCGTTGACCGGCTGATGCTCCCACAGGAAGGGACCGCGCTTGTCGGCGTGGCAGGTGTAGCAGGTCTCGACGGTGTTGTTCTTCACCAGCGAGCCCTGGGACGTCGAGCCGTGCGGATTGTGGCAGTCCGAGCAGCCGACCTTGCCCTCCTGGATCGGATGGCGGAACGGCTTGAACAGGTCGGCGCGCTGCTGCGTGTGGCAGGACAGGCAGACTTCGAATTCGGTGCTCTTGTCGAGCACGGCGTCGTGGGCCACGTGGGTGTCGTGGCAACCCGAGCAGCTGACATTCTCGTTGTCGTGAACGCTGCCGGCCCAGTGCATCTGCGCGCCACCCTGGTGGCAGGTCAGGCACACCTGGTTGCCCGTTCTGGCGTCGGACTCCTTGAAGGTCACGTCGGGGGCGGGCTTGGCGTCGCCTTCGCCCTCGAGGTGGGCTGTGCTCGGGCCGTGGCAGGTCACGCAGGCCTGGTCGGCGAACGGTGTGCGCGGATCAGCGACCACGCCGTGCCTGGTCTTGAGGATCGGCAGCACCGGGACTTCGGACGTTTCGTCGTGGCACTTCACGCACGACCTGTAGCCGGGGTTGTCGACACCCTCCGCGGCGCGCGCAAGCGGGGCGGCGACGGCGGTCGCGAGGGCTGCGGCCGCCATCCAGGCGTGAATGCTGTGCAGTGGCATGGTGCCTCCCAGGTTCGTTGTCGTGAACGCTGACGCGCGCGATGCCGGCTCAGTTCTTCTTCGCCACGAAGTCCGCCGCGCCGCTATCGATCGACAGCGAGTGCTCCATCGACACGTAATGCCAGCGGCCCTTGGTCGAGCCGTCGTGGATCGCGATTCCGACGGGGTAGGCCGCGCCCGCAGCCAGCGACTTCTGGCCGGGGCCGGCGCCTGCGAGCGCGCGGCTCAGGACCACGGTCCACTCGCCGCCGGCGAAACTGGCTTCGGCGCTGACCGAGGGCGTGGCCGCGGCATGAGTCTTGTCGAGGATGTAGCCGTTCCCGGCGACCGGAGGCTTGCCCGGGTTGAGCGCCGCCGTCCAGTACTCGAGGAAGGTGCCGGCCGCGAGCAGCTTGTCGATCTCCGCCTGTGGCTTGAGGTTGGCGCCGCCGCCGCTGCGACCGAGCTTGGCACGCGAGGCGCCGAGGTACTTTTCCTGCGGCGCCGTACCGGCGCTGGCCATGCCTTCGACGTCGTCGTGGCATGCCGCCCAGCAGCCGGCGCGCACCGCTTCCTTCACGCTGGCGTCGGACAGCATCACGCTGGCATGGGCAGCGACTTCGGATTGATTGGCGTTGGTGCCGGTCTCCTTCCACTGCAACCGGAACAGGAGCTTCGAGCCGTCGTGCGCGACCTGCACCTTGACCGGCAAATGGCCGGGCTTGCCCGCGATCGGCGCAGGCTCGAGCTTGCCGCCCTTGGCGACCTTGGCGCCGTCCTTCGCGATCGATTCGTGGTCATGGCAGCCACGGCAGTCCTTGCCGCCACGGAATTTCTCGGCGCCCTCGTGGTCGTTCTTGGTCAGCGTCCATTCCCAGGAGGCCTGGCCGGCGTAGGCGAGGGTGACGGTCTTCGCCGGCACTGCGCTCCAGTCGACGGCCAGCGACTGTCCGGCGGGCAGCCCGGCAAGCAGGCAGGCGAGGGCGAGAGGGCGCAGCGCGACGCGGGTCCGATTCGAGGTCATCGTCGTCATCCGTTCAGAGAGAGAAATCCTCGGACTCGCCTTCCTCGGCCGGCATGTCCGGCTTGCGGTGGGCGATACCCTTGTGGCAGTCGATGCAGGTTTCGCCGCTCTTCGACGCGTCCTCGTGCGCTTCGCGGGCACGGCCCGACTGCGCCGCGAAATCCATGAACGCGCGCTCGTGGCAGGAGCGGCACTCGCGCGAGTCGTTGGCCTTCATCTCGGCCCACACGACCTCCGCCATGTGCAGGCGCCGGGCCTCGAACTGCTCCGGGGTGTCGATCCAGCCGAAGATCTCACCCGGCACGTCGGTCCACGCAGCGCGGATCTTGCGCTGCATCTTGGGGATGAATTGCTGAGCGAGGTGGCAGTCCGCGCAGCCGGCGCGCACGCCGGCGCGGTTGGTGAAGTGCGCACTGGCCTCCCATTCGGGGGCCACGTGGGTCTTCATGGAGTGGCAGGCGTAGGCGCAGAACTGGTCGGTTTGCGTCGCCTGCAGCCCCGTGTTGGCCGCCGCCACGACGGCGATGCCGGCCACGAAGCCTCCCGTCAGCAGGGTGCCCACAGACCAGCGCCGACTCGGCGTCAGGATCCCGACCCAGATGCGCTTGATCCATCCGAACACACCCACCTCCGTTCGATCGCGCCGCGTTGAGCGGGCTCCGGCGGGTCGGGGCAGCCGGTGTGCCCGGTGGCGACTCTGCTTGCACCCAAGGGCTTCGGTCTTGATCGAGGTCAAGAACCGCGCGACCGACCCTGCGACCTCTTGCAGCGCTGCCCGAGGCCTCTCGCGCACGGTGTCCGGGGTGGGGCATCATCGTCCGCGCCGCACCACCATCGGGGAGTACGACAGGTGAAGCCCATTCACGATCCACGCGCCCTCGCGCTGCCGCAGGAACCCACGCCGGAAAGCCTGCGCGCGCCGCTGGCGCGTCTGCTGCTGGCCACGCGGCCACCGTTCCTGACCATCACCCTGGTCGGCGCCCTGCTCGGGATCGCGGTGGCCTGGTCCGGCGGCGCTGCGCTTTCCCCATGGATCGCGCCGGCGACCGTGCTGCTCGCGCTGACCATGCACGCCGGGGTCAACGTCCTCAACGACTGGTGCGACCACGTGAACGGCACCGACGAGATCAACGATGGCCGCATCTATCCGTTCACCGGCGGCTCGCGCTTCATCCAGAACCGGCTGATGACGCCGGCGTCGATGCGCGCCTTCGCGTTCGCGCTGTTCGCCTTCACCATCGCCGGTGGGCTGTTGCTGGCGGCGAAGGTCGGCGTCGGTCTGCTCGCCTTCGGCATCGCGGGCGCGGTGATCGGCTGGGCCTACTCGGCGCCGCCGCTGGCACTGAACAGCCGCGGGCTCGGGGAGTTCTGCGTCGCGGCATCCTTCTGGCTGCTGGTGGCGGGCGCGGACTTCGTCCAGCGGGGCGCCTTTGCCGCCACCCCGTTCCTCGCCGGCGGCGCCTACGCGCTGTTGACCACCAACATCCTCTACATCAACCAGTTCCCGGATCGCGCGGCCGACCTCGCGGTCGGCAAGCACCACTGGGTCGCCCGGCTTACACCGAGTACCGCACGCTGGGGATATGTGCTGATCCTGCTCGCCGCGGTCGCGGCGCTGGTCGGACCGGTGGCCGCCGGCGCGCTACCGGCGTGGGCGCTGCTCGGGCTGCCGGCCTTCGTGCCGGCAGTGCTCGCCGCGCGCGGTCTGCTCGCCCACGCCGACGAGCCGAAGCGGCTCGCGCCGGCGATCAGGCAAACCATCGCCGCCGCGCACCTGGTCGCGGTGCTGGTCGCGGTGGGGTTGCTGGTCGCCGGTCGAGCGGCCTGAGAGGCCTTGATGAAACAGCCTCTCGGGCACGGCATGGATGGCCCGCGCGCGGGCCATGCAGGCCAGTGCATGATTCGAAAAGCCCAAGGCATGCGGTTTTTTTTGCAGGCTCTGAGCGGTCGGCTGGGGCGCGCGCCCGACCCGGCCGGGCGACGGTGCAGGGCGGCGCCAGCGCGCGCTGCTTCTTGTCCGGCAGTTCGAGGCACGGCTGTGCGCCGGGCCACGGCCGTGGATCGCCCCGCTTACGATTGTTTTCGCGGCGCGTAGAGCCTGCCGCAGCACGCCAACGCGTCGCAGCACCCGGCCCCGAAAATCAAGCAGACATCGGCGCGCCGCTGTACCTCGCCGCGGTGTTGTTGGCGATCGGACTCCCGGTCGCCGGCCGCGCGGGTTGACGCCCGGCGCGACCGGCCCGGCGGGCGGCACTCAGACCAGGGCCAGAACCAACCCTGCAATCGCGATCGCACCGCCGACGCCGCGTGCCGCGCCGAGGTCATTGCGCGCGGTGCGCAGCGCGGCGGCAAGCGCGAGGCCGCCCACATGCAGCGCCGCGGTGCTGAGGACGAAACCCGCGACGTAGGCCAGTGCGTCGGCCTGCGCCGGCAGCTCCGCGCCATGCGCCTGCCCGTGGAACAGCGCGCCGGCGGCGACCAGGGCGGTGGTGAGCACCGGCCCCGCGCGGATCGCGAAGGCGATCGCCAGCCCGATGGCCAGCACGCCGAGCGCAATCAGTTGTTCGGTCGGTGCGCCGCTGCCGATGCCGGCAAGCCCGGCCACCGCGCCGAGCGTCATCGCAGCCACGAAGGCCAGTGGCAGGCGCAAGCGCGAAGACCCGCCGAGCATGCCGGCGAACAGGCCCACGCCGAGCATCGCCAGCAGATGGTCGAGGCCCCCGAAGGGATGCGCGAGGCCGGCGATGAAGCCATGCATGTGGTCGTGGCCACCGTGCGCCATTGCCGCACCCGACGCGAGCAGCGCGGGCACCCCGAACCACATCTTGCGTGTCATCGCATGTCCTCCCGTGCCGGCGTCGCCCACCGGATGGCGGCGTCCGCGGCGTGCATCGCATGGTGCTTTCGCCCGTCGTTCCACGAATTGACCGGAGTCAAGATCGCATGTCCCTTTCGGGCGGAGTCTTCATCGCCAAGGCGAGGGGTGGATTCCGGTTGCCGGGCAGCGCGCACGAGCCGCGTGGCCGCCGCCCCTCCCGTCGCGTGACATCGCGACCCGGATGCGCGTTCCGGGAGTTCGACGAGGAGGGCTGCGCCGTGGGCCGCGAGGAAACGTTCTACGAGACCATCCGACGCCAGGGAATCTCCCGGCGCAGCTTCATGAAGTTCTGCGCCTTGACGGCGGCATCGCTCGGGCTCGCGCCAGAGTTCGCCGGCAAGATCGCCCACGCAATGGAGAACAAGCCGCGCGTGCCGGTGCTGTGGCTCAACGGCCTCGAATGCACCTGTTGCTCGGAGTCGTTCATCCGCAGCGCGCACCCGTTGGTGCGCGACGTGGTGCTGTCGATGGTCTCGCTCGACTACAGCCACACCCTGATGGCGAGCGCAGGACACCAGGCGGAGGAAATCCTCGAGGAGATCCGCCGCGACTACAAGGGCCGCTATATCGCCGCCATCGAGGGCAATCCACCGCTCAACGAAGACGGCATGTACTGCATCGTCGGTGGACGGCCGTTCCTCGAGCAGTTGAAGGAGGTCTGTTCCGACGCCAGCGCGGTGATTGCCTGGGGGTCGTGCGCCTCCTGGGGCTGCGTGCAGGCCGCCAAGCCGAATCCCACCGCGGCGACCCCGATCCACAAGGTCATCGCCGACAAGCCGGTGATCAAGATCCCCGGCTGTCCGCCGATCGCGGAAGTCATGACCGGCGTGGTGACTTACATGGTCGCCTTCGACCGCCTGCCGGAGCTGGACTCGATGGGCCGGCCGAAGATGTTCTACAGCCAGCGCATCCACGACAAGTGCTACCGGCGGCCGCACTTCGACGCCGGGCAGTTCGCCGAGAAATTCGACGACGAGGGCTCGCGCAAGGGCTATTGCCTCTACAAGGTCGGTTGCCGCGGCCCGACCACGTACAACGCCTGCTCCACGATCGGTTGGAACGAGGGCGTGTCGTTCCCGATCCAGTCCGGGCACGGCTGCATCGGCTGCTCGGAAGAGAACTTCTGGGACAACGGCCCGTTCTACCAGCGCCTGCTGGGTACGCGGCTGCTGAACGCGGAAGTCAACGCCGATACAGTCGGCGCGGTCACCGTGGGCCTGGTGGGCGCCGGCGTCGCTGCGCATGCTGGACTGTCCGCCCTGCAGCGGGCACGCGAGCAGGCCGGACGCGCCAGCGCGGCCCCGGTCGATACCGGCGCGGAGGGCTGATCCATGAGCGTGACCACTCCCAACGGCTTCAACCTGGACGCCCGCGGCCGCCGCATCGTCGTCGATCCGGTGACCCGCATCGAGGGCCACATGCGCGTCGAGGTCAACGTCGACGCCGATAACGTGATCCGCAACGCGGTGTCGACGGGCACCATGTGGCGCGGCCTGGAGGTGATCCTCAAGGGGCGCGACCCGCGCGACGCATGGGCCTTCACGCAGCGCATCTGCGGCGTATGCACCGGCACCCACGCGCTGGCCAGCGTGCGCGCGGTGGAGCACGCGCTCGGCATCGACATCCCCGAGAACGCCAACACCATCCGCAACATCATGCAGTTGACGCTCTACGTGCACGACCACATCGTGCATTTCTACCACCTGCATGCGCTGGACTGGGTGGACGTGGTGTCCGCCTTGTCGGCCGATCCGAAGGCGACCAGCGCGCTGGCGCAGTCGATCTCGTCATGGCCGATGTCGTCGCCGGGTTACTACCGCGATCTGCAGGGCAAACTCAAGCGATTCGTCGAGTCGGGCCAGCTCGGTCCGTTCAAGAATGCTTACTGGGGCCACCCGGCGTACAAGCTGCCGGCCGAGGCCAACCTGATGGCGGTTGCGCACTACCTCGAGGCACTCGACTTCCAGAAGGAAATCGTCAAGATCCACGCCATCTTCGGCGGCAAGAACCCACACCCGAACTGGCTCGTTGGCGGCGTTTCCAGCCCGATCAACGTCGACGACGTCGGCGCGGTCGGGGCGGTCAACATGGAGCGACTGAACCTGGTGAGCGGGATCATCGACCGCTCCATCGAGTTCGCCGAGCAGGTCTACATCCCCGACCTCGTCGCCATCGCGGGCTTCTACAAGGATTGGCTGCATGGCGGCGGGCTCTCCTCGAGGAACGTGCTGTCCTACGGCGAGTTCCCGTCGCGCGCCAACGACTACGGCGCGGGCAGCCTGATGATGCCGCGCGGCGCCATCATCCGCGGTGACCTGTCGACGATCCACGACGTCGACCTCGAGGACCGCTCCGAGATTCTCGAGTTCGTCAACCACTCCTGGTACCGCTACGCCGACGACACCAAGGGCCTTCACCCCTACGACGGCATCACCGAGCCGAACTTCGACCTCGGCCCGAACTTCAAGGGCACGAAGACGCGCATCGAGCAGGTCGACGAGGGGGCGAAATACTCGTGGATCAAGGCGCCGCGCTGGAAGGGCCAGGCGATGGAAGTCGGCCCGCTGGCGCGCTACGTCATCGGCTACGCGAAGGGCATCCAGGAGTTCAAGGAACCCACCGACCGTCTGTTGTCGACGCTCGGTGTTCCCGTCACGGCGCTGTTCTCGACCCTGGGGCGTACCGCAGCGCGCGGGCTGGAATGCCAATGGGCGGCGCACAAGTTGTCGGCGGAGTTCGACAAGCTGATGGCCGCGATCAAGGCGGGAGACACCGCGACCGCCAACACGGCGAAGTGGGATCCTTCCACTTGGCCGAACCCGTGCCGGGGCGTCGGTTTCGCGGAGGCGCCGCGCGGGGCACTCGGTCACTGGCTGCATGTCGAGGACGGCAAGATCGCGAGTTACCAGTGCATCGTGCCCACCACCTGGAACGGCGGGCCGCGCGACGTGGAGGGCAACATCGGCGCCTTCGAGGCCGCTCTGCTCGACACACCGGTCGCGGATCCGAAGCAACCGCTGGAAATCTTGCGCACGTTGCACAGTTTCGACCCCTGCCTCGCCTGCTCGACGCATGTGCTGAGCCCGGATGGCGAGGAACTCACTCGCATCGAAGTGCGCTGAGGAACCGGTGATGGCATCCGTCGTCCATCCCAAGCGCGATCCCGGCCAGATCCAGCGGCCGCGCGTTACCGCGCCAGGCCGCACGCCGTGGGCTGTGTACGTCTACGAAGCGCCCGTGCGCCTTTGGCACTGGGTCACCGTGGTGTGCATGCTGGTGCTGGTCGTCACCGGCTACCTGATCGGCGCGCCGCCGCCCTCGATCGGCGGCGAGGCCAGCGGCCACTACCTGTTCGGGTACATCCGCATGGCGCATTTCATGGCGGGCTACGTGCTCGCCATCTTTTTCATCCTGCGGATCTATTGGGCCTTCATCGGCAACCACCACGCGCGCGAGGTGTTCCTGCCCCCGGTCCACCGGCTGTCGTGGTGGAAGGGGCTGTTCGACCAGCAGTTGTACTACCTGTTCATCAAGCCAGAAGCGAAGAAGCACCTCGGCCACAACCCGCTGGCCGGGCTGGCGATGTTCCTGATGTGCATCGTGCCGCTGGCATTCATGATCCTCAGCGGCTTCGCGCTCTACGCGGAGGGGCTCGGCATGGACCACTGGATGTACAGCGCCTTCGGCTGGGTGATCCCGCTGTTCGGGGGGTCGTTCATGGTCCACACCCTGCACCACATCGGGATGTGGGTGCTCATCGTGTTCGGCTGCATCCACACCTACCTCGTGTTCCGCGAGGACATCATGGGCCGGACCAGCATCATCTCGACCATGGTTTCCGGTTGGCGCTTCATGAAGGACGATCAGCCGTGAGCACTCCGGAGCGCGTGCTGGTCCTGGGCGTGGGCAACCTGCTGTGGGCCGACGAGGGCTTCGGCGTTCGTTGCGTGGAGCACTTTGCGCGACGCTGGACGGCGCCTTTCAACGTCGAACTGATGGATGGCGGCACGCAGGGGCTGTACCTCGTGCAGTACATCGCCGACGCGGACCGCGTGCTGGTGTTCGACGCGGTCGACTTCGGCGCGCCGGCCGGAAGCCTTGTGATGGTGCGCGACGAGGACGTGCCGTCATTCATCGCGCGCGGCAAAATGAGCCTGCATCAAGCGGGAGTGGCCGACGTTCTCGCCTGCGCCGAACTGCTGGGTCGCAAGCCGGTCGCGCTGACGGTGGTCGGTGCGCAGCCGCTCGATCTCGAGGACTATGGCGGCAGCCTGACGCCGCCGCTGCGCGCGCTCGTGCCCGAAGCCGTCGAGCGCGCCGCCGCGGAGTTGCGCGCTTGGGGTGTGGACCTCGCGCCGCGCGCCGAGGGTCATCCCGGACTGATGGTTCCCGCGCTGGCGATCGACGCTTACGAACGCGGCCGTCCGCCGGCCGACGCCGCGTGCCGGCATGGCGACGAGCGCGTACTCGCCGCCGCGCGATCAGCCAGCGGGTCCTGATCGTCGTGTGCCTCGGCGTTCCGATGCAGGTCGTAGGCGTCGGCGCCGGCTGGGCGGACTGCCGAAACGGCGATGCGACACGGCGTGTCGACACCCTGCTGCTGGACGCGGTGGTGCCCGGCGACTGGGTGCTGGTCCACGTGTCCAGCGCGGTGCGCGCAATCGACGAATCCGAGGCGCGGGCGATCAGAGACGCGCTGCTTGCGGTCGAGAGGGCCGTCGTCGGGGCACCCTTCGAGCACCTCTTGGCCGACCTGATCGACCGCGAACCGCAACTTCCACCGCACCTGCGACCGGGAGGCGCATGAGCGATGAACGTATTCGAAGCTTTGCATGAAACCCCGGGGGCGCTGGTCGTGTCGGCCGGTGACCTCGAGGCCCTTTTCACCCGCGACGACACGGTCACCGCGCTGTTCTTCGCCGGAGAACGCGACCGCACCGGCGAGTCTGCCGACGTGGCGGTGGTGCTGCGCGAACTGGTGCGCTGCCACGCGGGCCGGTTGCGTGCCGGCCTGATGGAGGTCGCCGACGAGCGCAAGCTCAAGGCGCTGTTCGGGGTATCCACCACGCCCAGCCTGGTGTTCGTCCGCGGCCGCGCCACGCTCGGCGCGATCGAGCGCATGAAGGGCTGGGACCACTACGCGGCGCGCGTCGGCGAGATGCTCGACGGCGCCGCCGGCACGCGCGGGCAGGCGACGCTGCAATGAACATCAAGCAACCAGGCCACTGGCAGGGCGAGGCGCAACCGGTCGGCGTGTTCCTCGGCGGCAACACCGACCAGGATGGCCTGCGCTTGCTCGACATTCATTCCTCGGAATCCCCGCGGCAGGCGCTCGACCCGGACCTGATCGCGCGCGCCGGCGA
Organism: Proteobacteria bacterium UBA4656; assembly: GCA_002405525.1. Taxonomy (GTDB): domain Bacteria; phylum Pseudomonadota; class Gammaproteobacteria; order Xanthomonadales; family Ahniellaceae; genus UBA4656. Next base: position 24,581 of record DHLY01000078.1, read on the forward strand.
GGGCGTGTGCGCCTTCCTCGATCGCGTGCGCGCGGCGATCGTCGCGTATCGCGAGGGCGATGCGCATCCGCGTTTCGGTTTCGATGCGCTGCCCTGCGAAGACCGGCGGGTGCTGGCCGAGATCCTCGGCGAGGGCGAGGTCACGATCGGCATCGGCCTCGAACCGCGCTTCGATGCGTGCGAGTCGGTGCTCCCGGGACTCTGGCGGGTCCGCGTGGTCGAACCCGACGGCAGCATCGCCCAGGAGTGGCTTGAGATCGGCGACTTGCCGGACGTGGTGCGCGCCGGCGCCCAGGCCCTGACCCGGCCGGGCTTGGTGGTGCCCGAGCGCGCGCCGGAGGGCGCGATGAACGCGATGCCGGTGCTCGGCGAAATCGCCGACCGGATCGGCAGGCGCACGGCCGAACAGCCCAACCACGTGATCAACTTCACCCTGATGCCGATGACGCCGGTCGACACCACGCTGATCGTGCGCACGCTCGGTCGCGCGCCGTTCGACGCCACGTCGCGCGGCTTCGGGTCCTGCAAGGTGCACCTGACGGCCCACCGCGGCGTCTGGGGCGTGCAGTACTTCAACGGCATGGGCAAGGTGATCCTCGACACGCTGGAGATCGGCGACGTACCGGTGGCCCTGCTCGCCGCGCAGGACGACTTCGCTGAATCGGCCCTGCGCCTCGGCGAGATTCTCGAGGCGTACCGCGCATGAACGAGCGCTTCGAGGGGACCTGGTTGGGCGGGCAGGACAAGCTCGGCGATGCCACGCGCATGGAGTGCGGCATCTGCTGGGCGGTCTACGATCCCGCGCTCGGCGACCCCGGCTCGAAGATCGCCGCCGGCACGCCGTTCTCCGCGTTGCCGGAGCACTGGCACTGCCCGTCCTGCGACGCGCCGCGCGAAAGGTTCATGGTGCTCGACACGGGCAGCGCCGGGCGCGGCGTGCGCAAGTCGGAAGACGCCGATGCGCTGATGGGCGCGCGCGTGCTCGCGCTGGAGAACGCATTCCGCCAGCGCAACTCGCGGATGCGCGAGCTGCCGGTCTACAACGGGTTGCTGCGCGTGGAGGCGGTTGGCGGCCGGCTCGACGGTGACCGCGTGGTGTGTGTGCTGATCAGTCCGTGGTTCATGAACGTGATGGTGCTGCCACTCGACCCGGGCCGCGCGCCGGCGCTCGCCGAAGGCAGCAAGCGGACCCTGCGCTTCCCGTCGGGCGACTATGAGGCGATCGCCGGGCGCATCGATGGCGTGGGCAGGTTCGAGAGCATTTCGTTGTTCTCTCCCGTGTTCGAGTTCGCCGACCAGGCGGTGGCTCGTGCCACCGCGGCCGCGGCAGCGCAGGGCCTGTTCGAGGCGCCGGCCCGCGACGCGCCGCCTGCGCCAGCGCTGCCGGCCGCGATCAGCAGGCGCGAGTTGTTGTTCGGCGGCCCGGCCTGAGTCGATGGCGGCCGCGGTCGAGGGCAGCGAGGTCGTGGTCCGGCTGCGCCACCGGGGCGGGAGAGTCCTCGCCGCGCAATTGACCTTGCGTCGTCCGCTGTCTGTGGTGGACGTCGCGCTCGGCCGCACGCCGGCCGACTTCCTGCGCATGCTGGGACTGCTCTTCCCGCTGTGCGGCGCCGCCCACGCGGTCGCCGGCTTGCGGGCGATCGAGGCCGCCGCGGGGGTAGCGGTCGATCCAGCCCACCAGGCCGCGCGTCGCGCGATCGCGCTGGCCGACGCGCTGGCCGCGCACGCTTGGCGCTGCGAGTTCGACTGGGCGGGCCTGGCCGGCGAAGACGCGCGACCCGTCGCGGTGGCCGCAGCCCGGCGCGCCGCCGAATCCCTGCTTCGCGCGCTCTATCCCGACGGCGATGCCCTGTACCCCGGCGGCGGTCGCCTCGCGGCGTCCGCTGCCCTTGCCGCTGAATGGGCGCCCGTGTTCGCGAAGGTCGCGGCGTCGCTGCGCCTCGAACAGCATCTGATCGCGCTGCGCCGCGGGCTGACGGTGGCGATGGCTGGCGCCGATCCGGCGTGGATGACCCGCCTGCACGCCCGGTTCCGCGTTGCCGCGGCGCAGGCGGCGGCGGACGCGGTGGCGTTGCAGGCCGCCCTGGCATCACTCGCCGGGTCGCGGGCCGGGCCTTCCGGCGGGCCGCTTTCCGCGGCCGGTCGCGGCGAAGGTGGCGTCGAGACCGCGCGCGGCGTGCTGCGGTGGCGCGTGGCCCTGCGCGGCGGGCTGGTGGTGGAGGGCGCGCCCGACGCGCCCGTCGACCGTGTCTTCGGGCCGGACGGCGAGGCCGAGCGCTGGCTGGCCGCCCTCGACCACGCGGCGCGGCCCGCAGAGGCGGCACGCTGGATCATGGCCGCGCTCGATCCCTGCGCACCGTTGCGGATCGAGGCGCAGGAGGCGGCCGGCGATGCATGAGCTCTCGCTGTGCCACGAACTGGCACGGATGATCGCCGAGCGCGCAGCCAGCGAGGGCTTCACCCGCGTTCGTCGCGTGGTGCTCGAGATCGGCGGCTTGTCGCACGTGCTGCCGGACGCGATGGCCTTCGGCTTCGACGTGGCGACCCGCGGTGGACCGGCCGACGGCGCCACGCTGGATATCCTGCGACCGCCGGGCACGGCATGGTGCGCCGACTGCGACGCGCAGTGCGAGATTGCCGCCCGCGGCGATGGATGCCCGTCCTGCGGCGGCCATAGACTGTTGGTCACGGGCGGCGACGAACTGCGCCTGAAGGAACTGGAGGTGCTGTGATGTGTACCGTGTGCGGTTGTGGACAGGGCGGGACGCGGATCGATCCGGACCGGAAGTTCGTCGGCGCGCGCTTCGAGCCGCTGGCGGCCCGCGGCTACGGTCAAGAACACGAACACGAACACGAACAC
>DHLY01000078.1:27576-36894 GCA_002405525.1 Proteobacteria bacterium UBA4656
CGAACACGAACACGAACACGAACATGCGCACGCCGATGGCACCGTGCATCGCCATGTCTACCGGCATGTCCACGCGCACCCGCACGGCGGCGAGCACGCATATGGCGATCTGCATGCGGGCGGGGCGGGTGACGACCATGCCCACGCCCACTGCCACGCGGAAGCGGCCGATCCAGGCCTCGTGCCGGCCACCGCCTCGGGCCTTTCGGCGCCGGGCATCCCCGAGCCGCGCCTGGTGCGCATCGAGGCCGACCTGCTGGCCAAGAACGACGCCATCGCGCGCGAGAACCGCGGGCGCTTCGCGGGCCACCGGGTGCTGGCGCTGAACCTCGTGTCCAGCCCGGGCTCGGGCAAAACCACCCTGCTGGTCCGCACGCTCGAGGCCCTCAAGGACCGCCTGCCGCTGGCGGTGATCGAGGGCGACCAGCAGACCAGCAACGACGCCGAGAGGATCCGCGCGACCGGCGTGCCGGCGGTGCAGGTCAACACCGGCAAGGGCTGCCACCTCGATGCGTCGATGGTCGCGCGGGCCTTCGACCGCCTGCACGCGCTCGCCGACGGCGTGCTGTTCATCGAGAACGTCGGCAACCTCGTCTGCCCCGCGGGCTTCGACCTCGGCGAGGCGCACAAGGTGGTGCTGGCCTCGGTCACCGAGGGCGAGGACAAGCCGCTCAAGTACCCCGACATCTTCGCCGCCGCCAGCCTGATGGTGGTGTCGAAGATCGACCTGCTGCCGCACCTCGAGTTCGACGTCGATGCGCTCATCGCCAACGCGCGGCGGGTGCGGCCCGGCATCGCGGTGATCCGCGTGTCCGCGAGCACCGGCGAGGGCATGCCGGAATGGCTGAAGTGGATCGAGGCTGCACGCACGGTGCAGGGCCTGTCGGCCTGAGCGCCGCGCCGCGCGGCATGGCCGAGCAGCCCGCCGACGACGCGCGGTCGTTCGATTCGCTGCGCGTGCGCGTGCGCGGCCGCGTGCAGGGTGTCGGCTTCCGGCCTTTCGTCCACGCGCTGGCGCGCGAACTCTCGCTCGTCGGCACGGTGCGCAACGACGCCGAGGGCGTGCTGGTCGAGGCCTGGGGCGCGAGGGTCGCCGAGCTGCCCGCGCTGCTGCGCGAGCGCGCGCCGCCGCTGGCGCGGGTCGATGCGGTCGAGGTGCAGGGCCCCGCCACAGGCGGGGCGCCGCGAACATTCAGGATCGTCGAAACGGTCGGCGGCGGCCGCGTCCAGACCGACATCGGGCCCGACGCGGCGACCTGCGATGCTTGTCTCGACGAGCTGTTCGACCCGGCCGACCGGCGGCACCTGCATCCCTTCATCACCTGCACGCACTGCGGCCCGCGCTTCACGATCACCGCGCGGCTGCCCTACGACCGGCCACAGACGTCGATGGCGGGCTTTCCGATGTGCGCGGCTTGCGGGCGCGAGTACAGCGATCCGACCGACCGCCGCTTCCACGCAGAGACCACCTGCTGCCCGGCCTGTGGCCCGCGGCTGTCGATGGCGCCGGCCGCGATCGCGGAGCTGCTCGCGCGTGGCGCGATCGTGGCCATCAAGGGCATCGGCGGTTACCACCTCGCCTGCGACGCGCGCGACGAGGCCGCGGTGGCGCGGCTGCGAACGCGCAAGCAGCGCGAGGCCAAGCCGCTCGCGGTGATGGTCGCCAACCTCGCATCCGCGCACGCGGTCGCGCGGCTCGGCGGGCCGGAATGCGCGCTCCTGTCCTCGCACGAGCGGCCGATCGTCGTGGTCGAGGCCTTGCCCGGCAACGGCATCGCGCCCTCGGTGTCGCAGGCCCTGCCGACCCTGGGCCTGATGCTGCCCTATACGCCGATCCACCATCTGCTGTTCCACGCGGCGGCCGGTGCGCCCGTCGATCCCGGCTGGCGCCGGCGGGCCTTGCCGACCGCGCTGGTGATGACCAGCGCCAACCCGCACGGCGAGCCGCTGGTGCACACCGACGCCGACGCCCGCGCGCGGCTGGCCGGCATCGCCGACGCGATCATGGACCACGATCGCGCGATCGTGGTCCGCTGCGACGACTCGGTGCTGCGCGTGGTGGATGGCGCGCCGGCGTTCATCCGTCGCGCGCGCGGATTCGTGCCGGAACCGATCGACCTCGGGCGCGAGGTGCCGCCGCTGCTCGCCACCGGCGCCTACCTGAAGAACACCGTCTGCGTGACCCGCGGCCGCGAGGCCTTCGTCTCGCAGCACGTGGGCGACCTCGATGGGCCGGAAGCGCGCCGCTTCCTGCACCAAACGGCGACCCACCTGCAACGGATCCTCGATGTACGGCCGGAACGCGTGGCCACCGATCTGCATCCCGACTTCCCCGGACGGTCATTGGCCGACGCACTGCGTTTGCCGCGGGTCGACGTCCAGCACCACCACGCGCACGTCGCCGCCGTGCTGGCCGAGCATCACGCCGCAGGGCCGGCGCTCGGGATCGCGCTGGACGGCTACGGCCACGGGGCCGACGGCGGCGCCTGGGGCGGGGAACTGCTGCGCGTCGAGGGCTGCGGCTTCGAGCGCATCGGCCACTTCGCCCCGCTGGCCTTGCCCGGTGGCGATCGCTGTGCGCGCGAGCCCTGGCGCTGCGCATCCGCCGCGCTGCACGCGATGGGGCAGGGCGGCTCGATCGCGGCGCGATTCGCCGACCAGCCGCTGGCCGGTCCGGTCGCTCGCCTGCTCGGCGCCGGCGGCGTGGCGACCACCAGCAGCGCGGGCCGCTGGTTCGATGCGGCCTGCGGCCTGCTGGGCGTGCGTCGGACCGCAGCCTACGAAGGACAGGCGCCGATGGATCTGGAGGCGCTGGTGCACACGCCACGGGCCATCGACGGCGCCTGGCGCATCGACGGTGGCACCCTCGACCCGCTGCCGCTGCTGGCCGCCATCGACGGCATGGATCCGCGGTCGGGCGCCGAGGCCTTCCATGGGACGCTGGTCGCCGCGCTGGCGGACTGGGTGGGGCGGGCCGCGGTTGCGACCGGGCTGGACACCGTCGCGCTGTCCGGCGGCTGTTTTCTCAACCGCGTGCTCGCCGAGGGCCTGGTCGACGCGCTGCGCAGGCGCGGCCTGCGGCCTTTGCTGCCGCGTGCGCTGCCGCCCAACGACGGCGGCATCGCGCTCGGGCAGGCGGCGGTCGCAGCCGCCCGGACCTGAATGCTGCGCCGCAGCGCACCCGTCGTGCGCCAAATTGACCTCGCGCAAGTCCGGGGGCGCCGGCTGCCGCCATAAAGGCGACCAGCAGGACGGCATCGTCGGGAGGGTGCCATGTGCCTCGCGGTACCCGCTGAAGTGATCGAGGTCGTCGACGCCACCCGCGCCCGCGTGAGGCTCGGCGGCGTGGTCAAGGAGATCGCCCTGCACCTGGTCGAGGACGTGGCCGTCGGCGACTATCTGCTGGTGCACGTCGGTTTCGCGCTGGGAAAGATCGACGCAGTCGAGGCACAGCGCACGCTGGAGGCCCTCCAGGCCGCCGGCGAGTCGCTGGAGGACGCCGCATGAGGTACATCGACGAGTTCCGCGACGGCGCCGCCGCGCGGGCGCTGGCCTCGCGCATCGCCGCCGAGGCCGACCCGGCGCGCGAGTACCGGCTGATGGAGTTCTGCGGCGGCCACACCCACGCGATCTTCCGCTACGGCGTGCCCGATCTGCTGCCGCCCAACGTGCGCATGATCCACGGCCCGGGCTGTCCGGTCTGCGTGCTGCCGATCGGACGCCTCGACCTCGCGATCGACCTCGCGCTGCGGCCCGGCGTGACCCTGTGCACCTATGGCGACATGATGCGGGTGCCGGGATCGCGCAAGCGCAGCCTGCTGCGCGCCAAGGCCGAGGGGGCCGACGTGCGGATGGTGTACTCGGCCACCGATGCGCTGCGGCTGGCGCGCGAGCTGCCGGATCGCGAGGTGGTGTTCTTCGCGATCGGCTTCGAGACCACCACGCCGCCGACCGCGGTCGCGGTGCGGACCGCCGCCGCCGAGGGGCTGCACAACTTCACGGTCTACTGCAACCACGTGCTCACGCCGCCGGCGCTGGTGCACCTGCTGGAGACCGCCAACCCCGAGGACCCCGAGCCGGTGCGCATCGACGGCTTCGTCGGGCCCGCCCACGTCAGCGTGGTGATCGGCACCGACGCCTACCAGCGCTTCGCCGAGCACTACCGCAAGCCGGTGGTGATCGCGGGCTTCGAGCCGCTGGACGTGCTGCAGTCGATCCTGATGCTGGTGCGCCAGATCAACGAGGGCCGCGCCACGATCGAGAACGAGTATAGCCGCGCGGTCGTCGCGGGCGGCAACCAGCGCGCGCAGGCGATCGTCGGCGACGTGCTGGAGGTGCGCGAGACCTTCGAGTGGCGGGGGCTGGGCGAGGTGCCGTACTCCGCCCTGCGCCTGCGCGAAAGGTACGCCGCCTTCGATGCCGAACGGCTCTTTGCGGTGGCGCCGGCGAAGGCGCGCGAGAACAAGGCCTGCGAATGCCCGGCCATCCTGCGCGGGGTCAAGCGGCCCACCGACTGCGGCATCTTCGGCACGGTCTGCACGCCGGAGAACCCGATGGGGTCCTGCATGGTCTCGGCGGAAGGCGCCTGCGCCGCCTACTACACCTACGGCCGGCACAAGACGCCGGCAGTCGCCTGATGCGCAGTCGGCTGGAGTACGCGTGGACACGATTGAACCGAGGCGCCGCGCCTTGAAGGCCCGCACCCTGGACTTCGCGCGCGGACGCGTGGACATGGGCCACGGCGGCGGTGGGCGCGCGATGCAGAATCTGGTGGACGAACTGTTCCGCGCCGCCTTCGACAACCCGATCCTCGACCGCGGCGACGACCAGGCGCAGATCGAGGTCGGCGCGGGGCGCCTGGCCTTCACCACCGATTCCTACGTGATCTCGCCGCTGTTCTTCCCCGGCGGCGACATCGGCAGCCTGGCCGTGCACGGCACGGTCAACGACCTCGCGATGGCGGGCGCGCTGCCGAAGTGGCTGGCGGCCGGCTTCATCATCGAGGAAGGCTTCCCGCTGGCGGACCTCAAGCGCATCGTCGATTCGATGGCCGCTGCGGCGCGCGCCGCGGACGTGGTGATCGTCACCGGCGACACCAAGGTGGTCGAGCGCGGCAAGGGCGACGGCGTGTTCATCAACACCTCGGGCATCGGCGTGGTGCCGCCGGGCGTGGACATCCATGCGCGGCGCGCGCGACCCGGCGACGCGATCCTGGTCTCCGGCACCCTCGGCGACCATGGGGTAGCGATCCTGTCGCACCGCCAGGGCCTGTCCTTCGAGACCGACCTGGAATCCGACTCCGCTGCCCTGCACGGCCTGGTCGCCGCGATGCTGGCCGCCGCGCCGGACCTGCACGTCCTGCGCGACCCGACGCGCGGCGGCGTGGCCGCGACGCTCAACGAGATCGCGCACGCCGCCGGCGTGGGCATGCGGCTCGACGAGTTGGCGCTGCCGGTGCGCCCGCAGGTGCGCGGCGCCTGCGAGCTGCTCGGTCTCGACCCGCTCAACGTCGCCAACGAGGGCAAGCTGCTGGCGATCTGCGCCGCGGCGGACGCGCCGCGCGTGCTGGCGGCGATGCGCGCCCACGAGCGCGGCCGCGACGCCGCGATCATCGGCAGCGTGGTCGAGGACCCGAACCGCTTCGTGTCGATGGACACCGTGTTCGGCGGCCGTCGCATGGTCGACTGGCTCAGCAGCGAGCAACTGCCCCGCATCTGCTGAAGCCTGCCGCAAGGCCGCGGCGGCCACGCGCGCCGGTGCGGTCAGCCGGCGTCCCCGACGTCGCGCGGCGCGGCGACCGCCGTCGCCAGCGCACGCGCCACGAAGGCGGCGACCAGACGGTCGGCGATCAGGCCGGCGGCGAAGCGCAGGATCGCGCCCCACCACGCATCGCGGAAGTCCGTGCGCGCACTGAAGGTGACGCGGCAGCCGGCCTCGCCCAGCGGTTCGAAGCGCCAGCGCCCGCGGAAACCGTCGAACGGCCAGCCGGCCACGCGCACGTCCATGGTGTGGAACGGCTGCTTGTCCACGTCCGCCAACAGGTGCGATTCCAGCCCGCGGAAGCCGAAGCCGACGCGCGCGCGCACGAAGTGCGCGCGTCGTTCCAGCACACTGGCCTCGGTACACCAGGGCAGGAACGACGGATAGTGCTCGGCCTGCTCGACCAGCGCGTAGAGACGCTCGGGCGGCACGGCCAGCAGGGCGCTGCGGGTGACTTCCATGGCGCGGCGGTGTCGGGGTCGTGCGCGGAATGTCGCGCTGGCGGGTCGCGCGGGCAAGGCCTCGGCGGGGTCGCAACGCGATCGCGTCGTCCTGCTCCTGGTCTTCGAACTCCCCGGCCATGGATCCGATCGCCGCGGCCAGTCCCGCCGTTGTGCGGCGGCAGGGTGCCGACCGGGTCCGGTGCGCTGCCAGCAGCCGGCCGAGAGGCTCGAAGGCGGGATCGTCCGCCGCGCCGGGGTCGCGCAGGGGCGCCGGCAGAAGCCCGACCTGCCGGGCGTTGATCGCGAGGTCGATCGGGCCGCGCGCGGCCGCCGGCTGCGTCGCCACAGGCGGTCAATCGCGAGTGTTCCGATCCACCTCGCGCGCGATCTCGCGCAGCACCGGGTCGTCCTCGATGCGCGGCGGCGGCGCCGCGTCCGGCGAGCCCGACTTTTGCGCGATGCCGTCGAACTGCAGCAGGCAGCGGGCGGCGAACAGGGCCACGCCGGCGGCCAGCGCAAAGTGCGCGCCGACCACCGCGCCGACCGGGCCCTGCGACCACGACGACGCGGCCTCGATCGCCGGCGTCATGCCGAAGCGCTCCACGCCGACGAACGGCAGCAGGGCCGTGAGCAGGAGGGCGGCGATCAGGGTCAGGCTCGCCATGAACTGCCGGTGCCCGGCCGGCACCCGCCACCGCCGCCCGCCTTGAGCGATCGTCAGCCACGCGCCGGGAACGGGCGCCTCGCGATCGACGTCGCCGGCGGTGATCCGCCACAGGGTCGTCGCCGACAGCAGCAGCACGCAGGCCAGGGCTTCGATCCCGAACAGCGCCGCTGCCGATGCGGCGACCCCCACCGCGGGCGCGAGCACGAAGCCGGCTTTCCAGGCGCGCGCCATCACCGCGTCCGGCAGGCGCGTCACGCCGACGAACAGGGTCAGGACCGACAGCGGCACCTGGATCAGGAACAGTGGTGCCGCCCAGCCGACGAGGTCGACGCCCGCGATCGCCTGCGGCCGCGCCCACGCCAGGGCGCAGGCCGCGCAGGCGATCGCGTCGGGCAGGGCGTCGAGGCAGGCGTCGCCGAAGCCGCGCGGACGCAGCGCCGGGACGCCGGCGTCGACGCGCGCTGCAACCGGCATTCGTGGTGTCCGCCGCACGGCTGGCCTAGCGGCCCGTCGAGGGCGCGCTTGCGGGCATCGCGTCCGCCGCGTGTGGCCGGCACCCGCCGTGGCGTGCCGCCGCCGGAACCGGCGCGCGCATGCCGGCCCGGTCGACGCGGCATCCGCGCCGCAGCCGCACCGGCGGTTGCCCGCCGTCCCGCGCGAGGGCGACGGCCGGCGGTGCGAGCACGGCGGCCACCCGGTCCGGACTGGCGAGCGGGGTCTCGGGCGGCAAGCTCAGGGCGCCCATCAGCACGCCGTAAACGTCGCGCGCCTCGATCTCGTCGACCACCGTGGCGCGGCGGAACGCCGGCCCGTGGGCGACGAACAGCGCGCGCATCGACGGCGCGGCGTTGTCGTAGCCGTGCGCACCGCCGCCGCGCCAGTCGCGATTGCGCTCGATCCAGTCGGCGTCGGCGATCAGCCAGCCCGGGTCCGCGAGGCAGACGAACGGTGCGACACGCTGGTGCCGCCCGTAGCGGAAGCGCGTGGGCAGGTCCTGCTTGCGCCAGCACCGCATGCCGCGGTGGCGGCCGACCAGGGCGCGCGCCACCGTGGCGGCGCGGCCGGCGGCGGGCTCCACCGGCACGACCGTGCCCCAGTAGCGCACGACGACGTCCTTGCGGTCGACGATTGCGTCGAGCCGCACCACGCGCTGCGGCGAGGTCGCCGCCATGCCGTGGTCGGACACCAGCACCAGGTTCACCGCATCCAGCATCCCGCGCGCCGCCAGTCCGTCGACCAGCCGCGCCAGTGCGCGATCGATGGCGGCTAGCGCGGCATCGAGGCGCGTCGAGCGCGGTCCTTCCGCATGGCCGACAGTGTCCACCAGATCGAAGTACAGGGTCATGAACGCGGGGCGCTCGGAAGGCGGGCGGTCGAGCCAGGCCAGCACCTCGTCGACCCGCGCGCCCGGCAGCATGCGCTGGTCGTACGGTCGCCACAGGTGCGGGCGCACGCCCGCGATCTCGGCCTCCGATCCCGGCCAGAACAGCGGCGCCGTGCGCAGCCCCGCACGCTCGGCCGAGACCCACACCGGCACGCCGCCCCACCAGCGGCCGTCGCCCACCGCGGCGCGATTGGACAGGCTGAACTCGTCCGCCAGGCCTGGATCGACCATCGTGTTGTGCACGATGCCGTGCTGGTCGGGGTCCAGCCCGGTGACCTGCGTGTAGTGGTTCGGAAAGGTGAGGCTGGGAAAGGCCGGCAGCATCCGACGTGCATGCGTGCCGGCGTTCGCGAGGCGGTGCAGGGTGGGGGAATGGCCGCGCGCGACGTACTCCGGATGGAAGCCGTCGATCGAGACCAGGACCAGCGGCGGCGGCGCACCGCGCGCGGGCAGCAGCGCCACCAGCAGCGCGGGGACGAGGAGCAGGCGGAGCAGGCGAGCGCGCATGGCGGCGGCGATTCATCGGGCCGCCGAAGGATACGCGTCCCGCGTGGCCGACGCATGGCGGGCGCGGGCCCGCGCAGCGAGCCGCGTGGCGAGGCCTATACTGGGCCCCGTCAGCCGCCGCCGTCGAAGCCGATGAACGCACCCACCCGCCGCGACGAGACCCGCGTCATCCGTGCCCCGCGCGGCACCGCGCTGCGTTGCCGGTCCTGGCTCACCGAAGCCGCGTACCGGATGATCCAGAACAACCTCGACCCCGACGTGGCCGAGAACCCGGCGGAACTGGTGGTCTACGGCGGCATCGGCCGCGCGGCGCGCGACTGGGAATGCTTCGACGCCATCCTGCGCTGCCTGCGCGAACTCGGTGACGACGAGACCCTGCTGGTGCAATCCGGCAAGCCGGTCGGTGTGTTTCCCACCCACCCGGATGCGCCGCGCGTGCTGCTCGCCAACTCCAACCTGGTGCCGCACTGGGCCACCTGGGAACACTTCCACGAACTCGACCGCAAGGGCCTGATGATGTACGGCCAGATGACGGCCGGCTCGTGGATCTACATCGG
>DHLY01000167.1:0-515 GCA_002405525.1 Proteobacteria bacterium UBA4656
ACGTTGGTCGGCACGAAGGCCGAGACGTCGCCCGCCTGGGTCTCGATGATCGGCAGCGCGGTCAGCGAGCCGGTCTTGCCCTTCACCTCGCCCTTGGTGAAGTGCTCGACGTACTCGGCGTTGACGCGCGCGGCGCGCTCGAGCAGGCGGGAGTGCAGGTAGAACACGTCGCCCGGGTAGGCCTCGCGGCCCGGCGGGCGGCGCAGCAGCAGCGACACCTGGCGGTAGGCGACGGCCTGCTTGGAAAGGTCGTCGTAAACGATCAGCGCGTCCTGGCCGCGATCGCGGAAGTACTCGCCCATCGCGCAGCCCGAGTAGGGTGCGATGAACTGCATGGCCGCCGACTCGGACGCCGAGGCCGCGACGATGATGGTGTGCGCCAGCGCGCCGTTCTGCTCCAGGCGGCGCACGACGTTGGCGATCGAGGAAGCCTTCTGGCCGATCGCCACGTAGATGCACTTGATGCCGGTGTGCTTCTGGTTGATGATCGCGTCGATGGCCAGCGCGGTCTTGCC
>DHLY01000167.1:679-14712 GCA_002405525.1 Proteobacteria bacterium UBA4656
CGCGCTGGCCGCGGCCGATCGGCACCATCGAGTCGACCGACTTGTAACCGGTCTGCACCGGCTGGTCGACGGACTTGCGCCAGATCACGCCCGGGGCGACTTTCTCGATCGGCGAGGAATGCTTGGCGTTGAGCGGGCCCTTGCCGTCGATCGGCTGGCCCAGCGCGTTGACCACGCGGCCGAGCAGTTCGGGGCCGGTCGGCACCTCGAGGATGCGGCCGGTGGTCTTGCAGGTGTCGCCCTCGCGCAGGTGCTCGTAGTCGCCCAGCACCACCGCGCCGACCGAGTCGCGCTCGAGGTTCAGTGCCAGGGCGAAGGTGTTGCCCGGCAGCTCGATCATCTCGCCGGCCATCGCGTCGGCCAGCCCGTGCACGCGCACGATGCCGTCGGACACCGAGACCAGCGTGCCTTCGTTGCGCGCCTCGGCGGAGATCTTCGCCTTCTCGATCCGGTTGCGGATCAGTTCGCTGATTTCGCTGGGGTTGAGCTGGGTGGCCATGTCTTGGGTCCCGTTGGTGGCGCCGGTACGCAGCGCCGGGTTTCAGTTGAATTCGTTGTGGCGTCCGGCGCGCGCGCCCGCTGCGCGCTCAGCCGCTGCTCACGCCGTCAGCGCCTGCGACAGCCGCTCCAGCCGACCGCGCACCGAGCCGTCGATCACCTCCTTGCCGGCTTCGATCACGGCGCCGCCGATCACGGTCGGGTCGAGAACGGCCTCGAGCTCGATCTCGCGCTGGTAGCGGCGCTTGAGCGCGGCCTTGAACGACTCCGCCAGCGCGGCGTCCACCGAGACCGCGGCGCGCACGGTCACCTTGAGCACCTTCTCGTGCTCGCGCTTGAGCTCGCCGTAGTCGGCGGCGATCTCGGGCAGCGCGGAAAGCCGGCGGTTGTCGGCGAGCAGGCCGATGAAAGCGGCGAAGGTCGAATCCGACGCCTCGCTCTCCGGCAGGAACAGCGCGCGCAGGGTCGCCGCGTCGATCCGCGGGTTGCCGACCATCCCGCGCACGTCGGGATGCCCGGCGACGGCGGCCGCGAACGCCAGCTTGCGCTGCCAGTCGGCGAGCGCACCGGCACCCTGCGCCGACTCGAAGGCGGCGCGGGCGTAGGGACGGGCGAGGGTCTGCTGGCTGCTCATGCTCAGATTTCCTTGGCCAGGGCCTCGAGCAGGTCGCGGTGGCGGGTGGCGTCGATCTCGCGCTGCAGGATCCTCTCCGCGCCCGCGACCGCGAGCGTGGCGACCTGCTGACGCAGGATCTCGCGCGCCTTGAACGAGAGGTTGGCGATCTCGGCCTCGGCGGCGGCCTTGATCTTCGCCGCCTCGGTGGAGGCGTCGCCCTTGGCCTTTTCGAGGATCTCGTTGTACTGCTTCTGCGCGCGCTCGGTGATCGAGGAGGCCTCGACGCGGGCCTTCTTGATCTCGTCGGCGACGCGCGAGTCGGCCTCCGCGAGTTCCTTCTTCGCGCGGTCGGCCGCCGCGATGCCGTCGGCGATCTTCTTCTGACGTTCCTCGATCGCCTGGATCAGCGGTGGCCAGATGAACTTCATCGTGACCCATCCGAGGATGAGGAACACGATGGACTGGACGATCAGCGTTGCGTTGAGGTTCATGCGGGCGTCCGCCTGTTGCGGGCCGGCCGGGCGCGCGGGGCGCCCGCCGGCATGGCGTCAAGTGTGCTCGGCTCGCGCCGCGGTCAACCCACGAACGGGTTGGCGGTGGCGAACCACAGCGCGATGCCGGTGCCGATGATGAACGCGGCGTCGATCAGGCCGAGCAGCAGGAAGACCTTGGTCTGCAGCACGTTCATCAGCTCCGGCTGGCGGGCCGAGGCCTCGATGTACTTGCCGGCCATGATGCCCACGCCGATGCAGGCGCCGATCGCGCCGAGGCCGATGATGAGACCGCAAGCAAGGGCGACAAATCCGACGTCAGTCATTGCAATTCTCCGGTGAAGAGCGTGGAAGCGGGAAGGGTGGGTCGAAAATCAGTGATGGTCGTGCGCTTGGCCGATGTAGACCAGGGTGAGCATCATGAAGATGAAGGCCTGCAGCAGGACGATCAGGATGTGGAAGATCGCCCACACCGAACCGGTGATCACGTGACCGAGGGTGCCGAGCACGGTCATGCTGCCGCCGAGGCCGGCGATCAGGAAGAAGATCAGCTCGCCGGCGTACATGTTGCCGTACAGGCGCATGCCGTGCGACAGCGTCTTGGAGATGTACTCGACGATGTTCATGCCGAAGTTGGCGATCGCCAGCAGCAGCGCGCCGACCCAGGTCAGCGGGTTGGCCGAAAGCTTGACCATGCCGAAGGGCGCGCAGACCAGCTCGTGCGACCAGCCGCCGAAGCCCTTGATCTTGATGCTGTACCAGAACACCAGCAGCAGCACGCCGACCGCCATGCCGAGCGTGGCGTTGAGGTCCGCGGTGGGCAGCGGGCGCAGGTAGTCGAGCCCGAACACGCCGTGCGCGATGGCCGGGAACCAGTCCACCGGCAGCAGGTCGATCGCGTTCATCACCGCCACCCAGCAGAAAACGGTCAGCGCCAGCGGGGCGATGTAGGCCAGGTTGCCCTTGACCAGCGCGCGCGCCTGGTCGTCGACCATCTCGATCAGCATTTCCACCGCGCACTGCAGTCGCCCCGGCACGCCGGCGGTGGCGCGCGAGGCCGCCATCCGCAGCACGATCAGGACCAACGCGGCGCAGGCGAGCGAGAAGAACAGCGTGTCGTAATGGACGATGGAGAAGTCCACCAGCGAGGTTTGCTTGTCGCTGGCGAGGTGCTTCAGGTGGTGGGCGATGTATTCGCCCATCGTCTGCTCGCCGCCGCCTGCAATCGACATCGAAACCATGCCATCACCTGGGTCGAAGGGTTACCAGTCCCGCCGCCGCATAGCCGAGGGCCACGCCGACGATCAAAGGCAGGGCGGGCAGGCGCAGCCAAGACAGCGCGCACCACATCGCCCCGACCAGCCACAGCCACCGCAGCACCACGCCCGCCAGCGAACCGGCAAGCAGCACCGCGCCGGGCGCCACCGCGGCGCCGAACATCCGCCGGCCGAGGATCGCCGTCCCGACGGCCGCGATGCCGCCGCCGGCCAGCGCCGCGAGAGCCTCGGCCCGACCCGCGAATGCGAAAACCGCGGCGCCCAGCAGGCCCGCCGCCGCCTGCAGCAGCATCGTCCGGTGCATCAGGCCAATGCCACTCGGGGTCGCGTTGCTCACGGTGTCGTCACAGCGCACACACAGGGGTAGCGATCTTCAGGCCTCGACGAATGCGGCCCGGCAAAGCCGCGAAAGTTTAACAAGGCGCGGCGCGGCGGCGCAAGAAAACGCCGATCACCACCGCTCCGCCGGCGCCCCCGGCGAGGCACGGCAACGACTTGGCGTGGTTTCCCTTGGCTTTGTTCGAGGTCGCAGCGCTGGACGCCCGCGCGCGCGGGGGCGGATAATCGCGCAGTGGCGGTGGCGCCGCACGCGGCGGGAGGGTCGATGAGCGCGGGCAAGGATCCATTCCTTCAGGTGGCCGCCGGTGCGCCGGTGTTCCGCGAAGGCGAGGCGGGAACCGAGATGTACATCATCGAGACCGGGACCGTGGACATCCTGCGCGAGACCCGCGGCGGCGAGCCGCTGGCCACGCTCGAGGCCGGAGACTTCTTCGGCGAAATGGCGGTTCTGGAGGACCAGCCGCGATTCGCCACCGCCATTGCCCGCACCCCGGTGCGCCTGCTGCGCATCGATCGCGCCGCATTCGGCGACGTGCTCAGCCAGAATGTCGAGATCGCGATCCGCATCATGCGCAAGCTCACCGCGCGCCTGCGCCGCGCCGAGCAGCGTGCGTCCGAGGCGCATGGCGCGCTGGACGAGTTCCGACGCCGCCTCGCCGCGCGATCGGAGTCCCCGCCTCCGCCGACCCCTTCCGCAGCCGCCAGGGCCGCCCCGTTGCGGCTGCACCACGCCGGCAGCGGCCAGCAGTTCGCGCTCCACGGCGGCACCGAGTTCCTGGTCGGGCGGCCCGACCCCGTGACCGGCATCAACCCCGAGATTAACCTCGGTCCGCTGGACTTGAGCCGAAGCCTCAGCCGCCGGCACGCCAAGATCGTGCTGGCAGACGGCCAGGTCCTGCTGCGCGAGGATGTCGGCACCACCAACGGCACCTTCGTCAATGGAGTGCGCATCCGCACCGGCGAGCCGGTGACGCTGAAGGCCGGCGACAAGCTCAAGTTCGGCTCCGTCGAGATCGACGTGGTCGCCTGATCACCCTGCGAGGCAAGCCCCATGGCCGACGACATCGCGAGCATCGACGTCACCTGCATCGACGACTTGAAGCGGTTGAAGGACGAGCAGGACGTGCTCGACCAGCGCATCAAGGCGATGGACGACATGAAATCCAGCGTGGCGGAGGCCGTGTACCTGCGCGTGCGCGCCGACTACGCCGCCAAGCGCGGCGCGCTCGAGGACCAGGCGCGGCCATTGCGCGAAAAGGCGCGCGCCGAGTACGCGCGTCTGCTCGCCTTGCTGGCCGGACTGGAGGCGGCGCACGAGACGGTCAGGCTCGACCAGCAGGAAATCGAACTGCGCCATACGCTCGGCGAGTTCGACCGCAACGAGTACGAGCACCGTATGAAGGCGATCACGGCGGTCGCCGCCGAGAAGGGTGCCGCCCACGACCAGGCGCGTGCGTTGCGCGAACGGTTCCTCGGTGCGGTGCGCGGCGAGGACGACCTGCGCGTGCCCGCGCCCGCGCGACAAGCGCCCGCGAGCCCCCACGTCACCGCAGAGATCCCGGCTCCGCGCGCCGACGTGACGGCCGAGATTCCGGCCCCGCGCGTCGATGCGACTGCCGATGTTCCGAAGGTCGCGCCGGGCGGCACGATGGTGATGCCGGCCGTGCCGCCGGTTTCGGCTCCCCGGCCGGTCGCTCCGCCGCCGGCCCCGGCGATCGAGGGCACGATGGTGATGCCGGCGCCCGCCGCGCCGCCGCCACCGCGGCCGGCGCCCGCGGTGCAGGACGCCACGGTGATGTTCCGCCCCGCGCGTCTGGTGCCGCAGAACCCCGAAGCGGGCAAGGCCACCCATGCGCTGACGCTCAAGCCGGTCAACATCGGCGCGGCCGCCGCCAACGAGATCCGTATCGGCGGGCCCGGCGTGGAGCCCAAGCACGCCCAGATCGTGCCCAGCCCGAAGGGATACACGCTGATCGACCTCGACACCCGGCACGGCACGCGGGTCAACGCCGAAAAGGTGAAGGAGCGCGTGCTCGCCAACGAGGACGTGGTGCAGGTCGGCGCGGCACGCTTCGTGTTCCGCACGTCCTGAGGCCGCCGCGGTGGAGATCGGCCACCAACAGGCGGGCGCCGTCAGCGTGCTGGCTCCCGTCGGCCGGCTGGACACCGATTCTGCGACCGACCTGGAACTGGCGCTGCAGGACCTGATCGGTGCCGACGTGCGCCACTTCGTGGTCGACCTCGCGAAGATCGGCTACGTCAGCAGCGCCGGCCTGCGCGTGCTGCTGATGGCGGCCCGGCAGCTCGACGGTGGCAAGGGTTCGCTGCGGCTGTGCGGGCTGAGCCCGCAGGTTCGACGGGTGTTCGACATCGCAGGATTCGGCAAGTTGTTCCAGATCTTCGCCGACCGGGATGCCGCGCTCGACCGCCACCCCCACGTCGCCGACGCCGCTCCCCAGATCGGCAGGCTCGCGTCGCGCCTGATGGGCGCGAAGGACCACCAGGCCGATGTCGACGCCGCCGACGCCGACATCGCGCGCCGCGCCGCCAGCCTGCTCGGCGCGAAGCCGGCCGCCACCGCGGCGGCTGCGCCTGCGTCGCCCGCCACCCCCGGCACCGGCGACCGCACCATGGCGTTGAAGTCGCTCAACACCTCGCACGCGCCGGCGCCCGGCGCCGCACTCGCCGCCGGCCCCGCGGCCCCGCAGGCGAAAGGGCTGTTGTCCCGCCTGTTCGGCTGGTGGCGGCGCTGACTGCTGACCACCGTCGGGCTTGGCCGGAGCGCTCGTCGCCGCAGCCTGCGATGCGAAGTGTCGCCGGCGTCGGTCAGGTCAACCGCTGCACCGCCAGCAGCGTCAGGTCGTCGCTCTGGGGTTCGTTGCCGACGAAGGCGGCCAACGCCCCGCGCAGGGCGGCGATGGCGTCCTGCGCGGAGGCGGCGCCCGCCAGCGCGCCACTCACCCGGTCGAGTCCGAACAGCTCGCCCGCCGGGCTGTGCGCCTCGTCGAGCCCGTCGGTGTAGAGCAGTAGCAGTTCTCCGGGCTCCAGCGTGTGGCGGTTGGCTGTGTAGGTCGGTTCCGACATGGCGCCGAGCGGCGGGCCGCCGTCGACCGCGAGCGGGGCCACCGTGCCGTCGGTGCGACGCACCAGCGGCGCCGGGTGGCCGGCCGCCGCGAGTTCCAGCGCGCCGCTGCGCGGTTCGATGACCAGCACCAGCATGGTCACGAACATGCCGGCCTCCAGTTCCGCGTACAGGCTGCGGTTGAGGTCGTCGAGCAGTTCGGTGGCGCGCCGGGTGCGACCCGCAGCCTGCCGCAGCGCGGCGCCGAGGCGCGCCATGTAGAGCGCGCCCGAAACGGCCTTGCCCGAGACGTCGGCGACGACCAGTGCCTGACGGCCGTCGGCGAGCGCGAGGAAGTCGTAGTGGTCGCCGCCGATCACCCGCGCTGCGGCGTAATCGTCGACGATCGCGTAGCCGGACAGCGCCGGCGGGGCCTGCGGCAGGAAGCGCTGCTGGATGCGCCGCGCCAGTGCGAGGTCGTTGCGGTCGGTCTCGCCGTCGCGGTCGGGCTCGCGCGCGGGCGCGAGCAGGCAGGCGAGCAGGTTGGCGGCGCCGACCAGCGCTTCGCGGTCCGAGGCGCGCAGCGCCTGCTCGTCCTTCAGGCTGTCGAGGTAGAGCGCCCCGAGCGCCTCGCCCTGGTGGCGCAGCGGGATCGCGGCCGCCGCGCCATACAGCGGCGCCATGCGCAGGCGGTCGGTCAGCAGTCTGCGCTCCCGCGCGTCGACCAGCAGCAGGCCGCTGGTGTGGCGCAGCGACTCCAGCGCCATTGGGGCCAGCGCCGCGGGGTCCGCGTCGCGCTGGTCGCGGAAGGCCGCGCCGAGCGGGTTGAGGCCGTGGCCGACCGGCGCCACCACGAACAGCAGCGCCCGGTCGACGCGAGGCAGGGCGCGCAGCAGCGCGGCCAGTGCGCGCGCGGCCAGCGCCGGAGCGTCGAGGGACTCGCCGCCGAGTTCGCCGAGATCGCAGAACAGGCGCACCCGCGACAGCAATTCCTGGAACACCCGCGCAGCGCCGTCGCCGGGCACCGCCGGTAGCGGCGTGGCCGGGGTCGGCGTGGCGGCTGGCGGACGCGAACTGCCGAAGCGCAGCACGACCTGGCCGATGCCGATCCGGTCGCCGTTCGCGAGCCGCCGCGGGGCGTCGATCCGCACGTCGTTGACCAGCACGCCGTTCGCGCTGCCGAGGTCGGCCACCAGCCACGCGCCGAGCTCGGGCCGCAGTTCGGCGTGGCGGCGCGAAATCGTCACATCGTCGATCCGGACGTCCGCCAGATCTCCGCGGCCGATCGTGACCAGGCAGTCGAAGCTGAAGTTGGCGCCAGCCAGCGGACCGGTTTCGACGAACAGTTCTGGCATCCGCGGCACCCTCGCAAGACTCGGCAGTGTGCCACAGCACACACGCCGGCCGCCGTGGCAACATGATCGCCTTCGCCGCGCCACCAGGGCGTTGAGAAACACCCTGCCAGGGCGCGGCACGGATGCAGCGCCCGCGAATCGATCGCGTCAGCGATTGATTCGTCGGGAGCGAGTACGGACCCGTGCCGGACTCGCAACGTTGGATAAGTGCGGGAAAGCACTTTCTCGATATCTTGCTAGAGGATCAGGACCATGACGATCGCGTACTGGTGTGTGCTGGTTGCAGCGTTCCTTCCCTTCGTGTTCACCGGCGTCGCCAAGTTCGCCGGGCCGGGCTTCAACAACCGGCGGCCACGTGAATTCCAGGCCACGCTCACCGGATTGCGCGGCCGGGCCCACGCCGCGCACCTGAACTCCTTCGAGGCGTTCCCGCCGTTCGCGGCGGCCGTGATCATCGCCCACCAGTTGCAGGCGCCGCAGGCGACGGTGGACGCGCTGGCCCTGGCGTTCGTCGCGCTGCGCGGCGTGTACGGCGCGCTCTACATCGCCGACCTGCACTGGTGGCGCAGCATCGTGTGGACGCTCGGCGTGGCCTGTGTGGTTGCGCTGTTCGTGGTCGCCGCCTGATCGTCTGCCAGGCGGCGGACCATGGGCGGCTCGCGCCCGGGCCGTGGAACCACCGCGCCCCGGGGAAGTACGTCGTCCAGCCCGGCCGCACGGTCAGCGGCGGGGGCGCGACGACTTGCCCAGAGGCTCCGTGGCAGGGCGTCGGGAAACACCCTGCTGGCGTCCGGCTGGACGCTGCGCCCGCGAATCGATCGCGTAAGCGATTGAGTCGTCGCGAGCGAGTCCGAACCCTGCCGAACTCGCGACGTCGAGACAGTGCGGGAACGCACGTGCTCAATATCCTGCTAGGGCACGTGGCGCAGCCGCCAGCGATGGATCGCGACGCCGGGCCCGGCCGTGGCGACGATCGCATCGAGGCCTCCGGCCGCGTCCGCGGCCGAGCCGGCCGCGCCCAGCGCCGCCAGCGTCGCGACCTTCGACCCGAGCGCCACCAGAGGCCGCTCGGACAGCACCAGCAGAACTTCCTCCGCGGGCGCCTCGCTCTCCACCGTATAGCTCTGGTGCGCACCCTGCACGGTGCCGGGCAGTTCGTGCTCGCCCGGCGGCAGCGGGTTCCGGGTGTCCAGCACGGCGAGCGGGAACATCACCGTGGGCGCCGCGCCCTCGACCTGGTTGAAGGCGTAGACGTGGAGTTCGCGGTCGCTGCTGATACCGATCCGCAGGCGGTCGCCGACGCGCACGTCCGCTTGCGGCGGCAGGCGCTCCGG
Source organism: Proteobacteria bacterium UBA4656 (assembly GCA_002405525.1). GTDB lineage: Bacteria > Pseudomonadota > Gammaproteobacteria > Xanthomonadales > Ahniellaceae > UBA4656. The sequence goes on from DHLY01000167.1 coordinate 9,651, forward strand.
CTCCGGTGCCGCGCCGACCCGCGCCAACTGCACGTCGATCGCGGCGAAAGGATCGCTGGCGGCGTCCGTAGGGCCCGGGTCGGGCGTGGACCATGTCGCCGGCGCGCCGGGCGGCGGCGCGGCGGGCCGCGTGCCGGGCGCGTTGGCGGTCGGTTCGCCGAACAGGAACACCGCCGCCACCACCGCGGCGAGCGCCAGCCCGAGCAGCGCGGTGGCGCGGTAGGAACGCCGCGCGCTCATCGCCCGTACTCCGCGACCAGATCAGCCACACGACACTGGGCCGCAAGGCGACCTCCGCACCGCGCAAGCGCCTCACCCCTGTGTCGCGGCATCATCGAGCGTACTCCGCGACCAGTTCACTGACACGGCGGTTGGCCGTGAACCGATCCCCGAACCGCGCGAGGCCCTCGGCACGCAGCCGCGGCGCGTGGTCGCGCAGGTAGTCCTCCAGCGCCGCGCGGCCGGCGAGGTGGTAGCGCACGCTGTAGACCGTGCGCCCGGGCTCGCCGTCCTCGACCAGCAGTTCGGCGCGGGTGAATCCCGGGATGGCGAGGATCTCGGCCACATGGGGGCCCAGCCATTCGCGATAGGCGCCGGCGATGTCGTCCTCCACCGAGGCGCGAACTTCGTAGACGATCAATGCGGTCTCCTCACAGACTGAACAGGCCGAGCAGCACGGCCAGGGCGATGCCGAGGCTGAACAGCACCATGTAGGCGCTTGCGACCACCCCGAACTTGAGCAGGGTGACGAGCCAGCCCTGGCGATAGATGCGCTTTTGCATGAGAAGCAGGTAGATCGGGACCCAGACCGCCATCGCCGCCTCGACGCCGGCCAGCGCGCCCGACAGCCAGGCGCGACCCTCGCCCCAGACCTCGCCGGCGGTGGCGACGAGGGTGAGCAGAAGCAGCGACAGGAAAATGAAGGCATGGCTGTGCAGGGCCACCAGCATGTGCTCCATGTAAAGACGCCGCTTGAACAGGTACACGAGCTTCAGGAACAGCGCGAACAGCGGCACCATCAGGAAGGTGGCGGGCGGGATGGCGCCGAAGAAGGCGTCGATCAGCGGCCGCGGGTTTTCCCGCGCGTGGCGCATGGCATCTTGTGCGCGGCCGAGCCGTGCGTTGATCTCGGCGTTGGCGAAATCGGGCAGCCAGCCGATGCGAACCGGATTGCTCTCCGGGTCCCAGGGGACGTCGCCGAACCTGATCTCGCCGACTGACGGGGATGGGTCCGACGGCGGCGCGCGGCCGTCGGCGCGCGCCTTCGCCGCTTCGGCCAGCCAGGCCTTGCGCAGTTCGGCTGCCCTGCGCAGTTCGTCCGCGTCGGCCGACGATTCACCGAACGAAACGTTGACCTCGGCTTGCGGGCTGGCAGCCGCGGATGTGTCGTCCGCGACCGCATCCCCGTCGCGCTGTCCGCGCAGCGCGGCGGCCAGCGCCGCATCGACCTCGGCGTCGCCCTGCGCCGACGCGATCCTCGCGAGGCCGCGCTCTTCGGCCGGCACCAGCTCGGTGTCGGCGGTGGAGACCCGCAGCGCGAGGAAGCTGAGCACGCACAGGAAGAAAAACAGCCGGAACGGGGTGACATAACGCACCCGCCGCCCGGCGAAGTACTCCAGCGTGAGGTGGCCCGGCCAGAAATACAGCGGCCCCAACGTGCGCAGCAGCCGGTTGTCGATGCTGAACACCGTGTCGAGGAAATCGCCGAGGATGCTGCCGAAGCGGCGGATCAGCCCCTTCTTCGGCTGGCCGCAGGCGAAGCAGAACTCGCCCCAGGTGGCTGCGCCGCAGTTGGGGCATTCCTCGCCTGACTCGGCGGCGGCAGGGGCCGCGCGCGGCGCGGGCGTCGGAGGCGGCGCTGCCTGCGGGGTGGGGGGCAGGGTGTTCATGCGTGTATCAGCATGTCCTGCTCGCGCAGCCAGGCGATCGTGTCGTCGAGCAGGATGTCGAGCGGCGTGATGCGGTAGTCGAGTTCGCGCATTGCACGCGAGGAGTCCACCGAAAGACGGTGGCAGGTGAACTGCGCCGCCTCGGCGGTGAGCGCGGGACGCAGGCCGCGCAGCCGCGACAGCGCTTCCTGCACGCGCGCGTAGGCCTTGAGCGCGAACGCCGGCGTAGCGCGCTTCGGGACCGGACGGCCCAGCCTCGCGCCGATCCGCGCGATCAGGTCGAGGAAGCTCGCGTGCTCGCCGCCGAGCAGGAAGGACCGGCCCCAGCAGTCGCGCTGCCAGGCCGCGACGTGGGCACGCGCGACCTCGCGCACGTCGGCGAAGGCGCCCGATCCCGGCGGCGCGCCGGGCAGTTCGCCGCGGTCGACCAGTTGCACCAGGCGCGCCCAATTGCGCGTGTCGCCGGGACCGAAGATGTGCGCCGGATAAAGGATCGCCGCGCGCAGCCCGTCCGCCATCGCCTCCCGCACGGCTTCCTCGCCGAGGAACTTGGTGCGCTCGTAGCTGACCCAGGATCGCCCACCGAGGCGCGCGCTGTCTTCGGTCAACGTTCCGTGGGCCAGGTGGCTGAAGCAGGACACGCTGGCGGTGTGCACGAAGCGAACCCCGTGGGCGAGCGCCGCGCGCGCCAGCGCGCGGGTGCCGTCGACGTTGATCGTCCGCTGCCGCGCGGCCTCCGCCTTCCAGGTGCTGGTGTCGGCCGCCGCGTGGAACACGGCATCGAGTCCGGCATCGACCGCCGCGGCCAGCGACTGCGGTCGCTCCAGGTCGCCGCGCACGGGCTCCACGCCGGCCGCGCGCAGCGCGTCGTCGGCGGCCTGCGAGCGCGACAGGGCGCGCACGGTCGCGCCCGCGGCGCGCAGTTCGCGCAGCAGGTGCAGGCCGACGAAGCCGGTCGCGCCGGTGAGCAGTACAGTGGGCATCCGCTGTGGCGTCCGCAGCCGTGGGCGGGCAGGGCGCCCGCCGCGCTACGATACCGGGCCGCTCTTGCGCGTCTCAATCATGCCCGACGTCACCGTGCGCGCGCGACTCGGCAGCGAGGTCGCCGCGACCTTCGTGCTCGCCCTGCCGATCGTGGTCGGGCAGCTGCTGACGGTGGCGATGAACACCATCGACACGGTGCTTGCCGGCCGCCTCGGGACCCAGGTCCTGGCGGCGGTGTCGCAGGGCTACCAGATCTGGGTGGTCGCGCTGCTGGTGGTGATCGGGATCATGCTGGCGGTCACGCCATCGGCGGCGCAGCTCGACGGAGCGGGCCGCCGCGACGCGGTGGGCGCGGTGTTCCGCCAGTCGTTGTGGCTGGCCGCGTCGGCCGGAATCGCCCTGCTGCTCGCGGTTCGGCATGGCGAGCCGCTGCTGCGGCTGGCGCGGGTGGCGCCGGAGATCGTGCCGGAAGCCGTGGCCTTCCTGCGTGCGATTTCCTGGGGGGCGCCCGCGCTGGCGCTGTTCTTCGCCTGCAAGAACACCAGCGAGGGCCTGTCCCTGTCGCGGCCGACGATGTACTTCAGCCTGCTCGGGGTTTTGGTCCTGTTTCCGGCCGCCTGGGTGCTGATGTACGGCCGGCTCGGGTTTCCGGCGCTCGGCGCCGCCGGTGCGGGCTACGCCCACGCGATCGCGCTGTGGGCACAGGCGCTCGGTTTCCTGGTCTACCTCGGCCTGCGCGGCCGCTACCGCGCAGCGCGGCTTTTCGAGCGCTTCGATCCGCCCGATCCGCGCGCGATACTCGGCCTGCTCCGGATCGGCGTGCCGATGGGCACCGCGCTGATCATGGAGGGCGGGCTGTTCGTCGCCACCGCCTTGCTGGTGGGTTCACTCGGCGCGGTGCCGGCCGGCGCCCACGCGATCGCGATCAACGTCGCATCGCTGACGTTCATGGTGCCGCTGGGCATCGCGATGGCGACGACGGTGCGGGTCGGCAACGCGGTCGGGCGGCGCGATCCGGAAGCGATCGCGCTCGCCGCCAAGGCCAGCCTGGTGCTGGTGGTGGCTTCGCAGGTGCTCTCGGCTGGCGCGATGTTTGCCTTCCCGCAGGCCATCGCCGGCCTGTACTCGGACGATCTGGCGGTGGTCGCCATGGCCGGCGGTCTTCTATGGTACGCGGCCGTGTTCCAGGCCAGCGACGGCATCCAGGCGCTGGCCAACGGCGCGCTGCGCGGGCTCAAGGACACCGCCGTGCCGGCGCTGATCACGGTGCTGGCCTACTGGGGGGTGGGCTTCCCGCTCGGCTGGTGGCTCGGTCTGCGGGAGGGCTGGGGCGCCAGTGGCCTCTGGGTCGGTCTGATCGCGGGGCTGACGGTGGCCGCGGCGCTGCTGTCGGCGCGATTCCTGGCCCGCCTGCGGTACTTCCGCCGCGAAGGCGTACCCCCGGCGCTGGCCGGCGAGCCCCCGCCGCCTTCGCCCTGAACCTCGGCGCCGGCCCCGCGATCCCTCGGGCGCGTGGGACCGGCCACTTTCGAAACGCGCGGGCCGCGGGCGTCCGCAGGGGGCTCCGGGGGGCTCGCAAGCGCGGTCGCCGCCGCCCCGGCTTCACCCGCGGCATGCATGACCTTCGTGCAGGGGCGGCGGAACGGGCTTGGGGTAGTCTAGGAGCCTCCTGCAACCCACCGCGATCCCGCCATGGCCGACACGCCCCGCAAGCCCAATTTCTTCGTCCGCCTCGTCCGCTTCATCTGGGGCGGGGTGAACTTCGCCCGCCGGCTGGTGTTCGGCACCCTCGCTCTACTGCTGCTGGTCGGCATGATCGCCAGCCTTGGCGGCAAGGGTCCGACGTTGCAGGAGAAGACCGCGCTGGTCATCGCGCCCAAGGGGGCGATCGTCGAGCAGTACTCCGGCAGTCCTGCCGACCGCGCGCTGGCCCGGGCGCTCGGCGAGGAGGTATTCGAGACCCAGCTGCGCGACATCCTGCGCGCGATCGACGGCGCTGCGTCCGACCCCAACATCGACCGCATCGTGATCGTGCCCGACCGCCTGGCGTCGGCCGGCTACGCCACCCTGCTCGAGATCGGCGCGGCGCTCAAGCGCTTCAAGGCCTCCGGCAAGGAGATCGTCGCCTTCGGCGACGCCATGGAGCAGCGCGGCTACTTCCTTGCCGCGCACGCCGACAAGGTCTATCT
>DHLY01000167.1:14977-17105 GCA_002405525.1 Proteobacteria bacterium UBA4656
TCCGACGCCTCGCCGGAGGCCAAGGAGGCCGACCTGTACTGGATGGGCGACCTATGGCAGCGGTTCCTCGCCGACGTCTCGGCCCTGCGCAAGATCGAGGACGGCAAGTTGGCGGCCGACATCGACAACTACGTGGCGCTGATCAAGTCGTACTCCGGCGACCTGGCCAAGGTCGCCCTCGAGCAGCGCCTGGTGGACGAACTCAAGACCAAGGACGAGGTGCGCGCGATCCTGGCCGAGAAGGGTGCATCGGACAAGGAGAACAAGACCTTCCGTCAGGTCGCGGTAGACGATTACGCGATGTACCTCGCCGCCAAGGACATGCTCCATGCCGGAAGGCCGGCGGTCGGCATCGTGGTGGCCGAAGGCGAGATCGTCGATGGCATCCAGCCGCCGGGCATGATCGGCGGCGAATCGACCGCGCGCCTGATCCGCGATGCGCGCGAGGATGAGAGCGTCAAGGCCGTCGTGCTGCGCGTGGACTCTCCGGGTGGCGGTGTGTTCCCGTCGGAACTGATCCGCCGCGAGGTGGAACTGACCCGTGCCGCCGGCAAGCCGGTGGTGGTGTCGATGGGCGATCTCGCGGCCTCGGGCGGCTACTGGATCTCGATGAATGCCGAGAAGATCTACGCCAGCCCGAGCACGATCACCGGCTCGATCGGCATCTTCGGCCTGTGGGTCAACGTCCCGCAGGCGCTGGGCAAGGTCGGCCTGCGCACCGACGGCGTCGGCACCACCTGGATCGCGGGCGCGATCGACCCCACGCGCGAGTTCGAGCCGCGCCTCGGCGAGGTCATCCAGACCGTGATCGACCGCGGCTACGACCAGTTCATCGGCAAGGTGGCCACCGCGCGCGGCAAGGAGCCGGCGGAGATCGACACCATCGCGCGGGGCAGGGTGTGGAGCGGCGCGCAGGCCAAGGAGCGCGGCCTGGTCGATGAACTGGGCACCCTCGACGACGCGGTCAAGGCCGCTGCCGCGTCCGCCGGCCTGACGGAATGGCGGCTGCAGTACATGGAGAAGGCGCGCTCGCCGTTCGAGCAGGCCTTCGCCGACCTGCTGAAGTCGCGGGTCGGCGCTGCCCTCGCCGCACACGTCGCGCTGCCCTCGGCATGGCTGCCGCGGGGCACGCTGGACGAAGTCGCGCGCGCGCAGCGCCTGCTCGCCGACGCCGCGCGCAAGCGCCCGGCCGCAATCTACGCGCATTGCGAGTGCGACGCGCGCTGACGTCGCGCGCGAACGATTCGCATTGGAACCGCGGGCCTCATGGGTCCGCGGTTTTTTTTTGCGGCCGCTGGCGCACGGATCGGGCCTGGGCGACACTGGGCGTCCGGCGAGCCAGCCGCTGCGCGCCGGGGCGTCACCCGCCGTGAACAGGTGCGCGGCTGCGTTGCCCGGCCGTTTCGCGGGACCCACGAGAGGTGAGTGCATGTCGAGTCGGCTCGATTCCGATGCCTGCCCGCCGGCGGTGGCGTCGCGTCCTCCGCAGCGCAATCCGCTGCGCAGCCGCGCCGACTGGGATGCGATGCGGGCCGCCGTGCTCGCCGACCCGGGTGCCTTCCACGGCACGATCGCGCGCCGCAACCTGCACTGGTTCGTGCCCGGCGTCGGCGCCGTCGGGGCCTGGCTGTCGTTCGACGACCGCAGCGGCACCTGGTCGGGCTGGGACGCGGGCACCGGCGCGCCGGTCGCCCCCGCGCTGGATGCCGGCTTCGCACCGTGGGCGCGTGCGTTCGACGACCGCGAGGCGCCGCAGTACCGCTGGTTCGAGGGCGCGCTGACCAACGCCTGCTTCAACGAGGTCGACCGCCACGTGCTGGCCGGACATGGCGATGAGCCCGCACTCGTGTTCGAAGGCGACCGCTGGGACCAGTCGCTCAACGGCGGGCGAGGCGGTCCGGTGGTCGGTTATCCGGTGTCGCGCAAGCGCCTTCTGCTGGAGGTGGCGCGCGCCGCGCTCGTGCTGCGCGCCATCGGGCTCGCCGCCGGCGACCGCATTGCGCTCAACATGCCCAACATCCCGGAGCAGGTGTATTACACCGAGGCCGCCAAACGGCTGGGCATCCTCTACACCCCGGTGTTCGGCGGCTTCTCCGACAAGACGCTGTCGGACCGCATCCACGACGCC
>DHLY01000167.1:17318-17862 GCA_002405525.1 Proteobacteria bacterium UBA4656
ACACCGACGCCGCGCTCGACAACTACGTGCCGGTGGAAGTCGCGCTCGCGGTGCTGCGCGCGAGCCTCGCATCGATGGGCGTGGCCGACGGGCGCGCCGCGCACATCGTGCAGCGCGTCGCCGAGGCCGTGCGCGGCGAGATCACGGTCGAGCGCAGCGACCTGATGCGCGGCGTGGGCCGTGCGCTGGCGGATCTTTCGTCCGGCGCCGAGGCGATCGACGCCGCCGAGGCGAGCCGCATCCGCACCGGGCTGGCGCGCGCGCTGGTCGACACCCCGCCGCGCGTGTCGGCGGTGGTGGTGGTGCGCTACACCGCGCAGCCCAACCTGCTGTGGCGCGCCGAGCGCGACCGCTGGAGCCACGAGCTGCTGTCGGCCGCTTCCGCGCAGCTGCTGGCCGCCGCGCGCGGCGCGGGCTTCGACGCCACGTCCGAGGACGCGCTGCTCGCCTTGCCCGACCGCGACTTCGTCGCCGCGGTCTGGGCCGCCTGCCCGCCGCAGCCGGTGGACGCCGAGTATCCGCTGTTCCTGATCTACACCTCCGG
>DHLY01000167.1:18103-19880 GCA_002405525.1 Proteobacteria bacterium UBA4656
GCCGATCCCGGCTGGATCACCGGCCAGAGCTACATGATCAGCGCGGCACTCGCCACCCGCGTCACCAGCGTGGTGGCCGAGGCGGCCCCGGTGTTCCCGTCGGCCGGCCGCTTCGCCTCGATCATCGAACGCTACGGCGTGTCGATCTTCAAGGCCGGCGTGACCTTCCTCAAGAGCGTGATGCAGGACCCGCAGAACGCCGAGGACGTGCGCCGCCACGACCTGTCCGGCCTGCGCGTGTGCACCTTCTGCGCCGAGCCCACCTCGCCGGCCGTGCAGCAGTTCGGCATGGACCTGATGTGCCCCTGGTACATCAATTCCTACTGGGCCACCGAGCACGGCGGCATCGTGTGGACGCACTTCTTCGGCAACGGCGATTTCCCGCTGCGCGCCGATGCGCACACCTATCCGCTGCCGTGGGTGCTGGGCGAGGTCTGGGTGGCCGACGGCGAGCCGGTCGACGGCCGCGTGCCCGCGCGCGCGGCGGAAACGGGCGAGAAGGGCGAGATCGTGATCGCCGCGCCCTATCCGTACCTGTGCCGCACGATCTGGGGTGATGCCGCGCGGTTCGCGGTGGAAGCGCGCGACGGCGGCCTGCGCGTGGCCGGCGCCTGGCGCGGCGACGCCGCGCGCTACGCGCAGACCTACTGGACGCGCTGGCAGGGCCGGCTGGCCTACACCCAGGGCGATTTCGCAGTGCGTTTCGACGACGGCGGCTTCTCGCTGCACGGGCGCAGCGACGACGTGATCAACGTGTCCGGGCACCGCATCGGCACCGAGGAGATCGAGGGCGCGATCCTGCGCGACAAGCAGGTCAAGCCCGATTCGCCGGTCGGCAACGCGATCGTGGTCGGCGCGCCGCACCGCGAGAAGGGCCTCACGCCGCTGGCCTTCGTGAAACCGGTCGCCGGCCGCCGCCTGACCGCCGACGACCGCCGGCGGCTGGCCGAACTGGTGCGCAGCGAGAAGGGCGCGACCGCGGTGCCGGCGGACTTCATCGAGGTCGGCGCGTTTCCCGAGACGCGCAGCGGCAAGTACATGCGGCGCATGCTGCGCGCGCTGGTCGAAGGCCAGCCGGTCGGGGACACCAGCACCCTGCGCAACCCGGAATCGATCGACGAGATCGCGCGCGCGATCGCCACCTGGCAGGAGCGCCAGCGGATCAGCGAGTCGCAGCGCCGCTTCGAGTCCTGGCGCTTCCTGCGCGTGCAGTACCACCCGATCGCCGCCAATGCGCGCGTGGCGGTGGTGACGGTGGCCAACCCCCCGGTCAATGCGCTCAACGAGCGCGCGCTCGACGAACTGGTCACCGTGGTCGACCATCTGTCGCGGCGCGACGACGTGGCGGTGGTGGTGTTCACCGGCGACGGCACCGGGTCGTTCGTGGCCGGCGCCGACATCCGCCAGCTGCTCGACGACGTGCACACGCTGGACGAGGCGCAGCCGCTGCCCAACGTCGCCCACCTCGCGTTCCGCAAGATCGAGCGCATGGACAAGCCGAGCATCGCCGCGATCAACGGCGTCGCACTCGGCGGCGGGCTGGAGTTCGCGCTGGCCTGCCACTACCGCATCGCCGAGCCGACCGCGGTGTTCGGCCAGCCTGAGATCCGCCTGCGCCTGCTGCCCGGCTACGGCGGCACGCAGCGCCTGCCGCGCCTGCTCGCCGAGCGCGCCGCCGATCCCGCCGCGGGCCTGGTGCGCGCGCTGCAGGTGCTGCTCGGCGGCCGCACGCTGGACGCCGACGAAGGCCGCGCCATCGGCCTGCTCGACGAGGTGG
>DHLY01000167.1:20101-29791 GCA_002405525.1 Proteobacteria bacterium UBA4656
CGACGCGCACGCGCGCCGCAAGGCGCAGAACCTCGCCTGGCAGCGCCCCGGTGCGGCGCCGCTCGATGCCGCGCTGGCCGATGCCGACATCGCGCGCATCCTGCGCCAGTCGGCGCGCGCGGGCCGCGAGGTGGCGGCGAAACGCCTCGTCGAGGCGCTGTCGACCGGCTGGACCCAGGGTCTCGACGCCGGGCTCGAGCGCGAGGCGCGATTGTTCGCCGAAGCCGTGGTCGATCCCGAAGGCGGCAAGCGCGGCATCCGCGACTTCATCGAGCGGCGCAGCGCCGCGCTGCCCACGCGGGCCGCGCCCGCGCGCCCCGCGGCGCAGGAGCTGATCGCGCGCGGCGAGCTGCTGCCGGTCGGCGCGCCGTTCTTCCCCGGTTTCACGCCGATCCCGCCGCTGCAGTACGCCTTCGCGGTGACCAGGGATGCGGAGAGCGGCGAGCCGGTGTTCGACGATCCCGTGCGCTCCGAGCGCGAGGTCATCGTGCCGGTGGAGACCCCGGGACCGAACGAGGCCCTGGTCTACGTGCTGACCTCCGAGGTCAACTTCAACGACGTCTGGGCCCTGGTCGGCATCCCGATCTCGCCCTTCGACAGCCACGACGAGGACGTGCACGTCACCGGCTCCGGCGGCATGGGCCTGGTGGTGGCGCTGGGCGAGGCGGCGCAGGCACAGGGCCGGCTCAAGGTGGGCGACCTGTGCGTGGTGTTCGCCGGCCAGTACGACCTGCTGGCGCCGATCGCCGGCCTCGACCCGATGTTCGCCGACTTCCACATCCAGGGCTACGAGACGCCCAACGGCAGCCACCAGCAGTTCCTGCGCGTGCAGGCGCCGCAGTTGCATCCGCTGCCGGCGGACCTGTCGCTGGAGCAGGCCGGCTCCTACGTGCTCAACCTCGGCACCGCGGTGCGCGCGCTGTTCACCGTGCTCGGCGTGCAGCCGGGCCGCACGCTGTTCGTTGAGGGCGCGGCCACCGGCACCGGGCTGGAAGCGCTCAAGGCCGCGCGCCGCAACGGGCTGTCGGCGATCGGCCTGGTGTCGAGCGCGGACCGCGCGGCGGTGGTGCAGGCGGAAGGTGGCAGCGCGCTCAACCGGCGCGATCCGCGCTACGCGGGCCTGTTCACCATCGTGCCGCGCGGACGCGAGGCGATCCGCGACTGGGTCGCGCGCGGCCAGGTGCTGCTCGACGACGCGCGCGCCGGCAACGGCGGGCGGCTGGCCGACTTCGCCGTCTCGCACGCGGGCGAACTCGCCTTCCCGCGCACCGTGCAGCTGCTCGAGGACGGTGGCACGGTGACCTTCTACGGCGCCTCGTCCGGCTACTACTTCAGTTTCGTCGGCCGCAAGGGCGGGCTCGCGCCGGGCGAGATGCTGCGCCGCGCGTCGATGCGCGCGGGCGAGGCGGTGCTGGTCTGGTACGGCGTGGGTCTCGCGAAGGGCGAGCTGGTCGATGCGCCCGGGCTGGAGGCCATCGAGGCCGCGCGCGCGGCCGGCGGGCGCATCGCGGTGGTGTGCGCCACCGATGCGCAGCGCGAGTTCGTGCAGTCGCTGGGCTTCGGCGACGGCATCCGCGGCGTGGCCTCGATCGAGGAGATCGCGCGCCGCGCCGGCGCCGATTTCGAGTGGCCCGACGGCATGCCCGAACTGCCCGACACGCGCACGAAGATCGCCGAATTCCGCGAGGCCGTGCGCGCCTTCCAGGAACGCACGCTCAAGCCGGTGGCGAGCGCGGTCGGACGCTTCCTGCGCTCGGCCGACAACCCGCGCGGGCAGCCGGAGGTCATCATCGAGCGCGCGGGACACGACGCGCTCGCGGTGTCGACCTCGCTGGTGATGCCCTACACCGGCCGCGTGGTGTACTTCGAGGACATGGAGTACGGGCGCTACACCTTCTACGCGCCGCAGGTCTGGTACCGGCACCGCCAGGTGCTGTGCCCGACGCTCACCATCCGCGGCACGCACCTCAACAACCCGTACGAGGTCACGCTGATGAACCGCATGGTCGACGCCGGCCTGCTCGGCGTGACCGATCCGGTGATGGTGCCGTGGCAGGACCTGCCGAAGGCGCACCAGGCGATGTGGGACAACCGCCACGCCGGCGCCAACTACGTGTGCAACCACGCGCTGCCGGCCGCCGGCCTGCGCTCGCGCGAGCAGTTGTTCGAGGCCTGGGCCGCGCAGTTGGCCGAAGGGGAAGGGGAACACCATGGCTGAGCGTCGCAAGGGCCGCACGGCGGCGAAGGCATCGGCCCGGCCGGTCGCCAAGGCATCGAAGCAGGCGGCGCCGAAGTCGGCCGGCAAGCCCGCCGCGACAGCGGCCGCAAGACCGGCCGCGAAGGCGCCCGCACCCGCGGCGCGGCCCGCCGCGCCCGCCGGCCGCCTCGCCGGCAAGGTCGCCTTCATCACTGGGGCTGCCGGCAACATCGGCACCGACATCGTGCGCCTCTACCTCGCCGAGGGCGCCCGGGTCGCGATGGCCGGACGCGACGTGGCGAAGTTGAACGCCGCGCGCGCCGCCCTGCTGGCCGAGGCCGGCGCACCGGACGACCACGCCCTGGTGGTGCCGATGGACGGCGGCGACCCGGCGCAGGTGCACACCGCAATCGCGGCCACGGTCGCGGCCTGGGGCCGGATCGACGTGCTGGTGAACAACGCCGGATCGTCGGGTCCCAAGCAGCGTCTCGAAGACCTGCCGCTCGACCGCGCCGATCTCGACGCCGCGCGCGCCGCGGGCTCGACCGACACCGAGAGCGTGCTGGATGCCGCGCGCAGCCTGCTCGGCATGGCCTGGTACGTGATCCGCGCGGCGCTGCCGCACCTCGCGCCCGGCGCGTCGATCGTCAACGTCACCACCATCTTCTCGCGCACCGAGTACTTCGGCCGCGCCGCCTACGTGGTGCCCAAGGCCGCCTTCAACGCGCTGTCGCGCAACCTCGCGCTGGAGCTCGGCGCGCGCGGCATCCGGGTCAACACCGTGCTGCCCGGCCCGATCGACAGCGAGCGCATCCGCAACGTGTTCGCCGCGATGGACAAGCTGCGCCATGGCACCCGCGGCACCACCGCGCGCGAGTTCATCGACCGCATGTCGCTGGCGCGCGCGCGCGACGGCGTGCCCGAGTTCGGCCTGCCCTCCATCCGCGACGTGGCCAACACGGTGCGCTTCCTCGGCAGCGAGGAGTCGGCGGCCTTCAACGGCCACGACTTCGAGGTCACCCACGGGATGGCGGCCGAGGCCGAGAGCAAGAGCACCTGGATGTCGCGGCCGGAGCTGCGCACGGTGGATGGCACCGGGGCCAGGATCCTGGTCGCGGCCGGCGAGCAGCTCGCGGACGCGCTGGAGATCGCGCGCATCCAGGCGCGCTGCGGCGCCGAGGTGCTGCTCGGCCTGCCGACCGCGGAGCTGGTCAAGCAGGCCGGCGGCATCCTCGACACGACGCCCGAGGACCGCCGCATCCTGCCGGTGCTGGTCGACCGCACGCGGCCGGCGACGGTGGCGGCGGCGCTGGCGGCGGAAGCGGGCAGCGGCCGGCTGAGCGGCGCGATCATCCTGCCCACCGCCGGCCCTCACGCGCTGCGCGGCCCGCTGTCGCAGGTTACCGACGCCGAGATCGCGGCCTTCATCGAGCGCGAGATCGTCGGCGCGCTGGCCCTGGCGCGCGAACTCTCGCGCTTCTGGCACCACGTCTCCGGCCTGGAGCAGGGCGCGCGCGTCGTGTTCCTGAGCAACGGCGACGACGGCGCCGGCAACGCGGTGGCCGACGTGCTGCGCGCGGCGGTGGAGGAACTGCTGCGCGTCTGGCGTCAGGAGTCGGCCGCCGACATGCGCGAGGGCGAGCCGGGCGTGGTGCAGTGGGGCAACCAGCTGCTGCGCTGGTCGAACAGCGAGTCGGAGAACCTGCCCTTCGCCGGCCGCCAGGTGGCGCGCCTGCTGTTCACGCACCGCCGCATCGAGCCGATCGACCTCTACCTGCCACGCTCGATCCGGGAAGCCACCGGTGCGCGCCGCGCCGCAGTGCCCGAGATCGAGACCCTGCACGGCCTGCACAAGGGCAAGGTGGCGCTGATCACCGGCGGCTCGTCGGGGATCGGCGGCCAGGTCGCGCGCTTCCTCGCCGCGGCCGGCGCGCGCGTGATGCTGGTCGCGCGCGGGGCGGAGAGCCTGACCGCGACGCGCGACGGCATCGTGGCCGAACTGGAAGACAGCGGCTACTGGGGCGCGCGGCGCCGCGTGCAGACCCTGGCCGGCGTGGATGTCGGCGACCTGGCCGCCGTCGAGCACGCGGTCAAGGTGACGCTCGACACCTTCGGCCGTGTCGACGTGCTGATCAACTGCGCGGGCGTGGCGGGCGCCGAGGAGATGGTGGTCGACCTGCCGCTGGACGCCTGGCGTTACACGCTGGACGCCAACCTGGTGTCGAACTACGCGCTGATGCAGCGCGTGATCCCGCTGATGAAGGCGCAGGGCAGCGGCTACATCCTCAACGTCTCGTCCTACTTCGGCGGCGAGAAGTACGTCGCGACCCCTTATCCGAACCGGTCCGACTACGCCGTGTCCAAGGCCGGCCAGCGTGCGCTGGCCGAAAGCCTCGCGCGCTTCGTCGGCCCCGAGATCCAGATCAACGCGATCGCGCCCGGCCCGGTGGAAGGCGAGCGCCTGAAGGGCAAGGGCGGCAAGGCCGGTCTGTTCGAGCGCCGCGGGCGCCTGATCCTCGAGAACCGTCGCCTCAACGCGGTGTATGCCGCGGTGGTGCGCGGCCTGCGCGCGGGCGAGCCGGTCGACACCCTGCTGGAGTGGATCGCGGTCAACGACGTCGCGCGCATCCTCGAAGGCGACGCGCCGGCGCCGTTGGCGCGACTGGCAACCACGGTGGCGGCTGAGGCCGAGGCCGGCGCCGGCGCGACCTGGGACCGCTACATGGTCAACGCCTCCATCGCGCGCAAGCTGGTGGGTCGACTGTCGTGCGCCGGCTACCTGGTCGGCGACGAGGGACTGGCGGCGGGCGAGGACTGCATCGTCCGGCTGGCCACGCCGCCCGAACCCTTCCTGCCGCCTGGCCAGGTGCGCACCGAGGCGGCCAAGATCCGCGACGGCGTGCTCTCCCTGCTGCACCTGCGGCGCATGCCGACCGAGACGGAAGTGGCGTTGGCCACGGTGTACTTCCTCGCCGACCGGGCGATCAGTGGCGAGACCTTCCAGCCCTCCGGCGGGCTGAACCTCGAGCGCTCCATCACCGAGCGTGAACTGTTCGGCAGCGTCAAGCGCGAGCGCCTGGACCTGATGCGCGGACGCACCGCGTGGGTGATCGGCGAGCACCTCGTGCAGCACCTCGCGCGCGCGGTGTCCGTGTTCGCCACCCAGGGCCAGGCCGGGAAAGTGGTGCTGGTCACCCGCAGCAAGGCCTCCGCCGCGGCGGTGATCGAGCACCTCAGTCCCAGCGAGGCTGCGGTGGTGCGGGTGATCGCCTGCGGCGGCGACGTTGAGTCCGGGATGGACGCAGCACTCCGCGACGGCGGCCGGCCGGCGAGCATCGTGTGCACGCCGTTCGCGCCGCTGCCGGACGAACTGTACGACGCCGAGGGCCGCTGGCTCGACACTGCCGCTTTCCGTGCGGTGGTCGAGGAGCAGCTCACCCACCACTTCCGGGTCGCGCGCAAGGCGGCGCTGTACGACGACGTGAGCCTCATGCTGGTCTCACCCGACGTGCCGCCGGCCGCCTCGGCCGCGCCTTTCGCGTTGGCCAACTTCGTCAAGACCACCCTGCACGCCTTCACCGGCACCCTGGCGGTCGAGTGCGAGCGCCTGGTGCATGACGCGGTGATCAACCAGATCAACCTCACGCGGCGCGCGCGCAGCGAGGAACCGCGCAACGCGGCCGAGACGGCCGAGGAGCTCGAACGCTTCGGTCGCGCCGTGCTGCTTGCCGGCGCGCCGCTGGCGCGGCTGGAGGACAGCCGGTATCGGTCGCGGATCTATCGCGGGATGGCCATCACGGTGTAGCGGGGCCCAGGGCCCGGCGTAGGGTGCAATGAGCGCAGCGAAGTGAACCGCCCGATCGAAGCCGATGTACTTCGCTGCGCACACTGCACCCTACGGGGTCTGCGCGGTGCCGGCACGACAACAGGTGTCGTCGCGCACTCAAGTCGCTCGCGAAGCGGATCGGTCCTTCCGCTGGACCCTATACCCGGGGCCCTTGGACCACCGATGCACGACGCCAAACGACGCCGCGTCAGCCGCCCTGCCTCTCCAGCGCCTCGTCCTGCCGCTGTTTGGCCTCCAGCGTGGCCTGCTCGACGGCCTGCGCGCGCACCTGCGGGTCGCGCGGGTCCGGCGCAGCAGGTGCTTGCGCATCCGGCGGAGCCCCGGTCGGCGCGCAGGCTGCGAGCAGGGTGCAGAGCAGGGTGGCGATCGGCAGGCTGCGGGGCATGGTGGACTCCGGACGGGCTTCGGCTAGCCTAACGCCCCATCCGCGGCCCGTGCGCCCGCGGCACGGAGATCGCGATGGACGGCAGCCGCTGGCGGCTCGACGGCCGCGTGGCCCTGGTGACCGGGGCGAGCAAGGGCATCGGCCGCGCCTGCGCGGCGGAACTGCTGGCCTTCGGCGCCGACGTGCTGCTGGTCGCGCGCGGCGAGGACGCTCTGGAAACGGCGCGTGCCGAGCTAGCGGCCGGGTTCCCCGGCCATCGCGTGCTGGCGTTCGCGGCCGACCTCGCCGAGCCCGAGCAGCGGCTGGACCTCTTCGACTGGATCACCGACCTCGCCGTGGCGCCATCGATCCTGGTCAACAACGTCGGCACCAACATCCGCAAGCCGACCCTGGCCTACGACGCCGTCGAGGTGGCGCGGATCTTCGAGACCAATCTGTTTTCGGCCTTCGACCTGTGCCGGCTGGCCCATCCTCTGCTCGCCGGCCACGCGCAGTCGGCCATCGTGAACATCGGTTCGGTGGCGGGCCAGACCGCGCTGCGCACCGGCTCTCCCTACGCGATGACCAAGGCCGCGCTCGCGCAGTTGACGCGCAACCTCGCGGTGGAGTGGGCCGCCGACGGCATCCGCGTCAACGCGGTCGCCCCGTGGTACATCCGCACGCCGCTGGCCGCCGCGGTGCTCGCGGACCCGACCTACCTCGGCGATGTGCTCGACCGGACGCCGGCCGGGCGGATCGGTGAACCGGAGGAAGTGGCTGCCGCGGCGGCCTTCCTTTGCCTTCCGGCGTCGTCCTATGTGACCGGACAGTGCCTGGCCGTCGACGGCGGGTTCCTGCAGTACGGCTTCTGAACGCAGAGCCCCCCTGGAGGAGCGCGCCCTGCGCGCGACCGCACGAACCGATGCGTGCCTCGAACCCCGATGCCGCGGTCACCCGCACGGCGGGCTCCTGCATTTTCTTTACAGGCGTTGCCGGATCATCACGCGGTCGCCAACGAACCCCGGAGACCGCCGTGCGCCGGATCCTCGCCATCGCCGCCTTCCTGTTCGCCGCGCTGGCGGCTGCCGATGCTTCGGCCGCCAGCGCCCGCGAGCTGCAGCGCGACAGCGACCTCGTGCTGGAGCGCCTGTATGAGGCCAAGCCATCCACCCGCAACCTGCTGGCGCGCGCCGCCGGGGTGCTGGTCTTCCCCGGCATCTACAAGGGCGGCCTCGGCCTCGGCGCCGAGTACGGCGAGGGCGTGCTGCGCGAGAAAGGCGCCGTCACCGGCTACTACCGGGTGGTCACCGGATCGGTCGGCCTGCAGCTCGGCGTGCAGAAGCGTGCGCAGGTGATCGCCTTCATGGACGCCGCCGCGTTGCGCCGGTTCAAGAACAGCAAGGGCTGGGAGGCCGGTGTCGACGGGTCGATCGTGGTCGCCGACGTCGGCGCCGGCGCGCAGGCCGATACCCGGTCGCTGAACCAGCCGATCATCGCCTTCATCCTCGACGAGCAGGGGCTGATGTACAACGTCACGCTCGAAGGCTCGAAAATCTCGCGGATCCGCAAGTAGCGCACCGTCTTCGTCCGACGGCGGTCCGGGTCGGTCCGGGCCGCTGCGTGCCTCGGACGCCGTGCACCCCGCGCGGCGCCGAAGGCGTTGACGCGGATCGCGAGCCGGCGATTCGCCCGGGCCGGAGAGTCCGCTCGCCGTGGCGCGGACCGGCTGCGCCGCAGGCCCCGGCTCAGGCCGTTGCGCGTGATCGGCGCCCCGCCACCGGCAAGCATCCGCTCGTCCATTCAGTGGGTGTACATTGCCGTGCTGGCACTACTGCACCGGCGTCGAATCCGACGCGTTGCACACCATGGGGAGACCAAGCATGTTGCTGACATTCCTGCGCGCTGCGCTGCTGGCGGCGTGTTTCACCGCGTTCATCGTCTCTGTACCGGCCAGTGCCCAGGCGCGCAGGAATGCGCCGGCACAGGCGTCGCGCGCACCTGCCGCGATGACCGGCGACCAGTTGCTGCAGAACACGCGCAAGGCGCTGTCGGTGGTCGCGGTCACGACCGGCAAGCTCTCGCGCGCCGAACGCGCCCGTGCCGCGCCGTTCGTGCGCGCCCAGGGGGACGCCGACCGGGCGCTGCGCAACCTGCGCGGTGCGACCCGGTCGCGCGACGAACGGGCGCTGACGCGCGCGCTGCGCGAGGCCACCCAGGCGAATGGCCGACTGAATTCGACCTACCGACGGTCGAACATCGGCGACCGGCGGGTGCGCGAGGGCATGCGTGCGCTGAATGCGTCATGGGACCAGACGGTCCGCCGTTTCGGCGCCGCGGGGCGCGGCAACCCCGAGCTGGCGCGCAGCAACGCGCGGCGCATATCGGCGGTCCGTTCGCGCCTCGAAGCCCAGCGCGTCGCCCGGTCCAGGGACGCCCAGGCGGTCGCCGAACTGGCCCTGATGGTGGCGATGCTCGACCGCGCGCTGTTGCTCAACCGCGATCCTCGGAACCAGTGGTACGCCCTGGTCGCGCTCGACGACGTCTACGGCTACTACGCCGGCTACTACGACTACGTGGTGGTCTATGAACCGCGGTACGTCGAATTCTTCCGCGACGATTTCCGCTACTGGCGGGGCGTGAACGAGCGCGTCTACGACAGCTACGACTACTACTACCAGGACTGGTCCTACACCAGCTACGAGCAGACCACGATCATCGACCAGTCGGTCGAGGTCAACATCAACATCGTCAACAACACGACGATCATCGAGGCCGACAGCCGGGTCGACTCGATCCAGCAGGTGGTCGAGTCGACGTCGCTGCAGACCGACGGTTACTCCGAGCTGGTCGAATTCGAGGTGGAGATCGCCGCCGAGTCGACAGTGCAGTTCGAGGACCCCGCGACCATCGCGAACGTCGAAGTCGACGCCGCGGTCCTGCAGCAACCGAGCGCGGAGGAGATTGCTGCGCTGGTCGAAGAGGCACCGCCTTCCGTCGAGGTCGTCGAGGATCTGATCGAGGAAGAAGACCCTGCGCTGATCGAGGCGGCCAGCGGGGAGAGCGTCGACGGCGACTCCTCGTCCCAGAATGATGCCGCCGGCGGTGGCGCCCTGGGGGACGAGGCATCGGAAGAGGCGATGTCCGAGGACGAGCTGTCGGACGAGCTGTCGGACGAGTCGTCGGAGGAGTCGTAATCGGAGGACGCGGCCTAGGAAGAGGCTAAGTCCGAGGACGCGCTGTCGGAAGGGTAGTCGGAGGAGTCGTCATCGGAGGACGAGGCGT
>DHLY01000151.1:0-508 GCA_002405525.1 Proteobacteria bacterium UBA4656
GCCGGTCGGCGACCAGGCGAGGGCCCGACCGCTGGGTGATTCCCCGATGAAGGCTCCGTCGGCGAACCAGTAGACGGTGCGGGCATCGGCATCGGTCGTCGCGGCCAGCGCAATGCCGGGCTGTTCGCGGCCGTCGAAATGCAGGCGATAGCGGGTGGCGCGAAAGGGCTGGGTGATCTGCGGCGGGCTGCCCAGCCATTCGGCAGCCCCGGCGCATTCGGCACCGACCGGCGGCCTGCGGCGTGGCAGGCCGGCCTGGGCGAACACGCGGGCGAGGTCGCTGGACCAGAACTCGAACACCTCGCGGCGCATGGTCGACGGGTCGAAGGGCCCGCACGCCACACGGCCGCTGGCCCGGTCGATCTGTACCGGTCGGTGCACAGTGCTCATGCGGATCGGCGAGACGCCGGGGATGAACCAGGTCTCGCCACGCTGCGGACACCAGGCGTTCGGCAGGTCGCCGCTGGCGAGACAGATGCTGACCCGCTTGATGCGCGCTGCGTTGGTG
>DHLY01000151.1:763-1376 GCA_002405525.1 Proteobacteria bacterium UBA4656
CCCGACCACGCCCGCCGTCCAGGCGTCGCGGAAGCCCCAGCTGGTGCCGGTCTTCCAGGCCACCGGCCAGTGTCCGAGATCGCTCGCCGTGGCGCCGTCCGGGCGCGGGTTCCGGCGCAGCATGTCGAGCACCATGAAGGCCGCATCGGAACTCAGCAGGGCGCTGCCTGGCGACGGGGCGTCCGCGGCACGAAAGCGCAGGGACCGCAGGCGACCATCGGAGCCCAACATGGCATACAGCCGCACGAGGTCTTCGGCGCGCAACTCGCCCCCGCCCAGCACGAGTGCCAGTCCGTAGTGTTCGCGGGTGCGCAGGGCCGGCACACCGGCTTCGCGCAGGACGTCGTGGAGATCGGGGGATCGCAGGCGCGAGGCCACCGTCACCGCCGGGATGTTGCGGCTGCGGTTCAGGGCCTCGGTGGCGGTCACCGGCCCCTGGAAGCGGCCGTCGTAGTTTTCCGGGGTGTAGGCCCCGTAGGCGCTCGGCACGTCACGCAGCACGGTGGCGGGGTGCAACTGGCCCTGATCGATCGCCAGAGCGTAGATGAAGGGCTTGAGCGTGGAGCCCGGCGAACGCCGGGCCGCGGTGCCGTTCACCTGCCCGTCGATCGCC
>DHLY01000151.1:1690-2666 GCA_002405525.1 Proteobacteria bacterium UBA4656
AGTGCGGTGCGGTGAATGGCAGGGCCGAGGCCGGCCGCAGGCGCAGAGGCAAGGCCATGCGGGCCGCGAGTTCTTCGTCTTCGCCGTGACGGGCCGCCCAGCGCGCATAGAGCCGCTGGCGGGCGGCATGCAGGCCGGCGCCGAGGGTGGTCACTCCGCGCGCATCGCGCACGAAGCGGCCGCGCGGATTGGGAGCCTGCGGCATCACCGCCAGCGCGAGGGCCTCCGGCAGACTGAGTTCGGCAGCGGCCTTGTCGAAGTAGATGCGCGAGGCCGCGCCCACGCCCTCGATGTTGCCCCCGTAGGGCGCGAGGTTGAGATAGGCCTCGAGGATCTCGTCCTTCGGGTACATCGCCTCGAGCTGCAGGGCGCGCGCGATCTGCACGAGCTTGCCGGGCACATCGCGGGTCGCGAGGCGCCAGCGCAGGCGCGCGAGCTGCATGGTGAGGGTGGAACCCCCGATGCGCGCGCCGCCCCCGTAGGTGCTGGCCGCAGCGCGCAGCAGGGCGACGGGGTTCACCCCGGGATGCCACCGGAAGTGGCGGTCTTCGTGCAGCAGCACGCCTTCGATGACGGTGGGCGAGATCTGCGCGAGCGGCAGCCACTGGCGGTAGCGCTCGTCGGCGGCCAGGGTGAGCCGCAGCAGACGGCCATCGCGGTCGAGCACGGCCATCGACACCGCCACGCCGGCCGACAGTGGCGGCTTCGGCCACAGGCGCACGATGCCCGGCACGAGGATCAGCAGCGCCACCACCGCAAGCACGGCCCGCAACAAACGACGGCGGCGCAAAGCCCGGACCGGCGAACGTCCACGCCCTACGGCGGAAGCACCCGGGCTGCCCTGCTCAGCCGCCATGCCGATCGTTCCGGCGTGCTCGCTGCCGGTGAAAAAGCCCACATCCTGTGGGTTCTTCCAGTCGCGAGTCCGGCGCCGGTCCGGACTCGCTTCCGTGAATCATGCACTTGCGCGCATGCC
>DHLY01000151.1:2767-23352 GCA_002405525.1 Proteobacteria bacterium UBA4656
CGAATCATGCACTGGCGTGCATGACCCGTGCGCGGGCCATCCATGGCCTGCCTGAGAGGCTGTCTTTTCACAGCCTCTCGTCAGCGCGCCGGTTCGGTGACGGTGATCGTGCCGGCCGGGCCGCCGCGCGCGATCACCCCGTTGCGGTACATGTGCTCGGCGAAGGCCGGGGGCACCTGGAAGCTGCCGGTGGTCGTGGCGCGGATGCGGTAGACGAACTCCTGCATCTCGCCCGCCACGCTGCCGTAGAGCACGACGCGGTCTTCGCGGATCTCCTCGTGGTCCGGCTGGAAGGTCGATTCCGGCAGGGCCAGGACCGGCGCCTGCGGCTCCGGCGCTCCTGGTGACGCTTCATCGGGCAGGCCGTCGCCGTCCTGGTCGATCGCTTCGACCGGAGCCTCGACGCCGCCCTCGGCGGCCGTGCGCGGCACCAGCACCGGTTCGAAGCCTCCCGGCAACAGGTCGAGCAGGGCCACATTGTCCCAGCCGTTGCCCCGCACGCGCAGGCGCACCGTGAGTTCCTTGCCCTGCTCGACCGTGGTCGCAGGCTTGCCGTCCTCGCCGAAAAAGTCACGCTGCACTTCCAGGCCCTGACCCTGCTCCGCCGGCAGAGGGTTGCGGTCGAAGCCCCGCTCGATCTGCGCCACCCACACCGTGCTTCCGTTTTCGGGTATCACCCGCAGGCGCGTCGCATCGGCGCGGTACGAGCCGGCGAGCACGCCGCTCCGGACTTCACCGAAAGACGCCTTGCCATCGCGCCATTCCTGTTCGAAGCGCACCGGGGCGTCGGTCGATCCACCGACGGCATCGAGCGCGAGTACCGCGAGCGCGCTGTTGAGGCTGTTCAGGCCCTGCTCGTTCACGGCACCGAGCAGCCGGGTGGTGGCTTCCGGGGTCAGCAGGCGGGTCTGTTGGGGGAAGTGCTTGCCCAGCAGATAGAGACGCCACGCCTGCGCGCCCAGTGGATCGTAGTAGTCGCCATAACCCTGCTGCGTAAAGACCGCCTCGCGTTCGGCCGCGGTGAGCTGCGACCAGGGTTTCGGCACCTCGTTGGCGCGCTCGCGATGGCGGCGCGCGAGCGGGGCGGCGGCTGCAGTCTGCTGCAGGCCGTGGAAGCTGGCTGCGACCAGCAGGCCGGCCAGATCGTTTCGCCAGGAGTCGGGCTGGTCGCGTTCGAGCTGCTCGACCAGGGCGGCCAGCGCATTGCCCGCCGCTTCGCCCTGGCGCACCTGCAGGTAGACGGCCAGCGCACGGGCGCGCAGGCCGGCAAGGTCGTTGCGGCTCGCGTCGAGCGCAGCCTGGGCCAGCCACTGGTTGGCGCGGTCGAGCAGATCTCCGGGCACGCGTTCGCCACGCTCACGGGCTTCCACCAATACCAGCACTGCGTACGCCGACACCATCGGATCGACATACGGGCTGGCGGTCCAGGTGCCGAAACCGCCGTCACCGTTCTGGCGCGAGCGCAGGGTATTGAACAGCCCGGACAGATCGCCATCGCCATGGCTGCGGCCGAGAGCCGGGTGCGAACGCAGCACCAGGCCCGGCAGGGCCTTGCTCGCCAACTGCTCTGTGCAGTTGTAGCGATAGTCGCCCAGCCAGGTGTCGAGACCGATGAGCGCCACCAGCGGCGACCTGGACGCCGCCAGCCGGCGCTGCGCGCGCTCGTCGAACACGGCGCGCAGGCCGGTGATGGCCGTGGGTCGCGCGACCGATTGCACCACGATCGTGGTCAGCGAGGGCTGCAGCGGCCGTACCGACACCTCGACCCTGCGCTGTGCGGCGAAGCGTCCACTGCTTGCGCGCAAGGTCACCGGCACCGCGCCCAGCGCTTGCTGGGCCCTCAGGCGCAGCCGCACCACGGTCTCTTCGCCGGGCTCGAGGCTGAACGCCGCCGGCGGCTCATCGACCAGGCCCAGGCCTTGCGCGATCTCGACGCGCAGATCGACCCGCACCGGTTCGGTGGCCCCCTCGATGGTGTTGGCCACGCCGACCGGCACCACGAACTCATCGCCCGGCGCGACATGCGTGGGCAGAGTGGGGGTGAGTACGAAATCGCCGCGGATGGTCGTCTTGCCCTCGACGAGGCGCATGCGCTCGGGGCTTACCGCCACAGCCACCAGGCGCAGTTCGCCATTGAAGTGGTCGGGGGGCGCGAACTGGAAGGTCCTGGCCGCGTCGATGTCGACCACGCCCGACCACCACACCGCCGGTTTCTCGCCTTTGCGCTTGAACGGGTTGAGATGGCGCGCTCCGGCGCCCTCGGCGTCGCCGCCGGGAGCGGAGGCGTCGGCAAAACGGGCGAACTCGGGCAACACGAGGTCGAGGATCTGCGCGCTCTCGACCTGATGCATCTTGCGGGCGAAGAACTGGTCGAGCGGATCGCCCACGCGGTAGCCGGCCACCTGCAGGATGCCCTCGTCGACTGCGAACACCGCCACTCGCGCCGCCCCACCGGGATCGACCGTGATCGCCAGCGGCTGGCCCGGGCGCGAGCGCGGTGGGGCGCTCATCGACAGCGGCAACAGGCGCTGCGCGCGGTCGATGGCGAAGGGCACCACGCCCCAGGACAGGGGGCTCAGGTGGATGGCATCGCTCGCCGGGTCGCGCAGCAAGGTCACCGAGACATAGGCGTTGCCCTCGAGGCCCTCCGGCAGGCGGATGCGCTGCACGGTGCTGGTGGTGTCGACCTTGAACCACTGCTGGGCCCAGACGCGGTCGCGCTCGATGGTGATCAGGCCCGCGCCGGCATACGGCCCGCGGATCGACACCTCGATCGCCTCGCCGGGGGCGTAACTCGGCTTCGACAGGTTGATCTGCAGCTCGGCGTTGCGCTCGAGCGAGCGGCTGAGGTTGGCGTCGCCGGCCACCGTCCACGCCTGGGTGTTGAGCACACGCCCATCGCGGTCCTGGATCTCGAGCGCGAAGTCGCCTGGACGCGAGGTCGCGAGCACCAGCGACTGCGCCGTGGCCGCGGCGGCGAGTGGCTCGCGGCCGATTTCCTCGCGACGCTCACGCGAAACGAATCGGTACAGGCCATCCTCACGTCGGGTCAGCACCGAGACCATGCGCTTCTCGAAGCGCACGGCCTGCAGGCCCTCGACGGCGAGCGGCGCGCCATCGGGACCGATCACCAGCATCTCGGCCGCCACGCGCGACCCGCGGTTCACGTAGCCCAGCGACTCGGGCGCCCTGATGCCCACCAGCCACGGCTGGTCGGACACCAGGGCGCGCAAGGTCGACGCCACGCCCCGGCCGCTGCCGGGCTCGTAGGCCCGCACCAGCAGGTCGAGACGGTAGACGGCACGCTCATACTGGCCGAGCCCGAGGTCGAATTCAGCGCGACCTTCGGCATCCGTGCGGGCGTCCTCGAGTTCCTGCTGCACGCCCTCGAGCGCCTGGCGCGGGTCCAAGAACCGGAAGCCCGGGTGCTGGGCGAAGTCTGGCAGCACACTGGGCGTCAGCCGCAGCTGCGCGGTCACGCGCCGGTCCTGCGCCGGGGTACCGAAAAGGTTTTCCACGTCGACCAGTGCCCTGAGCGCATCGGGGGCTACCCAGCCGCGCTCGGCCTGGGTCGAGAGCGCGGTCTTGACGCGCAGCGTGTCCGGCCGGAATTCGCGCACCTGCACGTTGGTGCTGCCCACCAGGCGGCGGTCGTCGTCGCGCGAGCCCTTGAGGAACAACTGCGCCATCCAGGTGCCCGAGGGGCCGCTCTCCGGCGGCGTGAAGTCGTGCCCCTCGAAGCCGGCGGCTCCGAAGCGGATGGTTTCTCGCGCGGCGAGGTTGCCGGCCGGATCGAGGATGTCGAGTTCAAACGGCGCGCCCAGCGGCGTCCGCGCCCAGTCCTGCGCGCGCAGGATCACGCCGAGATGAACGGTCTCGCCAGGGCGATAGAGGCCGCGGTCGGAGAACAGCACCGCCTTGAGCGTGCCCGGATCGAGCATGTTCACTTCGCCACCGACGTCGAAGCGCGAGGTGTCGAGTCGCCGCGACCAGTCGCCGACCGGCAGGAAGCTCATGTCGTCCCCGAGCGTGACCCGCAGCAGCACCGGCGTGCGCTCGCGCAGGAAGGCGTCGAATGGCGGCAGCGACGCGACGCCATCGACATCGCTCGACGCATCCGCGACCACCTGCCCGTTGCGGCCCACCACCGAGACCAGCGCACCAGACGCCGGAGTGCCGTCGGAAAGCCGCTGTACGAAGACCTTGCGACGGCCATCGATTTCGGTCTTGGCCAGCACGCCGAGGTCGGTGAGCACCACCAGGCGCGTGTCCACCGCCTCACCCACGTTGCGGTCGAGACGTTCGCGGCTGGACAGCGCGGCCTCGTCGGGGCGCATCGAGCGCAGCGACAGCAGGAAAACGCCGCGTTGGTCGGCGTTGAAGTACGCGCCGAGGTCGACGCCACGATAGTGCGCCTTGGCCGGATCGCCGGTCGGGATGGCCAGAGTTTCCTCGAAACGCTCGACCAGCATGTCCTCGTCGACGCGCCACAGCGAGGGGTTCTGCAACTTGCCGTCGTTGTTGGCCACCAGCATTTGCAGTTGCTCGGGCAGCACGCGCCCGATCTCGAGCCGCACGTCCGGCGTGTTGCGCGCAGCGATGCTCACGCGGCGCTCGCCGCGCAACGACAGCAGCGCGCCATCTCCCACGAACCGCAGAAGGCGGGGATAGTCAGGCACCTCCAGCAGGCGATGCTGCGGGTCGCCCAGCAGGAAGCCGCCGAAACTCCTGAGCCCCTTGGGCAACTCGAGCCAGAGGCGACGCTCGGGGGGCGCCTGATAGCGCAAGGTGATCGTGGAGGCCCACTCGCGTTCACCGGGCAGCAGTTCGAAGCGCAAACGCGTGGCGGCCTCGAGCGTCGCGGCATCCACCTCGCCTTCGGACCACGAATAGGGCAACTGGCGCTGGTACTCGCTCTCCGGATCGGCAAGGCGCGACGGGCTCGGCACGAAGCCTTCCGGCAACAGCCAGAGTCTGGCCTGCGCGGCGACGTCGCGGTCCTTGAGCGTGTCGTTGAACTGCAGCACCAGCAACTGCTTCGGCTCGCCGTTCTCATCGTCGACGACCATGCTGTCGACGCCATCGAGGCGCACGCTGTAGCGCGAAGGCAGTTGGACCACACTCGCGCCCTCCGAGGCACGGCCGGGGCCCGGCAGGCGGCTTTTCGCGCCCTCGGCAAGCTTCAGAACAATGTGGCCGCCGTTCTCCGGCACCACCAACGGCGCCGTCTGCACCCAGGCAGTGAGTCCATCCTCGGCCAGCCGCAGGTCGAACTCAGGGGGCGGCGTCGAGCGCAGGGCACCGTCGCCGGCGGCGATGGCAAGCCGCGCGCGCAAGGCAGCACCGTCGACCGGGTGCGAGAACCGGACCGACCAGACCGCGCGCTTGAGGTTGACGTTTTCCGGGTCCTGGTAGAACTCGGAGGTCGCAATCTCGGCGCTGAATGCGGCGGATTCGAACGCCCAGCGGGTCTGAGCGAGCACGCGGCCCGAAGCGATGGCCCTTGCCGGGTCGATGCTCACCTCGAAGGACTCCCCGACCGGCCAATCCTCGGCCGGCTGGAAGGCGAGGGTCTGCTCGTCCTCGAAAGCCCAGCGCCCGGCGAGATCCGGCACCAGCCGCAGACCCTCGACCCGTGCGGCGGTTCCCGCGTCGGTACCGATGCGATCGAGGGCGGCCACCGGGGCGGAAAAGCGCAAGCGCAGCGGCGCGACACCGACCGGGCTGACGCTGTAGTCGCTGCGCGCCGGCGCTTCGACGCGCACGTGGATGGCGTCGGGCAGCGGCGGCACCTCGCGGGTGAACCACCAGGTCACGAGCGCTGCCAGGGCGAACACCACCAGCGGCCCACCCAGCCGAACATCCGGCCGGGCCCGGAACCAGGCGACGGCCTGCCCGATCCAGGCCGGCGGCCTCCATTCGCCGAGAACACGCGCCGCGAACGGCTGCCCGGATGTCGCAGCGCTGGGCGACGGAACCGGCGCAGGCTGCGGCTCCGGGGACGACGACGGGACGGTTTCGTCCGAGGTACTCATGGGGACTCGCGGCGGCGGCGGCGGGATTGCGCGTCCACGCCAGACTAACGAATGCGTCTGACCACCTGCGGGCATCCATGGCGGAATCATGGCCGGATGCGGGCCGAAACGGGACATGCTGCAGGGCAGTGTGCGTTCAAGGCCGACTTGCACGGGAAAGCGCAGCCCAGCCGCCGTCCATCCCGAATGCGCGGATGTCGGGACCGCCGTCATGGAGCCACGTGCAGGGTGGTCTGGACCGCCCCGAGATCTCCGGATGCTCCGCCTCCTGAAGCCGGGGGGACTCCTGCGACAGCGCGTGGGTCGAGAGGATCGACGGCCGGTGCAGGCCCAGGTGATCCATCGGCGCTCCTGCAGCAGCCCGCAGGGCGTCCCACTGGCCGCGCTTGTCGGGTTGGGTCGGTCGAGCCACGAGCGACTGCCGGACCCGATCGGCAATGTCCCGCCAGCGGAAGCAGCGGGCCGTCGGCGACAGGTCTGGCTGCCGAAGTCTGCGTGACGCAGACCGGATGGCCTCCGGAACTGCCGGGGCGGTTGAGTCGCTCAAGCCATCCCCGGAATCAGGGTGCCTGCGCGGGCTCGAAGCTGTCGCCGAAGATGTTCTCGCAACCGGTCGGGCATGCGCCCGGGTAGCTCGACGGATCATCGGGATTGGTGCCCGCCCCGCGCTCGTCGCCATCGAGCACACCATCGCCATCGCGATCGATGGCACGCCTCCCGGTTCCGTTCGGAAGCAGCGTGTACGTCACCGCCATTCCGGCATCCGCAAGCGCCTCGAGACCTGCGAGGGTCTCCGTCTGTCCGCTCAGGTCGGTCAGGAATGAGCCGGTCGCCGACTGGTACAGGTAACCGCGCTCCACGCCCGAAACCACGACCTTGGCGATCAGCTGTGCACTGCCTGCATTGGCGATGGTGACGAGTTGGCTGCGGCGGGCCGTCCCGGTCGAGGCCGAGCCCCCCAGCGTCGCCTGGGCTCCGACCGAGGCGTGGGTTCCATTCTCGAAGCTGAGCACAAACGCGCTGACGTCGCGGCGCTGCTGGTCGCCGGTCGCGCCGGACGCGAAGCGGAAGACCGGAAGGCGGAAGAAATCGATCAAGGTCGGGTGAGCCCCGTCATGCGCAAATCCGAAGCCGCGCCGGTTGGTCGCCGACGTGGCACTGTCGAATCCGTCCTTCTCGTGCATGTTGCGCAGTTGGGGGATGTTCATGTCCTGGGTAGTCAGCAGGAGATTGGCACTGATCACCGACGATCCGCCGCCGTTCGGGAGCGCGTGACAGGTGACGCACTGCCCCCCGGCAAGATTGCCCGTCATGTAGAGCGTCTGCCCGGCAACCGGGCTCCCCCCGGCAACGCTCGCCCGCAGCGATCCGTCGAGGTTGCGACTCGGGTTCGGCGGAAAGGAGATTGTGGCGAGATAGGCCTGGAGTCGCTGCATCTGTGCCGCGGTAAAGGCGGCGTCGGCACCTTGCAGCACGGACGTGGTGCCGGCGAAGTGTCCGAGGGTCGCGCGATCGCCGCGCCAGTGGAACGGCTGCTCTCCGGAAAGGCCGACCAGCGTCTGCGTCAGCATCGGTCCCTTCATCGGATGGAAGTCACGGCATTGACCGCTTCCGGGCTGCAGAGCGCCGTTGCAGGCCTGGTCGAAGAGCTGCATCGTCCCTGCCGGGTCCCCGAGGTCCCATGCCAGCTGGTCCATGCGCGCATCGATGTGGCAACTACCGCAGGCGGCCTGCCCCGAGGCCGGACGCCATGCGGGTGTTGTACAGGAAGGGCCGGCCGTCGCGGACCACGGCAGGCGTCGGGTCGAAAAAGCTCACTCGCCCCCGTTGCTGCAGCGACTCCGTATCCAGAACGGTCACCGTGGCATCGAAACGGTCGAGAACGTAGAGCAGGTTGCGCGTGCCATCGAGCGCGAGGCCCGTCGGCCCCGCGCCGACATCGCGGGTCGCCAGTCGCGCGCCGGTGGCGGGATTGAACGCGGCGACGCTGTTCGAACCGAGCCCTGCCACGAAGGCGCGGGAGCCGTCCGTCGACACGGCCACGGCGCGCGGGTCGCCAACGGACAGTGCACGGATCGCCGGTGCCACCGTGCGTTGGGTGTAGTCGAGGTGCGGATTCAGGTCGAAGGTCGCGGTGGCCGTGGTCCCGCCGGCCGGCAACAGAGCGTCCCGCACGCGCACGAAGACACTCTTCAGGTTGGGCTCGAAACGGACGTGGTTCAGCAGCTCGGTGCCCACCGCCAGCACCCGGCCGTCGGCCAGCGTCGTGACCGCCATCGGGACCGTCATCAGACGCTTCGCATACTGCACGCCAAGGGTCGACGCGTTGACCACCGCCATTTGGTGGCCCAGCAGATCCCAAGTCACCGCGGCCGACCAATCGATGTTGTTGTCGTCGCGCCAGCGCCCGGCAGAGTCCTTGCGGACGATCAGGGACACGGGCGGGGCGGCCGGCAATCCGGGCCGGATCGCCGGCGAAAAAGCAGAACCTGCGTTCGGCGGCGGATTGGGAGCGCCCGCGTAGGGGCTGGCGGTCGAAGAGACCTTGCTCGTCGGCAGAATCGTCGTTTCGTTGCCGCTCTCGAAGATCGCGGCATAGACCCGTACGCCGTCGGTGGCCAGAGCGCGGGGTTTCTCGCCCGCGATCGCCACCAGGGACGGTGGCGTGGCCAGGCTTGTCGGCTGGAACACCTCGATCCGGTTCAACTGCGAGACGGACACGAAGGCCCGCTGCGGCGTTCCGGCGAAAACCACGTCGGACGGCTCGTCGCCGGTGAGCAGCGTTGCCACGACCCTGAGGCTCGCCAGGTCGACCACGCTCACGGAGTCGCTGATCTGGTTGACCACCCACGCCTCGGTGTTCGAGCGCGTGCGCACCGTCACCGGTTCGACCCCGACCGGGATCGAGCCCGCGCGAACCAGGTAGTGCGACGCACCGGTCACGTCGAACACCTCCAGCCGACCAGCGGCGGTGTTCACGGCGAGCAATCGGGAACCGTCCGGGGTCATTGCCACCGGATGGACATGCGGACTCTCGAAGTGGACGAAGTTCTGGGCGGCAGCCGGAAAAGACACGGAGGACACCACGACCGCAACGATCGCCCACTGGCGGAGCAGCGTCGCATTCATGGCAGATCCAAGGTTGGCGGACCCTCAGCCAGTCGAGGCTGCCACGCCCAGCGCATTTCCGGGTCAAGGGCGACGAGCACGACCCAACTGTTTTCCGTCCCGTCCGCCGTGGGTC
Organism: Proteobacteria bacterium UBA4656; assembly: GCA_002405525.1. GTDB lineage: Bacteria > Pseudomonadota > Gammaproteobacteria > Xanthomonadales > Ahniellaceae > UBA4656. The sequence goes on from DHLY01000151.1 coordinate 12,047, forward strand.
GGGTGCCGGTGCACTCACTCTCCCCCGTCGTTGCCGGCTCGCCGACCCGCTCGCGAGTATCGGCTCGAGGTGCTGCCCTTCGATGCCGACATGGATCAGCGATACTCGGGATGCCGGGCGCTGGTGTAGCCGTCAGACCGATTTTCCGACCGTCCCCGCCGTTCCCGAAGATTCCCGCCTGCACGCTTCGGGATCGGGTCGGTTCGCACCCGCCCGGCGGAACGGCTCGACCTCTTGCCGGTGGCCGGCATCGAAGCTAGTCTCGGTGTATGTCGAGTTTCCGAGCCCCCATCGCCCTGCTCGCCGTCGGCCTCACGCTCGCGACGGTCGGCTTCGCGGTTCAGTTCATCACCGCGATGCCCTTGGTGCTCGAGCATTGGCTGACGGCGCTTCCGCCGCAGCAGCGGTGGCTCGTCGCGAGTGCGCTGCTGCTGGCGCCCCTGCCGGCCATCGTCGCGGCACGCCGGGTGGCCCGCCGGCGGCGGATCGCGCAAGCGCGGCCTGCACCGGCCTTTCGGCGGTCTTTCCGCAACACCGACGCGGCCTGAGCGGCCGCAAGTCGCGGTCTATCGCACGCCCGCGAACAGGCCTCGAAGATTCGCCCGCAGCACGCCGGCAAAGCACCCTCCGGTGTTTGTCGGACGTCGCGAGCGCGACGCATGCCAAGGCTCGCTCACGCCGGACCGATCGCTTGTGCGACGGATTCGCGGGGACGGCGTCCTTGCCGCGCGTACGCGGGGTGTTTCTCGGCACCCCCCTATCCGGTTTCAGCTTCGAAGCCGTCGTCGAACATGCGATCGATGCCTGCGCGCATCTGGTCCGCAGTCATGCCCTGCAACGCCCAGACGGTGCGCGCGACGTAGCGCGTGACCTGCTCCAGGCTCGGCAGGTTCACCTTGTCCAGGGTGTCGGCGATACTCAGGTAATAGACCGGGTTCGAGATGTGTGCCATCACCGGCACGCCCGCCCGCCAGAGCGCCTTGGCATCGCTGGGCGGTCCGTCGCTGAACGCCTCGGGCGGGACCAGGATCGTGCGTCGATAGTCCTCGGCTTCGATCGCTGCGCGCAACGCGGCCTGCAGGGTCGGGTTGCGGCTGGTGTAGATCCAGTGCGGCTCGACGCGCCCTCGGTCAACGAGTTGTCCATTGGCGTCGACGTCGAACTCCTGGCAAGGCGTTTCCAGATGCACGTCGAGCACGATGCGTGGCAGCAGCGCCGCGTTGGCGGCAACGAAGGCCTCGCAACCGGCGCTGACCTGCATGTGGGCGGCATTCAGCAGAAATCTGAGCTCGAACGGGCGCTGCGCCGCCGGCACTCGCGACCAGTAGGCCGCCTGCGCCAGCACCAGGGCGGTGCCGGCGGCGTCCTCGGTAGCACCGAAAAAGGGCGCGTCGTGATGCGAACCGAACAGGACCACCTGATCGGTGAGGGTGGACGGCAGCCGACCGATCACGTTGAGGGAGCTGGTCTTCGACTGAGCGGACACCACGTCCACCCGGGCCATCGCGCTGCCACCCTGCAACTGCGCGAGGATCGCCTGGCGCGACGAGGGGCTGACCCATACGATCGGGATGTTGCGGTCGTACGGCACCGCCGAATGCGCACCATAGATGTACGGCGTGTCGATAAAGTCGTCGAGCGCGGCGATCACCGCCAGCGGCCTGCGACGCAGGATCGAAACCAGCGTCTGCGCCGCAGGCGAGGTCTGCGGGCGCGAATTCGGATGCCGGGTCTGGTTGAGATTCTGGTCCGGGTCGTAGACCCAGTCGGCGCGGTCCTGCAGCATCCCGGGAATGAAACGAGCCATCCGATAGTCGAGCAGTACGACTCTCCCGGTGACCGGCGTGTCGGCATTCTCGTAGCGGACCAGCGCGCCGTTCAGCGTCGTCGTGATTCGACTGGTCACGGACGGAAACGCCGCGTACTGCGCGCACACACCGCCGACGCACACCTCGACGCTGGTCTGACCCTCGACCGTGTCCCAGCGCGTCAGCGGCACGTCCTGAGTCGACACGTCGACGCCCATCGCGGCAAGGGTTGCGGCCACGAAATCGGTAGTCAGACGATCGGCCGGATAGCCGACCCGCCGGATGCCGAAGCCGACGATGGTCTGGATCCATTGGTTGACCTCGGCGCTGGTCGGCAGCGCGCCCAGGTACGCGTCGAACCCGCCGCCTGCTGTCGATCCCGCGCCGGGCAGGGCCGCGCCGAAGCCGCGCGCGCACCATGCGGGAAAGCTGGCCGCCAGCGCCAGCGCGGTGGTGAGCCGGCGCCGCATCTGGCGCCGGATGCTGTCCTGCGAAACGTTCATCGCGACCTCGTGCTGTGGGCCGATGGGCGGTGCCTTTCGATCCGGGTCAACGGACGGCGCAACCCGCGCGCATCGGTTGGCCCTCGAGGCCGTCGGCATGCACCGGATCGCCGAACAGCACCGCGGCGTTCACCTCGCGCACCAACGCCCGCGCCGCGCTTTCGATCCGTTCGCGTCGGTCCTGGGTGAAGAAGACCGCCGCCACGCCGGCCGCGGTGTCGAACCACGGCCAGGTGCCGAGCGCGCCGGCGCTGGAACCAACCACCGCCGTACCGTGCTGGTCGAGGCGGTTGCGCCATAGGCCGATGCCATAGCCGTAACTGAGCGGATCAGGAGTCTGCGCATACGGCACGCCGCCGGTCTGGTCGGCTCGCATGAAGTCGACCGTGGCCGCGGACAGCACCTGCTGGCCACCGAACTGGCCGCGCTGCACGAAGACCTGCGCGATTCGCACGATTTCGTTGGCGCGCGAGCGCACGCCGCCGTCGATCCGCGGATTGGTGTTGCGGACGTAGCCCGGTTGCAGGCTGGTGTTGGCGTAGTCGGTCGCCACCAGGCCCAGCGGCTGAACCACCCTGGCGATGAACAAGTCGTCCCACGCCTGACCGGCGGCGAGCTCGACCATCCGGCCGGCAACCTGCATGCTGTTGCCGGCATAATCGAAGCAGGTGCCCGGCGCGTAGCTCAACGGCATGGCGAGGATCTGCGCCGCACAGGCTTCGAGTGTGGTCGTGGGGTCGGTGATGCAGGGATTGGATTCACCGCTGAACCCGGCCGTGTGCGAAAACAACTGGCGCAGGGTGATCGCCTGCTGGTCCGGGCGCGCCTGCGGGAACCACTCGCCGATCGTCGAGTCCCAGCGCAGCAGACCACTGTCCACCACCGACCCGATCACCATCGCGGACACCCATTTGCTGACCGATGCCACCGGTCGCCGCGTGTTGGCGCTGTAGCTGCCGTAGTGCTGTTCGAAGATCGCAGCCCCGTCCTTGACCACGATGAGGCTCGCTCCGGGAAGCGGCACGGTGGCCACCACCTGCTGCATCACGGCGTCGACGCGACTGAAGTCGGGCGCACCCGCGCCGACGGCCACCGAGGGAGCGAGGGCCGGGGCCAGCGTACCCGCGAGCGCGAGCGAGGCGAAACCGAGAAGGCGGGGGTTCATGCGCGGATCCACTCCATGAGGTCGTGCGTTCGCACCGTGCACAACGCGGATCGCCGACCGCGGTTGACACGGGCCACGCCGATGGCGGGCGACCGGCGCCGATGGCCGGCATCGCGGCGGCCGGGCGCACGGCGCGATCGGCCGCGAAATCGCGGCGGAAACACGCACACTGCCGGCGCGTCGGCGGTGCCCGGCGCGTCGTCCAGACCGGTGCCGAGTGGCCCGGATCTCGACAGCCTGCCCGCGACTGCGCAGCATCGACGGCCAGCCCGTCACCGACCGGAGACCGACCGCCATGCGCCTGTCCGCCTTGCTGCTCTGCCTCGCCACCGTACCCGTCGTCGCACACGACGTCATTCCCGAATACGAGAAACACGCCGCGCAGCGCCTGCTGGCCGACGGGCCGAAGGAGACCCACGGCGTGGAGTCGGCCATCGAGATCGGCAGCGTGCCGCTGGACGGCGAGCTGCCCGGCGCCGAAGGCAAGGTCCTGCGCGCGCGACTCCTGGTGCTCGCGCCCGGGGCGCAGATTGCCGTGCACGAACACCAACAGCGACCGGGGCTCGCCTACGTGCTGGAGGGCGAACTGACCGAGCACCGCAACGATGCCGGCGGCCCGATCAGACGGGGCGTGGGCGCCGTGGCATTCGAACGCACCGGCGTCGTCCACTGGTGGAGGAACGAGACCAACCGGCCGGCGCGCGCACTGGTGGTGGACGTCGTGGACGCGGTGCCGCGCTGACTGGCGGTGTCCGCAGGGCGCCACGCGCCTGCATGGCGTCTTCGCGCGGTGCGGTGGCATGCTCGGAACCTTCTCGCCACCACCGGGTACCCCGATGCGCCGCCTGACCGCCCTCGTCCCTGCCCTCGCCCTCGCCCTCGCCCTGGTGCCCGCCGCCGCGCGCGCCGCCGAACCGGCGCAGGGCCGGTCGATCGGTTCCGCCGACGATTTCGCGGTGCTCGCCCCTCGCGCGCGCATCGAGCCTGAGAACCGGATGCTGGTCGAGCGGCTGGACGGCCTGCTGCCGAAGCTGATGGCGGAATCGGGGCTCGACCTGTGGCTGGTGATCAACCGCGAGTACGCGGAGGACCCGGTGTACTTCAGCCTGGTGCCGCAGCCGTCGTTCGCTGCGCGCCGCACCACGATGCTGGTCTTCCACCGCAAGGCCGACGGCACGGTGGACCGGCTCAGCGTGAACCGCTATCCGCTCGGCAAGCCCTACGAGTCCGCCTGGGCCGGCGGCGACCTCGAGGCGCAGTGGAAGGCGCTGGGCGAACTGATCGTGTCGAAGAATCCGCAGCGCATCGGCATCAACGTCTCGCGCGAGTGGCCGGTGGCCGATGGCCTCACCCACGGCCTGCACCAGCAGCTGCTCGACGTGCTGCCAGACGGCTGGGCGGACCGCCTGGTGCCGGCGGAAAAACTGGTCGTGCGCTGGCTGGAGACCCGCACGCCGGGCGAAGTCGCGGTCTACCCGCACATCATGGGCATCGCGCGCGGGGTGATCGCGGAAGCCTTCAGTTCACGGGTGATCACGCCGGGCGTGACCACCACCGACGACGTGGCGTGGTACATCCGCCAGCGTTTCGAGTCGCTGGGCCTGCCGATCTGGTTCATGCCCTACGTCAACGCCCAGCGGCCGGGCGAGAAGTGCGAGCAGGACACCGACTTCTGCGGGGTGTCCGGCGTGATCCAGCCCGGCGACGTGCTGCACACCGACGTCGGCATCTGCTATCTGAAGCTGTGCACCGACACGCAGGAGATGGCGTATGTCGCGCGGGCGGGCGAGACCGACGTGCCGAAGGGCTTGAGCGACGCGCTCGCCACGGGCAACCGATGGCAGGACCTACTCACCGCGCAGTTCGTCGCCGGGCGCAGCGGCAACGAGATCCTCGCCCGCACGCGGGCGGCGGCGGAAAAAGAGGGCATCGTCAGCAGCACCTACACCCATCCGCTGGGCATGTTCGGCCACGCTCCCGGCCCGACCATCGGCATGTGGGACAACCAGGGCCGGACCGTCGGCCAGGGCGACTGGCCCCTGCATCCGTCCACGGTCTACGCCATCGAGGGCAACGTCAAGGTGCGGCTGGCAGAGTGGAACAGCGGGTGGGTGCAGGTGAAGCTCGAACAGGGCGCCTTATTCGACGGCGAGCGCGTGGTCTACCTCGCCGGACGGCAGACGCGCTGGCATGTGATCCTCTGAGCGTCGGTAGGGGCGAGCCCGGGCCCTGCGCGTCCCGACTGCCGCAACTGGCAGGACCAATGCGCCAGGCGTCGTCCGAACGTCCATCCGCGTCGCGCCCGTGCGTGCGGGGGTGGAAACGTCGGCCGGCGTCGCTGGCGGTGCGTGCATGCGCCAGGTCGGCACGCTCCCGACGACGGCACGGCGACTGACGAGGCGTCGGCGCGGCCCGCCGCGAGCGCATCGCGCCGCGACGGCCGGCCGTCCGGTCGCCGTTCTCGCACATCGCACCGAGGCCCGGCGCGCCGTGAGGCAGCCGCGCCCGGGCGCGTCCCGGGGTCGACCCTTCCGTCGCCGGGGATGCACCCCTGCGTCGCCATGACGAGCGTCATGCCGCTCCGCTGACGGCGGCCACTGGGGCCCGCCCCGCCGCATCGGCAAGCTGTCTCCACCCTTCTAGGAGCAACGCCATGCGAGCGCGACTCTTTGCCCTGCTGGTCGGACTGGCCGCCGTCGCGGGCTGTGGCGGTGGCGATCGCGCCGCGCCGGCGGACGCCACGCCAGGTGCGCCCGCCGCCGCGACGACGACGTCATCCGGCGTCGAGGTGCGCGATGAGGGCCTCGTCGCCTCCTGGTTCGCGCCGGACGGCGCCGCGCCGGGGCCGGCGCTGCTGGTGCTCGGCGGCAGCGAAGGCGGCAAGCAGACCTCGACGCGCATGGCGGCGGACCTTCATGCGCACGGCTACGCCACGCTGGCCCTGGCGTACTTCGACGAACAGGGACTGCCCGCACAGCTGCAGGAGATCCCGCTGGAGTACTTCGTCCACGCGCTGGACTGGCTCGCGCGCCAGCGCGGGGTCGATCCGGCGCGGATCGGCGTGGTGGGCGGCTCGAAGGGCGCCGAGGCCGCGCTGCTGCTCGCCAGCCGCGACCGCCGCGTCCGCGCGGTGGTGGCGTCCACGCCCACCGACCATGCCTGGCAGAGCGTGGACTGGAACGGCTGGTCCGACACGCCTTCATGGACCGAAGGCGGCGCGCCCTTGCCCTACTTGCGTTACGCGCCGTTCGACATGGCCGCCGGTCTGCGCGCGATGTACGACCGCAGCGTGGCGGAGGCTCCGGCGGCGCTGCGCGCGGCCGCGCGCATCCCGGTCGAACGCTCGGACGCCGCGCTGTTGCTGATCGCCGGTGGCCAGGATGCGCTGTGGGGCGCGGTCGAGGCCAGCGACCGTATCGCGGCGACGCTCGCTGCCGCCGGCCACGCGCGCGAAGTGCAGGTCCTGCGCTACGCCGATGCCGGCCACGTGGTGTTTCTCGGCCGCGCCGTCGAGGCCGACGATCCGGTTCTGGCCCGCATCCTGCCGATGGGCGGCACGCGCGAGGGCGTGGTCGCGGCGATCAACGACGGCTGGCCGAAAGTGCTGGCCTTCCTCGAGCGCAACCTGCCGGCGCCGCACGCGACGGCCGCGCGTTGAGCCGGTACGCGACCACGCGCAGGCACGTCCCGCGGGCCCGGCGTGGACCGCACGCCGAGGCCGGTGCGCGGACGTCGCGGCCTGCGCGATACTGCGCACTGCCCGCCACCGAGCCCGCGCACTTGCGCCGCTACGCCCGCTTCTCCCCCGACCGCCGCCACCGCTATCTGCTGGGCCGCGAACTGCCCAAGCAGCAAGGGGATCTGCTGGCCGGCTGGAAGTCTCCCGCGGGCGACGGGCCGCTGCTGTTCGTGATGCTCAACCCCAGCGCGGCCGACGGCCGCCGCGACGATCCGACCATCCGCCGCTGCATCGGCTTCGCGCGCGCATGGGGCTTCACCCGGCTCGAAGTCGCCAACCTGTTCGCGCGCGTATGCACGGAACCCGGCAAGCTGTTCGACAACGACGATCCGGTGGGGCTGCGAAACGACGCCGTGCTGCGCCAGGCCGCACGACGCGCATCGATGGTGGTCTGCGCCTGGGGCGCGAGCGGCGGCAGACGCGGCGTGGTGCGCGCTGCGGAGGTGGTCGGCCTGCTGCACGCCGCTGGCGTTCGCCTGCACCACCTCGGGCTCACCGCAACCGGTGCGCCACGGCATCCGCTCTACGTTCTGGCGCAGGCAGCGCCGACGCCGTGGCTGGAGCTGCTGCCCTGACTGGGGCGTGAGAAAACAGCCTCTCAGGCAGGCCATGGATGGTCCGCGCGCGGCTCGTGTACCCAGGCGCATGATTCGCGGGAGCGACTCCGGACCGGTGCCGGAATCGCGACTGAAGGAACCCACAGGATGTGGGTTTTCTCATTGGCTCAGAGGGTGGCGCCGCGGGAACACCTACGCCACACGGACGGACCGCGGCGGGCCGGACAAGATCGCGGCGCGCGCCGCCGGCGCTACCGGCCCGATGCGGCGGCGCTTGCGACACGGTCGGCGGTTGCGCGGCCGCGCCACATCGCGCAGGCTCGGGTTCACCGAAAGGGGAAGCCCGTGCGCGCGAACCTGCTGCTGTCCGCCCTGCTGCTGTCCGCCCAGCCCGCGCCGGCGGCCGACCAGAGCTACACCGTCGTCACCGGCGGCAACCGCGTCGGCCACGTCAAGGTGGCGGCCGAGGGCGGCGCGCTGCGCATCGAGTACGACGTGAAGAACAACGGCCGCGGGCCGACGATCGCGGAAACCCTGCGCCTCGACGCAGACGGCCTGCCCGTCGCGTGGACCATCACCGGCAACACGACCTTCGGCAGCAAGGTGGACGAATCCTTCGAGCGTCGCGGTGGGCATGCCCGCTGGAAGGACAGCGCGAGCGAGGGCAAGGCGCGCGTGCAGGGCCCGCACGTCTACGTCGGCCAGAGCGCCAGCCCGTGGGCGCTGGGTCTCTACGCGCGCGCGCTGCGGGGCGACGCCGATCGCCGGCTGCCCGCGTTGCCCGGCGGCGAACTGATGCTCACCGAGGGCGAATCGCTCGAGGTCGGCGCCGACGATGCGCGCATCGTCGTGCGCGTGAACGTGCTCTCGGGGCTCAACCTCGATCCGTCCTACCTGCTGCTCGACGAATCGGGCGAGCTGTTCGCGGTGCTCTCGCCCCGATCGACCGTGGTCCGCGCGGGTTACGAGGCCGAGGACGAGCGCCTGCGCGAACTGGCCGCGCGACTGTCGCGCGCGCGGCATGAGGACCTGCAGCGCCGGACCGCCAGGCGTTTCGACGGCCCGGTGCGGGTGCGCAATGTGCGGATCTTCGACTCCGCATCGATGTCGCTGACCGGCCCGCACAGCGTGGTCTTCCGCGGCAACCGCATCTCCGGCGTGCAGCCGGCGGACGCGCCGGCGACGCCCGGCGAGGTGTCGATCGACGGCGAAGGCGGCACCCTCGTGCCGGGCCTGTACGAAATGCACGCGCACACCGGGCAGGCCGGAACCTTGCTCAACGTGGTCGCCGGCGTGACGTCGAGCCGCGACATGGGCAACGACAACACGGTGCTGGATGCACTGGTCCAGTCGATCGAGGCCGGCAGGGTTGCCGGCCCGCGCATCGCGCGCTCGGGCTTCATCGAGGGCCGCAGCCCGTTCAACTCCAACAACGGCATCCTGGTCGGCAGCGAGGCCGAGGCGCTGGACGCGGTGCGCTGGTACGCCGCGCGCGGCTTCCACCAGGTGAAGCTCTACAACAGCATGAACCCTCGGTGGTCGGCGGCGGCGGTGGCCGAAGCGCATCGGCTCGGCCTGCGCGCCACCGGCCACGTGCCGGCGTTCAGCAGCGCGGATGCGATGATCGACGCGGGTTACGACGAGCTCACCCACATCAACCAGATCATGCTCGGCTGGGTGCTGGGCCCGGAGGAGGACACGCGCACCCTGCTGCGGCTCACCGCGCTGCGCCGGCTCGCCACGCTGGACCTGCAGTCGCCGCGGGTGCGGCGCACGATGGACCGCATCGTCGAACGCAAGGTGGCGGTCGAGCCCACCATCGCCATCCACGAGAACCTGCTGCTCAACCAGCCGGGCGAAATCCCGCGCGGCGTGACGGACATCTTCCCCAACATGCCGCCCGAGTGGCAGCGCGGCGTGCGCCAGGCCTGGACCGACATGAGCGCGCCCGGCGACCGCGAGGCCTACGCCGGCGCGTGGGAGAAACTGCTCGCGACCGTGCGCGAGATGCGCGAGCGCGGCGTGTTCCTGATCCCGGGGACCGACCTCGGGGGCGGTCTCGCCTACCATCGCGAGCTGATGCTGTTCGGCGAAGTCGGCTTCACGCCGGCGCAGGTGCTTCGTCGCGCCACGCTCGACATGGCCGCCTACCTCGGCCAGGACCAGGACCTGGGCTCGATCGCGCGCGGCAAGCTGGCCGATTTCTTCCTGGTGCCGGGCGACCCGACCGCGGATCTCGGCCAGCTGCGTCGCATCCGGATGGTGGTCCGGGACGGCGTCGTGTATTTCCCCGCCGAGGTCTATCCGCACTTCGGCATTCGCCCCTTTGCCGACGTGCCGACGGTAGCGGGACCCTGAGCACACGAGCGCCGCCCGGCGCCGGGTCCCGATGCGGACCCCGGGCGAGGACGCCCGTCGCGGGAAGGTCGCCGCGGACCTGCGACGACTCGGAGTCCGGCGCGCTGCCGTCGTGCAGCCGGCTCAGGATGCGGGATGGCCGCGCCGGACCGGCATGCCGGGCTCGTCGATGCGGCGCGACTGTCCGGGCGCGAGACCGTCCAGCGCATAGGGTCCGATGCGCGTGCGCACCAGGCGCAGCGTCGGCAGCCCGACGGCGGCGGTCATGCGCCGCACCTGCCGGTTGCGGCCTTCGGTGATCGCCAGTTCCAGCCATCCGTCCGGCACCGTCTTGCGCGCGCGCACCGGCGGCGTGCGCGGCCAGATCCAGCCCGGCGGCCCGATTCGGTGCACACGAGCCGGCCGCGTCGGACCGTCGTTGAGCGCGACACCGCGACGCAGCGCGTCGATCTGCGATGGCGATGGCTCGCCCTCGACCTGCACCACGTAGGTCCGCGCCTGCTTGTGGCGCGGGTCGGTCAGCCGGTGCGCGAGCGCGCCGTCGTCGGTGAGCAGCAGCAAGCCCTCGGAGTCGGCATCCAGGCGGCCCGCGGCGTAGACCCCGGGCTCGCGCACGTGCGCCGCCAGCGTCGGCCGCCCAAGGCGGTCGGTGAATTGGCACAGCACGCCATACGGCTTGTTGAGGAGCACGATCATGCGCATCCGGCCGCAACCACGGCCCCGTCGCGGGCGCGGCGCCCACGGCGGCGGACGGGCGCCATGCCGGCAGCCGACTGGACCGCCGTGGCGGCGGGGTTCAGGGCTCGCGACCCGTTCCGCATCCCGCGCGCGCGGATCGCGCCGGTGCGTGCGCGAGGCGCGCGCAGACCCGCCGTGGCCCGCCCCGGCGGTTTGCCCGAGGCCGCCCTTTGCCTGTGAAAAAACCCACATCGCGTGGATTTCTCCAGTCGCGAGCCCGGCGCAGATCCGGACTCGCCCCCGCGAATCATGCACGGGCGTGCATGACTCTCGCGCGGGCCACTCGGAGCCTGCCTGAGAGGCTGTTTTTCACAGCCTCTGCGTACCTGTAAAAAAACCCACATCCCGTGGGTTTTGCCAGTCGCGAGCCCGGCACAGGTCCGGACTCGCTCCGGCGAATCATGCACGGGCGTGCGTGACCCGCGCGCGGGCCATCCA
>DHLY01000151.1:23589-23719 GCA_002405525.1 Proteobacteria bacterium UBA4656
TGATGAAACGCAGGGTCATGCGGTCGCTCTCCCCGATCGCCTCGTACTTGGCCTTGTCTTCGCCTTCCTTGACGTTGAGGCTCGGCGGCAGGTTCCACACGCCGTTCGGATGGTCCTTGGTGTCCTTCGG
>DHLY01000028.1:0-2933 GCA_002405525.1 Proteobacteria bacterium UBA4656
TCGGCCTTGGCCAGCGCGGCCTGCGCGGCGGCGAGGTCGAAGCCACGGGGATGGGGCTTGCGGGTGCGGCGGACGGACGAATCGCTCATGGCTGTCAGCGTCGCAGGCGTCGAGACGTCAACAGTCGCACAGAACGCACTAACTCTTCACGCCTCCTGCAACAAAGCGCAGGATCGACGCTACAGCACTTGATCGGCCACTTTCGGGCAGCTAACGTCCACCGCGCTGGCAGGCTGGCTTCAGGGGCCCATGCCAAGCGCCGGAACATCGCATGATCCCGATAGGATGAACGGAGAATCGGTATGCCAACGACCCGCCGCAAGCCCACTGCATCTGCCGCGCTGCTGTTTGCGTTCATGACGGCAGGCTTTGCTGCGCCCCTCGCCGCGATCGCATGCCCTCAACCGCAGGGGATAGGCCCTCTCGCGACTAGCGCAGCCACGCAGTCTGAGTCGACGGCCTTCGATGCCGGCGCAAGCGTAGGATTTGGGCATAACTCCGCTTGGTACGAGTTCAACCCGACCATTGGAGCGTTCGTCCGCGTGTACTCCTGGTACGACCCCGTCTCGGACGCCACGCCGATCCAGCCGGACGAAATCGACGTCACAAACGACCCGGAACTCGGCATCGGCAGCACTACGGGCTTGGCAACGTCCGTTCAATCACACAGCGAAGAGTCATTGTCTTGCGACCGCGGAACACCAATGCCGGCGATGACAGTGACGGGAATTACGTATGGCCGAGGTGGTCTCGTCGGGTTCTTTTGGCGCGCGATCATGGGGGCGTACGGTGGAGGCCCGCGGGCCGCGTTGAAGCCGCAACTCAGTGAGCAGGTGGTTACGTTCAGCGGCAATGACTGCGATCGGCACATGAACGAACGCGATGCTTGCACCATCGTTCGTGGTCATCTTTCGGGCCTTCTAGGCCCCGGAAACTCGATTAATGTGCCCGGCAACGTTCGGTTCACATTCGTTTATCGCGATGGGCTACGCACGGAGTGGATCACACTCCCGGGCATTGGCAGCATTTGTGTGCGTGCCGGCAACTTCGTTTGCGCACGATGAGCGGGGGATCCGGCAGTTGGCCACGTGGACGGATTTTGCTTTCGGTTGCCGTCGGGCTCTGCGTGGTCGCCCTCTTGTATGTCGTCTGGATGTGGCCTTGGAGCATCGAAACCGGCGAGACGCCTCCACCGTCGGCCAGTGCAACGAGTAACACCCCTGTGGCGGGATTACCCGTCGACGAGACAACGGGGATCGAGCGAGGCATCGTCGGAGCACGAGGCACCGATGAGTCTCGAAACACGTCAACCAAATCTAGGAGCGACAGCGCCGATGTAGCCCTGCGCCTGAGATCGGTGCGAGCTCGCACTGCTCGTGAGGCAGTCGACGCCGCACTGTCGCTCCCAATCGGCGATCCTGACCAGATAGAAACGATTGCACGAGCAGGGACTGTCTGTCGTCGAATCGAGGTCTCCGATGAGGCCGCCGACTTTGCGTCGGCACTACGAAATGGAATGGTAGCGGACACTGGTGCCGACAGGTCTTTGCACGCCCGTTGGTTTGACGCAATGCGCGGATACTGCGATGGCGTTCTAGGTTCGGAGCTGCTGGAGCTCGCTTCCCGACTGCACAGTCCTCCGGAAGCACGCGGCGCGGGAGGGCCTATAGGCGACTACGCATTCGCTTCCGCGCTAGGTGAAGCCGCCATACTGGGCAACACCGGCGTGGGCACCGCGATCAACGACCCGTCGGCCGCCGAACGGCTTTGGAGGATCGTCCTGCAATCCGACAGTCCTGCGCTGGTCGGTCTGGCAGTCGATCACCTTGCACTAGCCGGCAACGGGGTCTTTGCCGAACCATCGCCCAGGCCCAATTCGATGTCCCTCACTGGGTCGTCGGGCAACGAGCAGCACCAGTTAGCAACGCTGCGGCGCGCTGCTGGAGTTCTCTACACATGTCGCACCTTTGGCTCATGCGGCCCAGGGACACGCGCCGCCCTCGATGAGCCCTGGGTAAGCGACCTGCACGCAACGATGGGATTGGAGGGTCACCTCAGAAGCACGTTATCTCCAAACCAGTGGGCGGTCGTTGAGTCGCTGTATGGCCAGATGGTTCGCATGCGTGCCAACGCTAGGCGAGGATGAGTGCCATTGCTCTCGCCTCATCGAGGCAAACGCTTTTCTGCTGACATTTGTAGGCTACCCGACCCTTCCCCGCTCGCGGGGAAGGGTCGCCTGAAGCCCGACGGTCAGTGAATCACTGCCGCGGCTGGAAGTTCAGCACCGTGGCCGGACTGGTGGTGGCGGCCGACACCGACAGCGGCATCGGCTTGTACTGGTTGGTCAACCAGCGGCCCAACTGGCTCGCGTACAGCGGATTGCCCAGCACGCCGCTCTGGCCGCCGGGCAGGATCTGCTGCGGCACGAAGCCGTCGGTCATCTCCGCCACCTTGCGCCGCGCCGGGCCGCTGCCGAAGGTGAAGCCGTTGACGGTGTTGGCGCGCACGCTGTGGCCGGAGGCATCCAGCACCTCGTAGCCACCGGGACGCGCCACGCCCGGCAACTGCGCCGACAGGTTGGTGAAGCCGTACAGGCCGGTCGCGTCGGGCACGTTGAATGGCCCGCCCAGCGGATGTGCGAACACGATGCGGTGCAAACGGCCCCAGCGCAGGTCGTCGAGGTTGGTCGAGCGGTTGAAGGCCGCGGCGAACGACTCGCCCTGGTAGAGCGCGATCGCGTCGCGCAGCGCGCGCAGCAGCAGCAGGTCGCGCGCGGCTTCCGGCGAAGGCGCGTTGGCGACCTGGAAGAAGTTCACCCCGGACACGCCCGCGCCGCGCCGGGTGGCGAAGCCGCGCAGGTGGAAGGCCAGCGCGCTCACTGCTTCGTTGCTGCCCGGCAGTTGCGTGCCGACCCCGATCCGCGCCAGCGTGGC
>DHLY01000028.1:3147-19076 GCA_002405525.1 Proteobacteria bacterium UBA4656
CGGCTGCGGCAACGCCGCCGGATCATCGCCCGGGTCGAATCCCTGCGCGATGCCGGTGGGCGTGGAGAAGTCCCACGCCTGCAGGCGCGCGATCGCGGCGGTCACCGTCGGATCGGTCGCCAGCGTACGCAGCTCCGGCCACGCGCCGGCCGCCGCGCCGTTGCTGGCCGCGGTGAGCAGGAACGGCAGCAGGATTTCCGCGTCGCGCGGCGAGTTGTTGGCCTGCCAGGCGCGCATGTCGGCCAGGCTGACCTGGCCGCCGCCGGCCAGCCGGGCTTGGATCAGGCGGTCGATGCGGCCCTGCCGCAGCGATGAATAGCCCGGGTTCAGATAGTAAAGACCACCACGCGGGCGTACCTGGTTCAGCGGGTTGTTGTCCAGCGTGGTCCCGATCGGGTCGTTGTTGGAGTTGGCGATGTAGCCGCTGGCCGGGTTGATCACGAACGGCATCTCGTTGGCGCCGAGGATCTCGAAGGGCACCGCCTGGTTGGGCTGGCGATTGACCACCGGCAGCCACTCGTTGCGCCGCGCGCCGGAGCCGTCGCGAACCAGGAACGGCGGGCTGCCGTCGACGTTGTTGAGGTTCTGCAGGTCGTCGCGAATGGGCATCTCGGCCGAAGTGAAGTAGGCGATGTTGCCGTCGACGTCGGCATACCCGAAGTTCTGCGAGCCGAAATCGAACTGCGTCAGCGCGGCCCGGAACTGTTCGAGATTCTGCGCGCGCACGATGGCTCGGAACGATTCCAGTTCGAAGGTCGGGCCCCAGCCCGTGTACTGCACCGACAGCCCGGTGTTGCCGGTGATCGAGACCACCGGGCCGTTGTTGCGCCGGGGGACGATGACGGTGATGGCGCCGTTGAGGTAGCCGATCGAGTTGTCGCGCGCGGGGTTGTCGGCCACGCCGTCGAGCCGGTTGACGAGGAACGACTGGAACACCGTGGCGACCGGTTCGATGCGTCCCTGGTAGACCGTGTGCGTCGGCAAGCCGAAGGTGTTGACCACGAAGGTTTCGGCGAAGGTGTCGGTCACGTCCATCGGGTTGACCGTCGAGCCCCAGCAGAAGCGCGGCGTGCAGCCCTGGGCGACGGCCGGCGTGCCCGGCAGCGATGCGCCGCGGATGTTGACGGTGGTGCCGGCGATGATGTGCGCTTCCTGGAAGATCGACGGCGTGCCGAGCCCGAGGTGCGGGTCGTTGGCGATCAACGGCCGCCCGGACGCGGTGCGCGAACCCGACACCAGCCACCAGTTGCTGCCGACCGTGCCCTCGTTGCGCTGCAGGACCTTCTCGATCAGCGGATTGCCCTGCAGTCTGTCGTGCCAGCGCTGCGCGAGCGCCACGACTCCGGGATCGATCGGCGGCAGTGATTCGGCCATCGAGGCCTTCGCGCCGTCGTCCAGGATCGCGCCGGCCGCGGGCCGGAAGTCGGGGATCGACACGCGGTCGTCCGCGCCCTGCGAGCGATGGGTGTCCTCGAAGAACAGCGCGCCGCCGTTGAATCCACCAGCTGTGCCGGCCTGCTGGTAGGCGGCCACGCGAAGGGTGAAATCGGTATCGAGGTCGAACGACAGCTGGAACGCCAGCGCCTTGCCGATCACCAGCGAATCGACCGGCGACCAGGCCGGCACGCGGGTCAGCTCCAGCGCCCCGTACTCGGGCGGCAGCGGATTGTTCGCCAGCCAGAAGTTCACGCCGTCGGCGTAGGCTTTGAGCCAGCCGCGGGTCGAGTCCGACAGCGCGCCCCACGTCGCCTCGGCGGCGCGGCGCAGGCCGAGGGTGCGGGTCTGAATGTCGTTGGCGAGCGCCGGCGCGCCGACCAGTTCGGCCGCCGCGCCGCTGGCGCCGCGACGGTTGAAATCCATCTGCCAGAAACGGTCTCGCGCGTGCGCGAAGCCGGTGAGGAATGCGGCGTCGTTCTCGTTCG
The DNA here is from genome assembly GCA_002405525.1 of Proteobacteria bacterium UBA4656. Lineage (GTDB taxonomy): Bacteria > Pseudomonadota > Gammaproteobacteria > Xanthomonadales > Ahniellaceae > UBA4656. Next base: position 5,070 of record DHLY01000028.1, read on the forward strand.
CGGCCTGGATCACCGGCACGCCCTCGCGGTCGTAGGTGATCGAGCCGGGCGCCGTGAGGCCGGGGGCGACGATGGCCGACTGGGCCTGTGCCAGCGAACTGCCGGCGAGCAGCGCGGTGGACAGGGCCAGCAGGGGCAGGCGACGCGTGCGTTGAACAGGATGGTTGCGCATGGACTCCTCCGTCCGTGCCGATCGAGGACACGGTCGGCGCAGTATGCGCCACCGCACATCGGCGCGTTGCTGCGGCGCGCCATCGCGCGCGGCTTAGGCGCGCCGCGCGAATCCGAACCAGATCGCCAGCACCAGCCAGCCGGCCAGCAGCGCGCCTCCCCCGACCGGCGCGAGGGCCGTCGACCAACCGAACAGCACGCGCCCCAGCAGACTGCCGCTGAACAGCAGCGTGCCTGTCGCCACCAGCAGCGCCGCGACCGCCAGCGCCAAGCCATGCCCTCCCCGTCGCGCGATACAGCCGATCGCCACCAGCAGCACCGCATGCACGAACAGGAGGGCGATGCCGAGCACCAGCCGCCGCAGGTCCTCAGTCCCGATCGCCGGCGCCAGCGCGTGGCTGCCGATGGCGGCGAGCGCGGTGGCGGCCAGTCCGAACAATGCACCGACCGCTCCGGCGAGCCGCCCGGTGGCCGCGGGTCGCTGGCCGTCCATTGTCAGGGCCGGATCGTGACTGCAGCGCGTGGCACGGCAGCGATGCCGGCAGCCGGTGTGGCCGGCGAGGCGCCGGTCAGCGGCCGGCCGGCGGCTTGAGCATGTCGTCCAGCGTCTTGTTCATGTTGGCGAACTTGAACGCCGGGATGACGTAGGTCCAGTTGCCGGTTCGCGCGTTGAAGTCGTCCGCCTCCTTGCGCAGCGCCGCAAGGCGCTGCTCGCGATCCGAGGCCGGGTCGGACAGCGCCAGCGGCGGCTCCGGCAGCGCGACCTGCTCGGCCTTCGGATCATTCTCGAGCGCCGCCTTGTTGGCAGCCTCGACCTCGGCCTTCGCGCTTTCATGGCGCGCAACCTCGGCAGCCTGGGCCGCGTCGATGGCGGCCGTGGCGGCCGCTTCGTCGACGCGAGCGGAGAAGTGCGCGTGATCCTTGCCGTCCACCTCCCACGCCGTGGCCTCGACGACCAGGCCGTCGGACATGCGGTAGGTCGAATTCCAGGTGCGCGCGGCGCCCGGCTCGGCGGCGGCCCGCGGCAGCACGTCGTCGAAGCGCAGGCCCGAGAGCACCGAGCCGAGGCCGTTGGCCACGAACTCCGAGGCGACCTCGCGGCCCCGCGGAACGTCGAGCACGGCGTAGTTGCTGTCCTCCGGCCCACCCTTCGCCACGCGCAGGGTCTTGCCCTGGCTTTCGATCGTCACTTCGCGCACGCGCGTCGACGCGATGTCGGCGATGTCGCGCACCAACCAGTTGGCGGCGACCTTGTCGACCGCGAACGAACCCTTGGCGAGCAGCGACTGCGCCTCGTCGGCGCGCCGCACGTAGGTGCCCTCCGCCCCGCGCGCATTGGCGTTGCCGACGATCAGGCGCACCGGCGCCTTCAGTCCGTCGATCTCCACCAGGGCGCCCTTGGCCTCGACGGCAGAAACCTCCTCCACGCCGAGCTTCGCGTAATTGTTCGGATCGGCGGTCTTGGCCTCGATCACCGTGGCCTCCGACAGCTTGAGCAGGAATTCGCGGATCTTCGCCACATCGGCGGGATGGCCGCTCTTCTCGACCACCGTCCATCCCGACTCGCCGCGGTTGAGGGTTGCGATCGGCAGATTGCCGGGACCGGTGATCTTCAGCGAGCGCACGTCGTTGAGGCCGTCGGCGAGCCCGGGGACCAGCGGTTCGTCGCTGCCGAGGGTCTCGGCCGGTTCACGCGCCGTGCCGGCCCAGACCGCGAGCAGCAGCGCGACCACCGCCGCGATGGCGATGCGGATGAACTTGTTGTGCATCTTCGCGATCTCCCGGTCAGGCGGCCGCCGGCCGACGCCGGCGCCACCACGCGAACCCCAGGGCGCCGACCGTCAGCAGCAGCGGCACCAGGGCGATGTTGATGACCTTGAGCTTCCAGCCCAGCGCCTCGATGTCGGCATCGAGCCGGCGGCGCACCTCGCGCAGTTCCTTGCGGATCTCCAGCTTGCGCTTCTGGAAGCGGTCGAGCTCGGCACGCTGCTCCGGAGTGAGCAGCATCGACGCGTCGTCGGCGCGCGCGCGCTGCAGTTCGTTGAGCTTGCGCTCGGTCTCCTGCAGCTCCTCGTTGAGCTTGCGCTCGGTCGCGCGGAAGCGGTCGTCGGCGCCGCGGCGCAGCGCCTCCACAGTCGTGAAGGGCCGCGCCGACGTCGCGCGGCCGCGGATGCTGATCAGCGCCGAGGAACCGGTCAGATTGTCGACCGCATTGGCCACGAAGTCGCCGTTGTTGGCGAAGGCGTTCATGATCTGCTGGCCGAAGAAGTTCTGCACCTGCACCCACAGTCGATCGCTGAGCAGGTCGGTATCGGCCACCAGCAGGATGTTCACCGGCTGCTTCGACTCGGCGAGGTGGCTGGATCCGGAACGCTCGCCGAAGGCGGTCTTCGCGGTACCGGTCAGGCGGCCGGCGAGCACGTAGTTCTCGCCGCTGGCGACGAAGTCGGCGAACAGCGCCGACGGATCGGGCAGGAACCTGACCCGCTCGGCGTCGACGGAAGACGCCTGGGCGCTGGACTGCAGCAGCGGTTCGAGGGCGAGCGAAGCGTCGTCGGCCATCCGGAACGAGCCTGCGGTCGAGAGGTTCAGGGTGCCGAGCTGGGCCGTTACCACGTCCTGCTGGTTCATCGCCTGCGCGCGCAGGCCGAGAATCGCCATGTGTCGCACCGGTGCGCCGGTCTGCGTCTGCACCTGCAGCGCGTTCTCGGCGTCGAGCACCACCTTCGACGGGTCGTAGGCCACGCCCCAGGCCTTGAACAGGCGCTCGAGATTGGACGAGCGGTTGGCGAACATCGCGGCCGACGGATTGTTCGGGTCCTCGGCGGCGGCGTCGAGTTCGGCGTTGGGGTCGACGAACACCAGCAGGTTGCCGCCGCGCAGCACAAACTGGTCCAGCGCGTACTGCGCGTCTTCGCTCAGCGCCTTCGGATGCACGACGACCACCGTCTTGATCGCCTCGTCGATCGACGAGGTCGCCGTCGGATCGAGCGAACGCAGCTCGAACAGCTCGGCCAGCGACTGATGCACGGCCCACCCCTGGCGCATCTGGCGGGTCCGCGGGTCGAAGCCCGGCGCGATGTCGAGTTCCGCCATCAGCCCCACCACCGGCTTGGTGGAGGTCACGAGCCCGTGGATCATCTTCGCGACGTCGTACTCGAGAAAGGCTTCCTTGTCGGGCTGAAAGAACGGTATCACCATCTGGCCGTCGGTCGCGTTGGTTCCGGCCAGACCGAAAAAGATGGTCTCACCCGTCGGACCGGTCGGCACCGCCTGCAGACCGAAGCCTGCCGCACGATCCTCCTCCTCGGAAAACGGCAGCGGGTCGATGACGCTGAGACGGATCTTGCCGCCGCTGCGCCGCGCGATCGACTCCAGCAGTTCACGCACGCGAGTCGCGTAGGTGCGGATCTGCGGTAGTTCGGCAGTGCCCCGGTCGGAGAAGAAGTAGTAGAGATTGATCGGCTCGTCGATCGCGCCGATGACCTCCACCGTACCCTCACTCAGGGTGTAGAGCCGGTTCTCGGTGAGGTCGAGTTGCGCGCCGCGCAGCAGGCTGTTGGTGAGCGCGATGACCGCCACGAACAGCACAGCGAGCACCGCGAGGGTACCGCCGGTGAGCGCGCGCCGGGTGTTCTGCGTGGTCATGGGTCAGTCCGCCTTCTTCAAGTCGATCACCACGGCATTGGCGTACAGCCAGAAGCCGATCATCAGGCCGAAGTACAGCAGGTCGCGCAGGTCGATCACGCCCTTGCCGATGGCCTGGAAGTGGGTCAGGAACGACAGGCTGGCGACCGCGTCGACCAGGAACTGCGGCAGCACCACCCCAAGCACGTTCAGCACCATCGGCAGACCGGCCAGCAGCAGCACCAAGCAAACAACCACGGTGAGGATGAAGGCCACCACCTGGTTGCGGGTCGATGCCGAAATGCAGGAACCGATGGCCAGGAACGCGCCGGCCATCAGCAGCGACCCGAGATAGCCGGCGAGAATTGCGCCGTTGTCGGGGTCGCCGAGGTAGTTGACCGTGATCCACAGCGGGAAGGTCAGCGCCAGCGCGATCCCGACGAAGGCCCAGGCGGCCAGGAACTTGCCGAGCACCGCCTGCAGCATGGTGATCGGCAGGGTCAGCAGCAGTTCGATGCTGCCGCTCTTGCGCTCCTCGGCCCACAGGCGCATCGCCACCGCCGGGATCAGGAACAGGTACAACCAGGGGTGGAACGAGAAGAACGGCACCAGGTCGGCCTGGCCGCGCTCGAAGAAGCCGCCGAGGTAGAAGGTGAACCAGCCTGCGAGCAGCAGGAAAATCACGATGAAGACGTAGGCCACGGGGGTGGCGAAGTAGCTCGCCAGCTCGCGGCGGAAGACGATGCCGATCGGGTTCATGCGCGCGCCCCCTCGTTCGCCGCACCCTGGGTCACGCTGCGGAACACCTCGTCGAGGCGGCCGCGCTCGAGCTGCAGCTCGCTGACCGCGATGCCCTGCGCCTTGAGCAAGTCGCCGACCGCGCCGAAGATCGCCCGGCCCTTGCGCGGGAACGCCGTGATGCGCTGGTCCTGCGGGTCGACCTCCACGCTCTCGACGTCCGGCAGTCGCGCGAGCGCCTCGCACGCGGCGGCCGCGTTGGCCACCGTCATCGACACCGCCTGGTGGTAGCGCGAGCGCGCTTCCAGCTTGTCCGGCGTGTCATCGGCCAGCACCTTGCCGCGGGCGATGATGATCGCGCGGTTGCAGACCGCGTGGACCTCCTCGAGGATGTGGGTCGAGACCACGATCGTCTTGTCCTTTGCCATCGCGTTGATCAGGCCGCGCACCTCGTGCTTCTGGTTCGGGTCCAGGCCGTCGGTGGGCTCGTCGAGGATCAGCACCTTCGGATCGTGCAGGATCGCCTGCGCCAGCCCGACGCGTCGGCGGAATCCCTTGGAAAGGGTCTCGATGCTCTGGCCCATGACACCACCGAGGTTCAGCCGCCCCACCGTGTCGTCGATGCGCTGGCGGCGCCGTTCGCCGACCAGCCCGCGCACGTCGGCGATGAAGCCGAGGAAGGCGGCGACGGTCATCTCTCCGTAGGAAGGCGCCCCCTCCGGCAGGTAGCCGATCTCGCGTTTGGCCTGGAGCGGCTGCGACTCGACGTCGTAGCCGCACACTGTCGCCCCGCCCGAGGTGGGTGCGACGAAGCCGGCGATCATCTTCATGGTGGTGGACTTGCCGGCCCCGTTGGGGCCGAGGAAACCGAGCACCTGGCCCGGTTCGACCCGGAAGCCGATGCGGTCGACGGCCAGGATGTGGCCGTAGCGTTTGCTCAATTCGCGTGTCTCGATCATTCGATTGGCCTTCCCGAAATTCCCCGGGATGGCGCCGGCGGGTCGGCCGCGCGGTGCATCCCCCGAATCGGCCCGGCGGCGCGATGCCGCGCGGTCCGTCGTCCACTGGTTCCGTCTGGCGCCCCAGGCAGGGCGTCCGGGCCGCTTAGTCAGCGGCAGTCGCGGAAAGTTCCCCGGTACCAAGGCGCCGGCGCGCGGTGCCGGCGTCCGGCCGCCGCCCTCAGAGGAACGGCAGATAGAGCCGGGTCGTGACTTCCCCGGTCTCCTCGTTCGGCGCCGGCCATTCCTCCCACATGCCGCGCAGATCGCGGTCGTAGCGATAACCGTGGGTCATCGCGTAGGCGCGTAGCATGTCGCGCGCCTTGCCGAGCCCGACCCGGTGGCCGCGGTACTCGGTACTCAGCGCGCGGCCGGCGAAACTGCGCCCGACCTGGACCCGTCCCGCGGACTCGGCAGTGTGAGGTTCGACCACCCAGGCGAGACTGAAGTCGTTGTTCTCCTCGCCCAACATATTGACCACCCGGCGGCGATCGCCGAGCACCACCAGCCGGTTGCGCTGCGCGAATGCTGCCCCTTCGGCCCAGGCGGCGTCCATTTTGGTTTCGGCCTCGTCCCACTGCCGCGGCGCGGCCGGCGTGGTCTCACCAACGAAGATGATGTCCATGGCCGGCACGTCGAGGATGCCGACCTCGACCTGGCTGTAGTCGACGTTCGGCACCTGCGACATCATCGCCGCGAACCGGCCGAGCCCGCCGTTCATCGACTCGCCCACCCGGCCATTCAGATACAGGCCGGCGAAGCGGCCGATGAGGTCCCAGCCGTATTCGACGTCGATCACCCAGCGAAGAAGGACCGAATTGGTCCTGGTGTCGGGCTCGAGGATGAAGGTCTGGGTCTTGTCGTGGCCGCGCCAGTCGTTGACCAGGGCCATCACGATGCGCTCTTCCGGATCGCTCTGGACGATCTCCAGGGAGCCGGTGCCGATGTCCTTGTTGAACGGCGAACTCCAGTTGAACTTCGCGCCGATCCCGAACTCGGCGCCCTCGACGCTGTAGCGCGTCAGATTGTCGTTCGCGGCCCAGGGCTGCCACTCGTTGTAGCGCTTGAAGTGGTTGAGCGCGTCGTAGACCTGGGTGGTGGGGTTGGTCACCTCGATCCGGCGCTCGACGCTCGCGCGGTCGGGCAGAAACAGCGCGATCGTGACGAACAGCAGGACGGTCAGGACCGCGGCAATGACGAACTCGAGGATGCGATACATGGGATGGAAGGACTGGGCGGCCCGGAAAGTGAAGCATGTTATCCAAGACCGGTCCGGCCTGCCATCGGGCGATTGGACGGGGGGGCCAGGGCCAGGACCTCGGCAGGATCGAGCAGCCGCCAGCCCCCCTTGGGGAGGCCAGCGAGGGCCAGCGGACCGATCGCCACCCGGACCAGCCGCAGGACGTCCACGCCCAGGGCCGCAAGCATGCGCCGGATCTGCCGGTTGCGGCCCTCGTCGAGCTCCACCTCCAGCCAGCCGTGGCGCGCCCCGGCTCGCAGCACGCGAGCCCGGACCGCCGACAGGCTCTCGCCGCGGTCCTCGACGCCTTGCTCCAGCCGCGAAGCCAGCGTGCCGTCCGGCACCCGGCCGACCTGCACGTGGTAGCGCTTGACGACGCCGCCGGCGGGATCGGTCAGGTGCGCGGCCCAGGCGGTGTCATTGGTCAGCAGCAGCAGGCCCTCGCTGGCGCGGTCCAACCGGCCGACCGGGCCGACCCACGGCAGGGCGGCGTCGGCGAGGCAGCGGTACACGGTGTCGCGACCGCGGTCGTCGGCGGCGCTGGTGACCAGCCCGCGCGGCTTGTTGAGCGCCACGTACACCCGCGGCGCCGCCATCACCGGCCGGCCGTCGACGAGGATCGCCGTGCGGCCGGGAAGCACCGTTCGCTCGGGGTCACGCTCGATGCGACCGTCGACCGCCACCCGGCCGGCGGCAACCAGGGCCGCGGCTCCCGTGCGCGAGCACCAGCCGAGCTTCGACAGGGCCCGTGCGAGACCGCAGCGGCCACCGTACGCCCCCGGATGCGACACGCCCCCCGTTGCGCCGGGCTCACGAGGCGGTAGGCTAGCGAGTGCGGGACGTTTCGCCCGGCGCGCACCGCGCCGCAGGGAGCCAGCCATGTCAGAACACCGCATCCGCCTGGAATGGGCACGCGAGGGCGCGCCGTTCGAGCGCAACAACTACCGTCGCGAACACCGCATCATATACGCCGGCGGACAGGCGATCGACGCTTCCGCCGCCCCGGGCTACGGCGGCCGCGAGTCGCATGTCGACCCCGAACAGCAGCTCCTCGGCGCGCTGTCGTCCTGCCACATGCTGACCTTCCTGGCGGTGGCGGCGAACCGCGGCTACGTGGTCGACGCCTACGAGGACGACGCGGTGGCGATGCTGGGCAGGACCGACACGGGCACCACCGCGATCACGGCCGCCACCCTGCGGCCGCGTATCCGTTTCGCCGCCCCCGGCGCCCCCGCGCCGGAGGACCTCGCGAAGCTGCACGAGCGCGCGCATCGGGCCTGTTTCGTCGCCAACTCGCTCCGCACTGCGGTGACGATCGAACCCCGGGCGGCCTGAGGGGCGTCAGTTCACCGCGAAGTCACCGCCGTACGGCACAATCCCCGACGCATGTCCGCCGAACCCACGCCCGCCCGCCCCTCCGTGCCCGCCCGGCTCGCCCGCGCCCTGCTGCGCTGGTTCGACACCGAGGCCGCCGGCGATGCCGACCTTCACGACCGCCGGATCGATTGGGCGCGCGTGGTGCCCTTCATCGGCCTGCACCTGGCCTGCCTCGGACTGCTCTGGGTCGGTTTCTCCTGGTTCGCCTTCTGGACCGCGGTGCTGCTGTACGCGGTCCGCATGTTCGCCATCACCGGCTTCTACCACCGCTACTTCTCGCACAAGGCGTTCAAGACCTCGCGCCCGATGCAGTTCCTGTTCGGCCTGATCGGTGCGACCAGCGTGCAGCGCGGCCCGCTCTGGTGGGCGGCCCACCACCGCAACCACCACCGCCACTCGGACACCGAACTCGACGTCCACTCGCCAGTCCGCCACGGCTTCCTGTGGAGTCACATGGGATGGTTCCTGACCCGCGCCGGCTTCCGCACCGACCGCTCCAGGATCAAGGACCTGCTGCGCTTCCCCGAACTGCGGCTGCTCGACCGCTTCGACATCCTCGTTCCGGTCGCGCTCGCCGCCGCCCTGTTCCTGCTGGGCAACTGGCTGGAATCCAATCACCCCGGGCTCGGCACCTCCGGCCCGCAGCTTCTCGTGTGGGGGTTCTTCGTCTCCACCGTGGTGCTGTTCCATGCCACCGTGACGATCAATTCGCTGGCGCATCGCTTCGGCAGCCGTCGCTTCGAAACCAGCGACGACTCGCGCAACAACTGGTGGCTGGCGCTGATCACCTTCGGCGAGGGCTGGCACAACAACCATCACCATTTCCCCGGCTCGGCCCGCCAGGGCTTCCGCTGGTGGGAGTTCGACCTCACCTACTACGTCCTGCGCCTGTTCGCCCTGTTCGGGCTGGTCTGGGACCTCAAGCCCGTGCCGGCGGGCCTCGCGCGCCCGGCGCGCAGGCCGCGCGCGGAGGCCTGAGACGATGCGCATCGCGGTGGTCGGCGCCGGCATCGCCGGCATGGCGTCGGCTTGGCTGCTTTCGCGCGAGCACGAGGTGGTGCTGTTCGAGGCAGGCGACCGGCTGGGCGGACACACCCATACGCACGACATCGAACTGGGCGGGCGCCGCTGGGCGGTGGACACCGGTTTCATCGTCTGCAATCCGGCCAACTACCCGCTGTTCACCGGCATGCTGGACGAACTGGGGGTCGCAACGCAGCCGACGACCATGACCTTCGCCGTGCGCAACGAGCGCAGCGGACTCGAGTACAACGCCGGCAGCAGTGGCGGGCTTTTCCTGCAGAAGCGTCGCGCGCTGTCGGTCCGCCATTGGCGGATGATCGCCGACATCCTGCGCTTCTACCGCAGCGCGCCGGCGCTGCTGGCCAATGCCGGCGACGGCCCGTCGCTGGGCGACTACCTGAACCGGCATCGCTACTCCGTCGGCTTCCGCGACGACCACATCGTGCCGATGGCGTCCGCGCTCTGGTCCTCGCCCTCGGCGCAGGTGCTGCGCTTCCCGGCGAAGTACCTGGTCGCCTTCATGGCCAACCACCACATGCTGCAGGTCGAAGGGCGGCCGCAATGGCGGGTGGTCAGGGGCGGCTCGTCGACCTACGTGCGCGCGCTGCAGCGCGACTGGACCGCGAAGGTGCGCCTGATGAGCCCGGTCCGCGGCGTGCGCCGTCACGCGCAGGGCGTGGACATCGCCACCGACGCCGGCACGGACGTCTTCGACCACGTGGTGCTGGCCTGCCACAGCGACCAGGCGCTGGCCCTGCTGGCCGACCCCACGGACCGCGAACGCGAGGTGTTGGGAGCGATGCCCTACCAGCGGAACGAAACGGTACTGCACACCGACGCGGCGCAATTGCCCCGCGACCGCCGCGCCTGGGCGGCATGGAACGCCATCGTCCCGCCCGAGGACGACGGCCAGTGCACGGTGTCCTACTGCATGAACCTGCTGCAGTCGCTGGATTCGCCCGAGCCCTTCGTGGTCACGCTCAACCGGACCCAGGCGATCGACCCGGCGAAGATCCTGCGCCGCATGGTCTACCACCACCCGGTCTACACCCATGCATCGGTCGCCGCGCAGAAACGGCGAGCCGAGATCGACGGCGTCGACCGCACCTGGTACTGCGGCGCCTACTGGGGCTGGGGCTTCCACGAGGACGGCATGCGCAGTGCGGTTGACGTGGCGCGTGCCCTCGGCGTGCAGTGGCAACCGAAGGCGGCCGCGGCGTGAATGCCGCCGCCGCCCGCACCGCCACCGACGCGCCGCTGGCCAGCGCGATCTACCGCGGCAGCGTGCGGCACCGGCGCCACGCTCCGCATCCGCACGCCTTCCAGTACCGGCTGTTCCAGCTCTACCTCGACCTCGACGAGGTCGACCGCGCGCTCGCGGCGAACCGTTTCTGGTCGGTCGGCCGGCGCAACCTCGCCGAATTCCGGCGCAGCGACTACCACGGCGACCCGCAGGTGCCGCTGGCCGACGCGGTGCGCGCCACCGTGCGCGCCGCCACCGGCGACGCACCCAGCGGCCCGATCAGGCTGCTCACCCATGCGCGCTACTTCGGGTACTGCTTCAATCCGGTGTCGTTCTACTACTGCTACGCGGCAGACGGCGCGACGCTGGAAACGGTGGTCGCGGAGATCACCAACACGCCCTGGAAGGAACGCCACGCCTACGTGCTCCCGGTGGCGCAGGCCACGCGGCGCGGCATCGCCTACGAGTGGGGTTTCGCCAAGGCCTTCCACGTGTCGCCCTTCCTGCCGATGCAGCGCGACTACCGCTGGCGCTTCGAAGCGCCCGGCACATCCATCCGCGTGCACATGGACGTATTGAAGGACGGTGCGCCGGACTTCGACGCGACCCTGGTGCTGGAGCGCGAGCCGCTGGACGCCGCCGGCCTGTCCCGAGCGCTGTGGGGCTTCCCGCTGATGACCGCGCGGGTCGTCGCCGCCATCCACTGGCAGGCGCTGTTGATTTGGCTTAAACGCAATCCGGTCTACGATCACCCGTCCAAGAGCCGAGGCTGAACGCCGATGCGCGACTTCGCTGCAGCCCAAGACACGACAGCCCCGGCGAGCGAACCGGGGGGCTTCTTCCGCCGCCGCATGCGCGAGACTCTCGCCGGCCTGCGCGGCTGCGAACTGACCGTGGCCGAAGACGGCGCGACCCACATGTTCGGCATCGCCGACCCCGGCGTGGAACCGCTGCGCGCGACCATCACCGTGGGCGACGCCGACATGTACCGCCAGATGGCGCTCAACGGCAGCGTGGGCGCGGCCGAGGCCTACATGGACGGCCTGTGGGAGTGCTCCGACCTCACCGCGCTGGTGCGCATCTTCGTGCGCAACCGCGACCTGCTCGACCGCATGGAGGGCGGACTGGCGCGGCTCGGCGGCGCGCTGATGCGCGCCTGGCACGCGCGGCGCCGCAACTCGCGCGGCGGCAGCCGGCGCAACATCGCCGAGCACTACGACCTCGGCAACGACCTGTTCCGCCTGTTCCTCGACGAATCGATGATGTACTCGTCGGCCATCCACGTCGCCGCCGACGAGCCGCTGGAGGCCGCACAGTTCCGCAAGCTCCAGCGCATCTGCCGCAAGCTGGACCTCAAGGCTTCCGACCACCTGGTCGAGATCGGCACCGGCTGGGGGGGCATGGCCCTGCACGCGGCGAAGCACCACGGCTGCCGCGTCACCACCACCACGATCTCGAAGGAACAGCATGCGCTGGCCGTCGAGCGGATCGCCGCGGCCGGGTTGTCCGACCGCGTCACCGTGCTGCTCGAGGACTACCGCGACCTGAAGGGCCGCTACGACAAGCTGGTCTCGATCGAGATGATCGAGGCGATCGGGCATCAGTTCATCGACACCTACTTCGGCAAGATCTCCGCGCTGCTCGCACCGCACGGGCTGGGCCTGATCCAGGCGATCACGATCGAGGACCACCGCTACGAGCGCGCCCTGCGCAACGTGGACTTCATCCAGCGCTACATCTTCCCCGGCTCGTTCATCCCCTCGATCGCCGCGATGACCGGCGCGATGGCGCGCAGCACGGACCTCAAGCTGTTCCACCTCGAGGACATCGGGCCCTCGTACGCGGTGACCCTGCGCCAGTGGCGCGAGCGCTTCGACGCCAAGCTCGACCAGGTGCGCGCGCTGGGTTATCCGGAGCGCTTCGTGCGCATGTGGCATTTCTACCTCGCCTACTGCGAGGGCGGCTTCATCGAGCGCTCGATCGGCGACGTGCAGCTGCTGCTGGCCAAGCCCGGCGCGCGGCCGAAGCAGTTCCTGCCCGACCTCGGGCCGGCCCTCTGAGTGGGCGCCTTCCTCGCCAACCTCGTCTCCTTCCAGGTCTGCTGGTTCGCCTTCGTGTGGGGCGGAGCCAACGGACGCTGGTGGCTCGGCTTCATCCCGCTGGCGCTGTTCATCGCCTGGCAACTGAAGGTCTCGCGCTGGCCCAAGGCCGACCTCGGCCTGATGGGCGTGGCCCTGCTGCTCGGCATCGTGATCGAAACCGGGATGGCCGCCAGCGGGCTGTTCACCTACGCCACGCCCGTGCCTTCGGCTTCGCTGGCGCCGCTGTGGATGCTGGGCATGTGGATTAACTTCGGCCTCACCATCAACCACTCGATGGCGTGGTTCAAGCCGCGGCTCGTCGTCGGTGCGCTGTTCGGGCTGGTCGGTGGTCCGCTGGCCTACTGGCTCGCGGGCCGCATGTGGGGCGCGCTCACCATCGCCGACCCGCATTGGCCGGCCCTGCTGGCGCTGGGCGTCGGCTGGGCGGTGGCGATGCCGCTGCTGTGCAGCCTCGCGGTGCGCTGGGTGCGCCGCGAGGAAGCGGCCGCCGCCTGATGCACGCGGTCGCGGTCGTCGCCCTCGCGGCGTGGATCGGCATGACGACCGCGTGGGCGGTCCAGGTGCGCACGCGCGTGGCCGGCTGGGTCGACGTGGCCTGGTCCTACCTGGTGGGCGCCTCGGCGGTGTTCTACGCCGCGTTCGGCAGCGCGCCCGTGGTCCAGCGCGTCGCGGTCGCGGCGATGGGCGCCGCCTGGGGCCTGCGTCTGGGCACCCACCTCGCCGTGCGCCTGCGCCACGAGCGCGAGGATGGCCGCTACGCCTACATGCGGCAGGCGATCGGCGATGACCAGGTCAAGTGGTACGCCTTCTTCCTGTTCCAGACCGGCCTGACCGTGCTGTTCTCGCTGCCGATGTGGGTGGCGGCCAACAACACCGCCGGCGGCAGCCCCTGGCTGTGGGTGGGCGTCGCGATCTTCATCGCCAGCCTCGCCGGCGAGTCGCTCGCCGACCGCCAACTCGCTGTCTTCCGCACCAACCCCGCCAACAAGGGCAAGGTCTGCGAGGCCGGGCTGTGGGCGTACTCGCGCCACCCCAACTACTTCTTCGAATGGCTGCACTGGTTCGCCTGGGTCGCGCTGTCGATCGGCTCCCCGCTGTGGTGGCTGTCCCTGCTGGGCGCCGTGCTGATGCTGTGCTCCCTGCTCTGGGTCACCGGCATCCCCTTCGTCGAGCAGCAGTCGCTGCGCTCGCGGGGTGATGCCTATCGGGATTACCAGCGGAGGGTGAGTGTGTTCGTGCCTTGGTTTCCCAAACGCGGCGAATAGCGAATGGCGAATGGCGAATGGGAAAGCCCGCAAGTCACCGCACCCTGCTCTCCCATTCGCCATTCGCCATTCGCCATTCGCCATTCGCATACCCGCCCCCGTTGCCCTCCATCGAAAACCCCATGTCCCTGATCGACCTCTGCGAACGCGGCCTCATCCCCGACGTCCTCACCCGCTACGGCATCCGCCGCCTGTGCGAGCAGCGCCTGCGCGACGAGCGCGC
>DHLY01000104.1:0-147 GCA_002405525.1 Proteobacteria bacterium UBA4656
ACCGGCCCCCTACGCGACGCGCATGGTACGAACCATGTCCGCGAGCGTCAATCGCGGTGCGCGCCATCCACACCGCTGCACCTCCACAAAATGAAAAGGGCGCCGAAGCACCCTTTCCGACCAACTGGCGCGCCCGGAGAGATTCGA
>DHLY01000104.1:296-7595 GCA_002405525.1 Proteobacteria bacterium UBA4656
GAGAGATTCGAACTCCCGACCACCAAGTTCGTAGCCTGGTACTCTATCCAACTGAGCTACGGGCGCGAAGAAGCGAAAGTATGCGCAAGCGCCGCGTTTTCGTCAACGGTCCGGTCGACGATTGACGGCTCCGTAAAGACATCCTCCAAAGACATCCTCCGGTTCGAGCGGTACGTCCTGCCGGCGAAACAGTCTCTTGCAGGGATGGCGGAGAGAGAGGGATTCGAACCCTCGATAGAGCTTTTGACCCTATACTCCCTTAGCAGGGGAGCCCCTTCGGCCTCTCGGGCATCTCTCCGTTTGCTCCCGCTTCTGAGTCCCGCTTCGTCGACGATGAACCGCCACAATCGGTCGACGAGCCGGTGAGCTGTCGCGCAACTCTCGGCTGCCTCGGCGAGCCCTAGAATACCGCGCGGAAATCGGGCCGGTAAACGCCAAGCTCAGGCGCCGCGTTTGTCGATCGGCGGCAGACCGCCCTCCTGCTCGCGCTTGATGCGCTGGTAGATCTCCTCGCGGTGCACCGAGAGGTCCTTCGGGGCGTTGATGCCGATGCGCACCTGGTTGCCCTTGACGCCCAGCACAGTGACCGTGACGTTGTCACCGATCATCAGGGTTTCGCCCACCCGACGGGTCAGAATCAGCATGTTGTTCCTGTCCTCGAATCATCCGGCCCGCCAGACGCCCCGACCCCAATTCGGAGCGCACCTGGGCCGTCATCCCGACCCACGCTCCAAACATCCCGACCGGGCGCTCGAACCACTCGCGCATGTTAGACGCCATGAGCGTGGGGGCGCAATGAAATTAGTACGGATTCTGGCCCGACACAAAATTTTCACGAGACAGTCCGAACCTGCGTACGGCCACGACACGGAAACATTGACGAATCCGCCAGGGATGGGCGTCCGATGCCGCCGCAATCAGCCGAGCCGCGAACGAATCCAATCCGGCACGCCCGCAAGAGCGACCGCGAGCTGCGGAGAATCCTCGCCACCGCCCTGGGCGAGATCCGGTCGTCCGCCGCCTTTGCCGCCGATCTGGCCCGCCACATGCGCGAGCAGGTCCCCAGCCTTCAGCCTCGCCTGTGCACGCCCAGCGACGCATGCCACCAGCGACACCTTGCCGCCGGAACCGGCAGCCAGCAGCACGATGGAATCGGGCAACCTCTGCTTCACCAGGTCCGCGCCCTCACGCAGTCCCCTCGCGTCCAACCCATCGAGGCGGGCGGCGACCACCCGTACACCGCCGATTTCCGGCGCCCGCACCAGCAGGTCATCGAGGGCGGCTGCAGCCGCGCGCGCCCTGAGCGACTCGACCTCACGCTCGAGGATCTTCTGCCGCTCGAACACCGCGCGCAGGCGGTCCACCACCTCGCGTTCCGGCGAACCCAGCAGTGCCCCGACCTCGCGCAGCGCCTGCTCACGCCCGGCGACGAAGGCCAGCGCACCGGCGCCGGTCACCGCCTCGATGCGCCGCACGCCGGCGGCCACGCCCGACTCCGCGGTGATCTTGAACAGCCCGATGTCGCCGGTGCGACCGACGTGGGTGCCGCCGCACAGTTCGGTGGAAAAGCCGCCCATGCGCATCACCCGGACGCGCTCGCCGTACTTCTCGCCGAACAGCGCCATCGCGCCGGCGTCGATCGCCTGCTGGTAGGCCATTTCCTCGCCCTCGGCGGCGGCGTTGGCGCGCACTTCGGCGTTGACGAGGTCCTCGATGCGCGCCAGCTCGTCCGCCGTCACCGGCTGGAAGTGCGAGAAGTCGAAGCGCAGCCGATCGGGCGCGACCAGACTGCCCTTCTGCTGCACGTGGTCTCCCAGCACCTGGCGCAGCGCGGCGTGCATCAGGTGCGTCGCGGAATGGTTGAGGACGACGGCGGCACGGCGGGCAACGTCGATCCCCGCATGCACGCTGTCGCCGACGGCGATCGCACCCGCCTCCACCACGCCGACGTGGCCGTGGAAGACGCCGGCCACTTTCTGCGTGTCGTCCACGCGGAACAACGCCTTGCCGGCGTGCAGCGTGCCCGTGTCGCCGACCTGGCCGCCCGACTCTGCGTAGAACGGCGTGCGGTCGAGCAGCACGACGCCGACATCGCCCGCCGACAGCTGGGCGACCGATCGCCCCTCGCGCACGATGCCGACCACCCGCGCACCGTCGACGGCCTGTGTCTGGTAGCCATCGAACGCAGTCGGCGCCAACGACTTCACCAGTTCGGCCGGCATTGTGGCCGCGCCGCCGAACTGCGAGGCCGCGCGGGCGCGCTCGCGCTGCGCCTCCATCGCGCGCTCGAAGCCTTCGGCGTCGATCGACAGCCCGCGCTCACGCGCGACGTCAGCGGTGAGGTCGGCCGGGAAGCCGTAGGTATCGTAGAGACGGAACACGTCGTCGCCGGCTATGGTGCCCGACGCCTTCGCGGCGACCTCGGCGAACACCTTCATGCCCTGATCGAGCGTTTCGGCGAAGCGATCCTCCTCTGCCTTGAGGATCGACTCGACCATCGCTTGCTTCACCTTCAGCTCCGGATAGGCCTCGCCCATCTGCGCCACCAGCGGGGCGACCATCCGGTGGAAGAACAGGCCCTTGGTGCCGAGCATCCAGCCGTGGCGCAGCGCGCGACGGATGATCCGGCGCAGCACGTAGCCGCGGCCCTCGTTCGATGGCAGCACGCCGTCGACGATGAGAAAGGAGCAGGCTCGGATATGGTCGGCAACCACACGCAGCGACTTGTCGCCGAGATCGGCGGTGCCGGTCAGGTCCGCCGCGGCCCTGACCAAGGCCTGAAACAGGTCGATCTCGTAGTTGTTGTGCACATGCTGCAACACGGCGGCGAGGCGCTCGAGGCCCATTCCGGTGTCGACGCAGGGCGCGGGCAACGGATGCAAACTGCCGTCGGCCGCGCGGTCGAACTGCATGAACACAAGATTCCAGATCTCGATGTAGCGGTCGCCGTCCTGCTCGGGCGAGCCCGGCGGGCCGCCCGGGATGCCCTCGCCGTGGTCGAAGAAGATTTCGGTGCATGGTCCGCAGGGGCCGGTGTCGGCCATCTGCCAGAAGTTGTCGGAGGCGTAGGGCGCGCCCTTGTTGTCGCCGATGCGCACGATGCGCTCGGGCGGCACGCCGACCTCGTCCCGCCAGATCGCGTAGGCCTCGTCGTCGGTATGGTAGACCGTGACCCAGAGGCGCTCCTTCGGCAGCCCATAGACGCCGGTGAGCAGTTCCCACGCATAGGCGATGGCGTCGCGCTTGAAGTAATCGCCGAACGAGAAGTTGCCCAGCATCTCGAAGAAGGTGTGGTGGCGCGCGGTGTAGCCGACCGAGTCGAGGTCGTTGTGCTTGCCGCCGGCGCGCACGCAGCGCTGCGAGGATGCGGCGCGCTTGTACGAGCGCTTGTCGCCGCCGAGGAACACGTCCTTGAACTGCACCATGCCGGCGTTGGTGAACAGCAGGGTCGGGTCGTTGCCCGGCACCAGCGGGCTCGACGGCACCACCGTGTGGCCCTTGGATCGGAAGAAATCGAGGAAGGTCTGGCGGATCTCGGCGCTGGACTTCATGGTGCACACCAGGCGGGGAAACCGTTGAGGATATCCCGATTTGGCGGTTCGTGCCGCGCTGCACAAGCGCGGTCACCGCGCCGCCCGGCGGCGCCGGGACCGCGGGCTTCGGAGACTCCGCAGGCGTCGGTCGGTGTCGGGGCCGTGGGGACCCTGCGCGCGAGGCGTCAGTCCTCGCCAGCGCCGGCGGTCGCCAGCCTGCCGAGCACGCGACGGATGGTGTCGCTGCCGAAGCCTCGGCGCTGCAGCAGGCCCGCCGCGCGGCGGCGGGCGGCGGGGCCGGGGGCGGCATGCAGACGCCGCGCCACCAGGTCGCGCGCGACCGCATCCCAGTCGGGACCGTCGAGCAGTTCGCGGATCGTGTCGGAGGGGATGCCGTGGGTGCCGAGTTCAGCCTGGACGTGCCGCGGGCCATAGCCCTGCGCCACACGCTGGCGGACCAGGGATTCGGCGAAGCGGCGGTCGGACTGGTATGCCGCGCTGGCCAACCGCTCGAGGGCGTCTCCCGCCGCTGCAGCGTCGATCCCGCGGCGGGCCAGCTTGCGCGTGAGGTCGCGGCGCGAGTACTCGCGCCGCGAGAGCAGTCCCAGCGCCGCCTCGTAGGCGCCAGGCGGGGGCGCGCCGGGTTGCCTCCGGCGCATGCGGATCAGGCCTCGGCGGCCTCGGCGGCGGCCGCGCCGAGCTTGGCGTTGACCAGCTTGGCGCGGATCTTGTCCTCGATCTCGCGCGCCATCTCCGGGTGCTCCTTGAGGAACAGCCGAGTGTTGTCCTTGCCCTGGCCGATGCGGTCGCCGCCGTAGCTGTACCAGGCCCCTGACTTCTCGACCAGGCTGTGGGCCACGCCGAGTTCGATGATCTCGCCCTCCCGCGAGGCGCCCTCGCCATAGAGGATCTCGAAATCGGCCACGCGGAAAGGCGGCGCGAGCTTGTTCTTGACCACCTTCACCCGCGTCTCGGAGCCGATCACTTCCTCACCGCGCTTGACCGATCCGATGCGGCGGATATCGAGCCGGACCGAGGCATAGAATTTGAGCGCGTTGCCGCCGGTGGTGGTTTCGGGACTGCCGAACATCACGCCGATCTTCATGCGGATCTGGTTGATGAAGATGACCATGCAATTGGATTTCTTGATGTTGGCGGTGAGCTTGCGCAGGGCCTGGCTCATCAGGCGCGCGTGCAGTCCAACATGCGAATCACCCATCTCGCCCTCGATCTCGGCCTTGGGCGTGAGCGCGGCGACCGAGTCGACGACCACCACATCGACCGCGCCGGACCGCACCAGCATGTCGGTGATCTCCAGCGCCTGCTCGCCGGTGTCGGGCTGCGAGACCAGCAGGTCGTCGACCTTGACGCCGAGTTTCTCGGCATAGGTCGGGTCGAGCGCATGCTCGGCGTCGACGAAGGCCGCGGTGCCTCCCATCCTCTGGCAGTTGGCGATGACCTGCAGCGTGAGCGTGGTCTTGCCGGACGACTCGGGCCCGTAGATCTCGATCACGCGCCCGCGCGGCAGGCCGCCGATGCCGAGCGCAATGTCGAGCCCCAGCGAGCCGGTGGAGACGACCTCCACGGCTTCGTTGACCTTGTCGCCCATGCGCATCACGGTGCCCTTGCCGAACTGCTTCTCGATCTGGCTGAGGGCGGAAGACAGGGCGCGGCGCTTGTTCTCGTCCATCGGGATTCCTTCGGGGGATTGGGGGCGGGGCGCTTTGTCGCCGGATCGCGTCTCAACGCCTGCGATGCGGACTCAATCATCCCACACCCTTCGACCCAGGGCAGGGGCGAACGCCGCGTCAGTGCGTAAGAATCTTCTGAAGCCCCTCGAGCGCGGCGGCCACGGTGTGACGGCGCACCGCCTCGCGATCGCCATCGAACTGGAAGCGCCGCATCAGCGGATAGCCGCCGCGCAGCTTCCAGGCGATCCAGACCGTGCCGACCGGCTTGTCCGCCGTGCCCCCGCCCGGGCCCGCGATCCCCGTGACCGCCACGGCTACCCCGGCTCCGGCGTGGATCAGCGCACCGGAGACCATCTCCAGCACGGTCTCCTCGCTGACCGCGCCGTGCTTGAGCAGGGTTTCCGGGCGCACGCCGAGCAGGGCCTGCTTGGCCTCGTAGGAGTAGGCGACCATTCCGGTCTCGAACCACGCCGAGCAGCCCGGGATGTCGGTGATCGTCTTGGCGATCCAGCCTCCGGTGCAGGACTCCGCGGTGACCAGCATCTGCCCGACGCGCCGCAGCCGTGCGCCGACGTCGGCGGCGAGGTCGTGGAGGCGGCCGTCGTCGGGCTGGGTCGCATCGGGCATGGCGGTCGCGGCTCCGGTAGAGTTTTGGTTTTAGCCGACCCTGCGTGCGCCGTCCAGATGACCTCCGCCGCCGACCCGCTGGACCAGCACACACCGCTGATGCGGCAGTACCTGCGCGCCAAAGCCGAGGTGCCCGACACGCTGCTGCTGTTCCGCATGGGCGACTTCTACGAGCTGTTCTACGATGATGCGCGCAAGGCCGCGCGCCTGCTCGACATCACGCTGACCCAACGCGGCAGCTCGGCAGGCGCGCCGATCCCGATGGCGGGTGTACCGCACCACCAGCTGGACGCCTATCTCGCGCGGCTGCTCAGGATCGGCGAATCGGTGGCGATCTGCGAGCAGATCGGCGACCCGGCGCAGGCCAAGGGCCTGGTCGAGCGCCGGATCGTGCGCATCGTCACGCCCGGCACAGTCACCGAGGAGGCGCTGCTCGACGAACGACGCGACAACCTGCTGCTGGCGCTCGCACGCGCCGGCACGCGGTTCGCGCTGGCCTGGGTCGACGTGGCCGGCGGACGCTGCGTGCTGTCGGAGATCGACGACGAACCCGCGCTGGCGGCCGAACTCGCCCGCCTGCGCCCGGCCGAAACCCTGGTCCCGGAGGACATGGCCCCGGTCGGCGCGCTCGACGACCAGCCAGGCCTGCGCCGTCGCCCGCCGTGGCACTTCGATGCCGACAGCGGCGAGCGCGCACTGTGCGCGTTCTTCGGTACCCGCGACCTCGTGGGCTTCGGCGTAACCCCGCTGCGCGCCGCGATCGGGGCCGCAGGCGCGCTGCTGCAGTACCTGAAGGACACCCAGCGCGCCGCCCTGCCCCACCTCGCAGGCCTGTCGTTGGAAGCCGTCGGCGACGGTGTGGCGATGGACGCGGCCACCCGGCGCAACCTCGAGATCGACCAGCACCCGCAGGGCGAGCACCACGCGACCCTGGCAGGCGTGCTGGACCGCTGCACCACACCGATGGGCAGCCGACTCCTGCGGCGCTGGCTCAACCGTCCGCTGCGCCAGCGCGAGGTCGTCGCCCGGCGCTCGCAGGCGATCGGCGCCCTGCTCGACACCGGCACCTACGCGCCGCTTCGCGAGCGTTTCCAGCGCCTGGGCGACGTCGAGCGCATCCTCGCCCGCGTGGCGCTGCGCTCGGCGCGCCCACGCGACCTGTCGACGCTGCGCGACGCGCTCGCCGACCTGCCGGCGCTGCGCGCCCTGCTGGGACCGCTTGACGGTCCGCGGATCGCGGAGCTGGCCGCGGGACTCGGCGAGCATGCCAACACCGCGGCCGTCCTCGCCGGCGCGCTGGTCGCGCACCCGCCCGCGCTGCTGCGCGACGGCGGCGTGATCGCCCCGGGCCACGACGCCGAACTCGATGAACTGCGCCTTCTCGCCACCGACGCCGATTCCTTCCTCGTCGCGCTGGAGATGCGCGAGCGCGAGCGCACCGGCATCGC